>CAXTVY010000037.1:5685-23403 GCA_964247665.1 uncultured Chthoniobacterales bacterium | reverse complement strand
GCATGGAAGTTCTCCTCAGCATGGCGGGTACCTCCGCCACGCCCACCGGAAAGTTCGTGCTTTTCGGCGGGCTGCACCTCGCCATCCTCGCGTTGACAATCGCCGTTCCGGCTGCAATGAGCCTGCTCACCCGGCGGTCGGAGCGGCCGGAGGTTGCGCGCGGGTTAGCGGGAGTTTTGGCGGCTGTGTTGCTGCTTGATTATGCGTTTACAGTCGCCTGGGCAACGTATTTGGGCAAGATCGCATACTGGGAAAACGTGCTGCCCATGCACCTGTGTGATTGGGCCACGGTGGCTTGCATCCTCGCTTTGGTCTGGCGTCACCAACTCGCGTACGAGCTGGCTTATTTCTGGGGCTTGAGCGGCACGTTCCAAGCGGTGCTGACCCCGGACACCAAGGAAGCGTTCCCGAGCCCGCTCTTCATCAGCTTTTTCGTCTCACACTGCGGGATCATCGTCGCGGTGCTGTTCCTGACGTGGGGACTCAAACGGCGGCCTCGCCCCGGTTCCGTGTGGAAGGCATGGCTCTGGAGCCAGGTCTATCTCGTTTGCGCGGGAGTGGTGAACTGGATCTTCCGGGCGCATCGCGTTGACTTCGGCTACTTGGCAGCCAAGCCGGAACACGGTTCCCTCCTAGACTACTTTGGTCCCTGGCCCTGGTACATCGCCACCCTGGAAGCGATGGCGCTCATCTTCTTCACGATTTTCTACCTGCCGTTCTGGATTGCTGACCGCCGCCAGACGGCAGTGCCCGCCCGGGTCAGCGCCGTTTGAACTGCCGCAATGCACCTCGCGCCGTCGAAACGCTCGACGCCACGGCTAGGCCGGGCGTAAAGTCCGCGCTCCCTATGAATACCGCGAGCGAGAGCAAGGCGTCCGGCGGCCCCGAGTACCAGGTAAGGCTGGATGTTTTCGAGGGTCCACTCGACTTGCTGCTCTACCTCGTGCGGCGCGAAGAAGTGGAAATTTTCGAGCTTTCGCTTGAACGGATCAGCCAGCAATTCCTCGACTATCTGGCGGCGGTCCCACAACCTGACCTGGATAGGGCGGGGGACTTCATCGCCATGGCGGCGCACCTGATCTACCTGAAAAGCCGCCGCCTCCTGCCACCTGAAAGCCGTCCGGATACCGCGGACGAAGCCAGCGAAGAGGCAGACCCCCACTGGGAGTTGATCCGGCAACTCATCGAATACAAAAAGTTCAAGGACGTGGCCGGACACCTGCAAACGGTAGAGATCAATCGCCTGGACCTGTTTGCACGGCCCCCGGGAACGTCTCCGGCCGCCGGAGAGGACGAGCACGCGCTGGCGGAAGCGATGGCCCTGCGCGATATCGGCGTGTTTGACCTGCTCGGGGCGTTCCAGAGAATGCTGCGCCGCTTGGAGGAAAAGCGGCGGCCCGCGACGAGCACGGTCATCTTCGAGGAAAACTTCACTGTCGCCGACAAAATCACGCAGCTACGAGGACTGGTGATGTCCGGTGCGGGGCAAGCGCTGGCATTTTCGGCGATGTTCACCGGGGCATCCTCCCGGGTGGAACTGGTAGTCACGCTGCTGGCGCTACTCGAGTTGGTGAGGCTCAAGCAACTGCGGGTGGTTCAGAGCGAGGAATTCGAGGAGATCCTGATCTATCCTTCCGTGGTCGAACCGATGAACGTGGCTGTCGGCGGACTGCCCGCGTGAACATTCGGCAAATAGCCTGCAAGGCTGAAGCGCGTTTTTTTCGTTTACTCTCAGGAATTTCCAGAGGATAAATTCAGCCTTTCCGACTGCTCTCCGTTGGTAATAGGCGTGCGCGGAAGTTTTGTTTCCCTTGATCCGATGACGTTGCTGCAGGTGCTCGAAGCACTGCTTTTTGCCTCTCCTAAGCCTTTGACGCTGGCCGAACTGCGCGCTGCCTTGAAGTCTGCCGCCGAGTTTACCGAAGAGCCTCACGCTGCCAATCTGGCGCGCAGCCGGGAACAGGATCTCATCAACGCCCTCGCTGCCCTGTCGGCGCGTTACCGGCAGAACGAGCAAGCCTTCCAGCTCTCCGAAACAGCCGCAGGCTGGCAGCTCACCTCCACTGCGACGTATGCGCCATGGGTGCGTCAGTTGTTCCCGGAAAGCCGACCGGCCCGGCTCAGCGCCCCCGCCCTGGAAACCCTTGCCATCATCGCCTACCGGCAACCTCTGGCGCGCGCCGACGTGGAGGCCGTCCGCGGCGTGGACGCGGGCGGCGTCGTGCAGACTTTGTTGGATCGCGGGCTGGTACGCATCGCGGGCCGTGCGGAACTGCCCGGCCGCCCGTTGCTCTACGCGACGACGGAGCGATTCCTGGAGCACTTTGGCCTGAAGGATGTCAACGAACTCCCCGCGTTCGAGGAACTGCGGAAAACACTTTTATCGCAGGAGGCTGCCGAGCCGGAATCCGCGGCATCTCCGCTGGAGGCGAGCGCACCCGAAGCGGTTTCACCGTCCGGGACCGGGGTTCCGACCGGCTGACCGTCGAGGTCCCGGTGTTTCCATCCTCGCATTCCGCGGCCACTTATCGCTACCCTGCTTGCCGTTTGTTCATTGTCTTCCGCTGTATGGACCTCCCCGAACTCCGCGCCAAGATCGACCTGCTCGACACCGACCTGATCCGCCTGCTCAACGAGCGCGCGGACCTCGTGCGCGGCGTCGGCGAGGTGAAGCGCGCTCATGGCCTTGAAATTTATGCCCCCGAACGCGAGGAATCGCTTCTCACCGGTCTGATCGCCAAGAGCCAGGCGCTGGGTGGACGATTGCCCCCGGACAGTCTCCGCGCCATCTACCGCGAGATCATGTCGGCCTCGCTGGCCCTGGAAAAGGACCTCGCCATCGCCTACTTCGGACCCGAGGCGACGTGGACGCATCAGGCAGCACGCGGCAAATTCGGCGCAAGTGTGCGCTACCTTTCCCAACTGAGCATCAGCGATGTGTTCGACGCCGTCGCGCGCGGCCGGGCGGACTACGGGGTGGTGCCCATTGAGAACTCCACGGAGGGCGCGGTCAACCACACGCTCGACGTGTTCATCGAGAGTGACCTGCGCATCTGCGCCCAACTGTCGTTGCGGATCGAACACCATCTGCTGGCCAAGGTACCGCGCGAGGCGATCCGGCGAGTGTTCAGCCATCCGCAGGTCTTCGGTCAGTGCCGCCAATGGCTGCGGGTCAACCTGCCTCACGCCGACCAGATCGATGCGGCGAGCACCGCGCGCGCGGGCGAAATGGCCGCAAAATCCGACGACGCTGCCGCGTTGGCAGGCCGGATGGTGGCAGAGCTGCACGGCCTTCCCATCTTGGAATCCAGCGTGCAGGATCTGGCGAACAACACGACGCGGTTCCTGGTGATCGGAGCCCGGGATTGTCCGCCGACCGGCAGTGACCGCACGTCTTTGATGTTCGGCGTGCCAGACCGGGCTGGCGCGCTCTTCACGGCGCTGGAGCCGCTCCAAACGTCCGGCATCAGCATGAGCAAGATCGAAAGTCGTCCTTCCAAGCGCAAACAGTGGGAATACGTGTTCTTCGTTGATGTGGACGGGCATCGTCAGGATGAAAGGCTGGTTGAAGCCCTCAGAGCCCTGGGTGATCGCGCGAGTTTCGTGAAAATTCTAGGCAGCTACCCGAAGGCGGCAAGCGACGTGTAGCGTGTCGCAACGTGAGGCTTCAGAAGTTGCGTTCGATTTCCCACTTTTCAACGAGTTCTGTCGGCACTTCGAGCAGGAAACGCGACGGCCGCTGGAACATGTCGCCGTACCCCGCGTTGAGCCGCATATAGGGGTACGTCAGGTAAAGTTCATCGCAGGCCCGGGTCACCGCCACGTAGAACAGCCGTCGCTCCTCCTCGATGGCGGCGGGCGATTCCAGGGAACGATTGCTGGGGAAAGAGCCTTCCGTCAGGTTGATGACGAACACCACACGCCATTCCAGTCCCTTTGCTTGGTGGATGCTGGAAAGCGTCACGCGCTCGCTGTCTCGCGTCTCGTCCTCCGGCGTCAGCGCGGCCTCGGTTTCCAGCGCTGTCACCAGCGCCAACTGCGAAAGGAATTCGGCGGGATCGGCGTACTGCCGGGCATAGTTCGCCAGCACCTTTAGATCTTCCGCCCGCGCTTCGTAGTTGGGGAATTTCGCCTTGGCATAATCCTCATAGACCGCTTCGACGACGCTCTCGATGGCGCTGGCCGGCGCGATAGGTTTGCCGCCGGGGGCGATTTCCTCCAGCGTATGCACGAACTGCTTGAACATCTTTTCACTTTTCGCGCCCACCTTTGCCCCGGCGAAGGCGTCCGTGAACGAATCCACCTCCTCGCCACCATTGAGGGCTTGGTCGAACTGCGCCCAGAGTTTGTCCGCCGCCGATCCGCCAATGCCCGGTAGCAAACGCACGATGCGCTTGAACGCCACCTCGTCGCGTTGATTCGTGACGAACTTCAGGAACGAAGCCACGTCCTTGATGTGCGCCTGCTCGAAGAATCGCAGGCCGCTGGTGATCTGAAACGGCACGCCGTGGCGCGTCAGTTCGAGTTGGAGTTCCATCGAATGGAAGTGCGCCCGGTAGAGCACGGCCATCTCGTTCAGCTCCACGCCTTCGTCGCGCAGTTCGAGGATACGTTGCGTCACGAAAAGCGCCTGCTGGTTTGTGTCGTTGAGTTCGAGCAGCGCGGGCTTCACCGAGCGAGTTTCGCGCGCTGGCTGGAGTTCCTTCGGAAACTGCTGCTCATTCGCTTCAATGGCGGCATTGGCGACGTGGAGGATCTCGGGGACGCTCCGGTAGTTCGTCTCGATCTTGAACGTCCGCGCCGACGGGTAGCGTTGCGGGAATTGGATGATGTTCTGGAAGTCGGCGCCGCGCCACGAGTAGATCGACTGCGCGTCGTCACCAACCACCATCACGTTCTGGTGCTTCGCGGCCAGCGTGTCCACGAACTCGGCCTGGATGTGGTTCGTGTCTTGGTACTCATCGACCAACACGTACTGGAGCTGTTTCTGGTAGATGGCGGCTACTTCCTCGTAATCGCGCAGCAGGCGTAGCGTTTTCTCGAGCAGATCGTCGAAATCCATTGCGTTCGTGGACTTCTTCTTGGCCTCGTAGCGCAGGTGCACGTTCTGAAGCTGGTCCACCTGATCGAGAAAATACGGGTACTTCGTGTTCACCACATGGCCGACGCTGCGATTTGTATTCATCGACATGCTGAAGATGTCCGCCACGACTTCTGGCTTGGGGAAGCGTTTCTCCTTGGGATCGATGCCTGCCGCCGCGATCACGGTTTTCATCAGGTCTTCCTGGTCTTCGCGGTCCATGATGGAAAACCCCCGCCGAAATCCGAGCACCTCGGCGTGGCGGCGCAGGATCTTGTTACCGATGGAATGGAACGTCCCGCCCCAGAGCCCTTCCGTGCTATCGGGCAGGAGCAGCGAAACGCGGTCAAGCATCTCGCGGGCGGCTTTGTTCGTGAACGTCAGGAGCAGGATGTTGTGGGGCTCGATGCCCTGCTCCAGCAGGAAGGCGACGCGGTAAATGAGCGTGCGTGTCTTGCCGCTGCCCGCACCCGCGATGACCAGCATCGGCCCTGGACCGGCGGTCACGGCGTCGCACTGTTGGGCGTTGAGTTCCTGAGCGTAATCTATCCGCCGTCCGGCCGGGTGGGCCGGAGCGGGTTTGTTGAGCTTGTAAGTGCGTGCCATGGCGAAAGGGGAGGATAGATCGAAACGCCGGTTTTGCTCCGTCCGGTCGCCGGATTCCAACCCTCCACCTATGGCCGAAACGCGCCCTTCCCGCCAGCGCGTTCTCGTTCCGTTCTTATCTCTGGTTGCAATCGGTGGGCAGAGAACTTAAAACAGCCGCATGCCGAAGCCAAAACTGTTCTTCCCCGCCCTGGCTGCCTGCGCTGCCCTGGCTACTCTCGCGCCCGCCACCGGGCTCATGGCTCAGGACATCCCCGTGGGCGAGTATGCGTCGCTCACCGGCAGCGAGGCGACGTTCGGCATCAACTCGGATAACGGCGTGCAACTGGCCGCCGACGAGATCAATAATGCGGGCGGCCTGCTCGGGCACAAGGTCAAACTCGTGGTCGAGGACGACCAATCCAAGCCCGGCCAACCGTCGTCGGCCGTCAAGAAGCTCATCAACAGCGACAAGGTGGTTGCGGTCATCGGCGAGATTGCCAGCTCGCGGTCGCTGGAAGCCGCGCCGATCTGCCAGGAAGCCAAGGTGCCGATGATCTCGCCCGGCTCGACGAATCCCACCGTGACCACCAAGGGCGACTACATCTTCCGCGTGTGCTTCATCGACCCCTTCCAGGGCACCTTGATGGCGAAGTTCGCGCTCGACACGCTGCACGCGAAGAAGGTGGCCATCCTCTCTGATGTGACCAGCGATTATTCCAAGGGACTCACCCAGTACTTCACGGAGTACTACAAGAGCCACGGTGGTCAGATCGTCATCGAACGTTCTTACAGCGGCAGCGGCAAGGACAAGGACTTCCGCGCGCAGCTCACGGCGATCAAGAGCGCCGCACCGGATGCAATCTTCGTGCCCGGCTACTACACGGAAGCGGGCCTCATCGGCAAGCAGGCGCGAATCCTGGGGCTGAAGGTTCCCCTCCTCGGCGGTGACGGCTGGGACAGTCCGAAGCTGGCCGAGATCGCGGGTAATTCGCTCGACGGATGCTATTTTTCCACCCACTTCTCGCCAGCCGACCAGGCTCCAAAGGTGCAGGATTTCGTCAAGAAGTACCAGGCCAAGTACAAGACGATGCCAGACGGTATGGCCCCCCTCGGTTATGATGCCATGATGATCTTGGCCAGCGCCATCAAGGACGCCGGTTCGACCGACGGCAGCAAAGTCCGCGATGCCTTGGCGAAGGTGAAGGATTACGACGCGGTGACAGGCATGATCACCATCGACGCCAACCGGAATGCCACCAAATCCGCCGTGGTGCTTGAGGTGCAGGGCAAGGACAACAAATTCGTTGCTACGGTGGCACCCTGAGAAAGTAGGAGAGGGACAACGGCGAGGAAGATCCAGGCGATATGAGCGGCACCGAATTTCTCCAGCAACTCATCAACGGGGTGTCGCTCGGTGCATTCTACGCGCTCATCGCGTTGGGATACACGATGGTGTACGGGGTTCTGCGCTTTATCAATTTCGCCCATGGCGACATTTTCATGATCGGGGCGTTCGCTGGCTATTGGCTGACGCCAAAGATCATGTCACATTTCACAGGAGGCTGGATGCCGCTGGGTGTCTGTGTGGTGCTGCTGGCCTCGGTGGGGTTGTGCGCGTTGCTCGGGATCGTCATCGAAAAACTCGCGTACCGCCCGTTGCGCAGTCGGCCGAAACTGACGGTGCTCATCACCGCCATTGGCGTGTCGCTGTTGCTTGAATACGGCGGGCAGTATGTCTTCGGCCCCGACCCGAAATCGTTCCCTGATCTCATCACGGATAGCGCGATTGCAGGCACGGGAGCGCTGACGATCACCCGCAGCCAGATCATCGCCGTCGGGGTGACGGCGGCGCTGCTGGCGGCACTGTCTTTCATCGTCAAACGCACCAAACTGGGTCTGGCCATGCGGGCGCTCTCCAATAACCCAACCGCTGCGGCTCTCATGGGCGTGAACCTGGATACGGTCATCAGTTTCACGTTCGGCCTGGGCTCCGCCCTGGCTGGCGCGGCAGGTATTCTGTGGGCAATCTCGAATCCTTCCATCGACCCGCTCATGGGTGTCCTGCCGGGCATCAAGGCCTTTGTCGCGGCGGTGCTTGGCGGCATCGGCAATCTCCCCGGGGCGGCGGTTGGAGCCCTGCTCATCGGCGTGGTGGAAACGTTCGTGGCCGGTTCGTCGTTCTCGTCGTACCGGGATGCCATCGCGTTCGCGGTGTTGATTATCATTCTCCTCTTCCGCCCCGCCGGTTTGCTCGGCAAGGTGCAGGTGGAAAAAGTGTAAAGCCGCTTCTCGCGCCGTGAGCCCTACCCTGTATTCCAAAAAAATCTGGCTGCTGGTGGCGGTGGCGCTCAGCGCGCTGCTCTCGCGTTTTTCCGGTCTGATCAACGAATATTATCTGCAGGTAATCCTTTTCGTCGGGATCAACATCACCCTCGCGGTCAGCCTGAATCTCATCAACGGCTACACGGGTCAGTTCTCGCTCGGGCACGCGGGCTTCATGGCGGTGGGAGCCTACATGGCCAGCATTGTGACGTTGGGGGTGCCGTTGCCCTTGCTGACGTACTACCAGCCATCAGATAACGCGCTGATCCGGCTTCTAGATTGGTTGATGCTAGCCGTTTATCACTGCATCAACGCGGTTCTGTGGTTGACGAACGTGGGGATTGCCGCCGTGCATGGCTTGCCGCCTTCGTTGCAGTTCGTGGTGGCGCTCGTCTGCGGCGGGGTGCTGGCAGCGGTAACGGGCTTGATCGTCGGAATACCGTCGTTGCGGCTGAAAGGCGATTATCTGGCCATCGTCACGCTGGGATTTGGCGAGATCATTCGGGTGATTATCCAAAACACGGATGCCATCGGCGGCGCGCGCGGCTACAGCGGCATCCCCAACTACACGACGTTCTTCTGGGCCTACGCCCTCGCCGCGCTGACGATCTACGTCGCGGTCAGCCTCATCGATTCCACCTACGGACGAGGATTTTTGACGGTGCGCGACGACGAGGTGGCCGCCGAAGCCATGGGCATCAACACCACGAAGTACAAGGTGGTAGCGTTTGTGCTGGGAGCGTTTTTCGCGGGCATTGGCGGCGGCTTGTACGCACACACGACCACCTACATCAATCCGGCCGGATTCGACTTCCAACGCTCCATCGAAATCGTGGTCATCGTCATCCTCGGCGGGATGGGCAACACCGCAGGCGTGGCCTTCGCGGCGGTGCTCCTGACTGTCCTGGCGGAGTATCTGCGCTTCGTCGCCGGCTACACGTTCCTACCCGGCTGGCTGCGCCAACTCGCTGCGAATCGCACGATCATTTACGCGCTCGTGCTCATCGCGCTGATGCTCCTGCGACCGCAGGGGCTCTTCGGCGGCCTGCGGGCCTTCGGTGGGTCAGCCGCGCGCAAGCTCCCGAAAGCTGCCTGACGCCGCGCCATGGCCACCCTGCTCGAACTTCAACGCTGCACCATCCGCTTTGGCGGTCTGACGGCGGTATCGGAACTGGACCTGCAAATCGGTGAATGCGATCTCGTCGGTCTCATCGGGCCGAACGGCGCAGGTAAAACGACCGTGTTCAATGTCATCACGGGCGTCTACCCGCCCACTACAGGGAAAGTTTCGCTCGGTGGCCGATCCATCGCCGGAATGAAACCCAACAAGATTGCCGGGCTCGGGATCGCCCGGACATTTCAGAACATTCGCCTGTTTGCTTCACTGACGGTGTTCGACAACGTCCGGGCAGCGTTCAACCTGCGGCTCAGGCAAGGATTTGTCCACGCACTGTTCCGCTCGCCCGCATTTTACCGCGAGGAGGCCGAGATCGACCGGCAAGTCATGGAGTTGCTCGACATCTTCGATCTCGGCCGCCACCGCGAGGTGCTCTGCAAAAACCTGTCCTACGGCGACCAGCGCCGCCTGGAAATCGTCCGCGCCCTGGCGACCCAGCCGAAGCTCTTGCTGCTCGACGAACCCGCCGCCGGGATGAATCCCACCGAAAAGGAAGAACTCACCAAGTTGATTCGCTTCATCAAGGACAAGTTCGAAATTGCCGTCCTGCTGGTCGAGCACGACATGAAGGTCGTCATGGGCATTTGCGAGCGCATCTTCGTGCTCGACCACGGCGTCAAGATCGCAGAGGGCGATCCGGGTGAGATCACGAAGAACCCGAAGGTCATCGAAGCGTACCTCGGCGAAGAGCCGCCTGCGGAGGCGGAGATGCCCCATGCTTGAAATCGACAACATCCAGGTCAGCTATGGTTCCATCGCGGCGTTGCACGGCATCTCGGTCAAGGTGGAACCCGGCAGCATCGTCACGTTGATCGGGGCTAACGGGGCGGGCAAATCGACCACTTTGCGCGCGATTTCCGGGCTGGCGAAAGTGCGTGCGGGGAGCATCCGCTACAACGGGCAAGACATCACGAATCTGCCGCCGCACAAGATTGTCGCGCACGGCATCTCGCACGTGCCAGAAGGGCGCATGATCTTCGCCAACCTGACCGTGCTCGAAAACCTCAAGATGGGGGCTTACCGCCTGAAACTGGGCGCGGAGTTCCAGAAGGATCTCGACTACATCTTCAGCATCTTCCCGCGCCTCAAGGAGCGTGAGCGGCAGGCAGCCGGGACGCTTTCGGGCGGCGAGCAGCAAATGCTGGCCATCGGGCGCGCGCTGACGGGCAAACCCAAGTGCCTGATGCTCGACGAGCCCTCACTCGGGATCGCGCCGATCCTCGTGAAAACGATTTTCGAGAAGATCGTCGAGATCAACCGGCAACTCGGCATGACGATCCTGCTGGTCGAGCAGAACGCCAACCTCGCGCTGGAAATCTCCAACCGGGGCTACGTACTCGAAACCGGCCGGATCATCCTCGAAGACAACTCATCCGCGCTCCGGCAGAATCCGCAGGTACGTGAGGCTTACCTCGGACGCTGACTCGCGTGCAAGCAAGGTAAGTCCTGGCGGCTGACCGGTTTGCCAGGCTACCTCGAACCCGGCGGGAAGATGGGCGGGGGATTCCGGTCGCGCAACGCATAGCCGGTCAGCAGGAACTCCGGGAGGAATTGGTTGCTGACAGGCTCGTAGACCTTTTCGCCGGTGTAAGTCCCGTAAATCTTGTACTCGCAGTTGTTATCGACGCCGAATTGGTTGATCTCCCGATCCGGGGCGAGTTTACGCGATTCGTTGAGCATCACCAGTTTGGCGTCCTTCCAAGGTTGGCCGGGTTGGCGGAGGTAGCCCCAAAACTTGTAGTCTGCGTTGTAGTAACGGCGGCCGATGTAGTATTCGCCCGGCGCTTCACTCAACACGGCCTGCCGTTGCGCGAGTCTCGCGGCGCTCTCCCCGCTTCGCTCCGGGCCGCCGCAACCGGCCAGCAACACGAGGAAGACAAGCCAGCCGAGGCCAAGAAGCGGATTGCGCACAGGGAGCAAGTGTTGCGGACGACAAAATAGGACTGGTCAATCAATCCGGCTGGTTGATTGCTTCGCTGGGGAGACGCTGGCCCGGGGCGAAGATCGACGGCGGATTCCGGTCGCGCAACTCGTAGCCGGTCAGCAGGAACTCCGGGTAAACATGGTTGCTGGCGGGCTCGTAGACGGTGTCGCCCGTGAAGCGTCCGTAAATCTTGTACTCGCAGTTGTCGTCCACGCCGAACTGGTTGAGTTCACGATCCGGTGCAAGTTTCTGCTTCTCGTTGAGCATCACCAACTTGCCATCCTTCCAAGGTTGGCCGGGGCGGCGGAGATAGCCCCAGAACTTGTAGTTCGCGTTGTAGTAACGGCGGCCAATGTAGTAGTCTCCCGGTGCCTCGTTCAGGATGGCCTGCCGCTGGGCAAGCTGGGCCGCTCTGATCCCGCTTTGCTCCGGGCCGTCACAACCAGCGAACAGCAGGACGAATGACAGGGAAAAGACACCGAGGAGCAGGTTGCGCATGGAAGGGAATATCTAAACCGGGCGGCGTGCCCGAAACTAGGAAAAAGTGTGACTCCTGGCGAGAACGATCACTGCACGGTCAAACCGGGAGCGGTAGCAGTCACGGCAGTGGTTTGCAGCGCGGAGGGCCGAAAGCTGTCCTCCAACTGGTGGGTCGTCAGGAATTGCGACCCGTAGCTAGCATGTAGCGCGCTGTCGAACAAGCTGCCCTTGGCTAGCCGGTCGAGGAGTTGCAGGAACTTGGCTTTGTCCGCCGCACTGAGAAAGCGCACAAGCTTCTCCGATTCCGTGTAGAACGCGCGCACCTCGTTCACGTCGGCGGGGTAGGTGAGCAGGTTTGTGAGACGATCCAAGGGAATGTACGCGTCCACCGCGAGCGCGTCCGTTCGTGGGTGCGCCTGATAACCTCGCGCCCGGTTGAAGCTGGCGTAGGCGACGCGCGAGATGTACTCGGCGTATCCTTCGTTGAGCCAGAGTGGCACGTTCGATCCGTAGAAGCGGTCCACGACCAAGTGGGTCGTTTCGTGTCCCAACGTATTTCCCTTGAACTTGAGGCTGGGGTCGCGCTGGATGAAAAGCTCTCCGTGCTGGTGGATACCGCCGGTCCACGGGTCGAGTTTGGCCTTCGTCTGGAACGTGCGCCAGTCTTCGGGCTGTTCAAAAACGAAGATATGGCCTTTGCGTTCCCAGCGGGAAGTATCCTTGTCCAGGTCCTTGGAGACAACGCGATAGTAATATTCCGCTTCCACCGCAACTGGCGCGGCGATGTAGCCGTGGAAAAAATGGTAGATGAAATTCTCCGTCTCCGCGTGTTTCCATTCGGTAGGACGGATAGAAAGCGCCGCTGCGCCTAGCGGCGTGACGTATGGATTGGAAAGCGAGGTGAACGCGATCTCCTTCAGGGCACCGAGTTCGGGCGGGTTACCGGGTGTGGGAGGCAACTGTGCTCCGGCTGTGGGAGGATGGAATGCCAGCCATCCCAAGGCCGCGACAAGGGCGGAAAGCAAAGGGCGCTTGAACACCCCTGCGTCAGGAAGCAATTCGAGGGCCAAGGCATCCCCGACACCGTTCAGCTACGCGGTTGCGCGTTGCCCGGACGGCGAAACTTCAACGCCGGGCGCGCAGTCGGAGCACCGGCAGGGGCTTCCCCGCCATTCCGGCCGGACCCTTGGCGGTAGTTCACTTTGCCCGACCGCCGCTTGGGTTCGATCTTTGAGATGCCAGTGCCATTTTTGAGTTCCATGATCTGGTCGCGCAACAGCGCGGCCCGCTCGTATTCGAGGCTCGCCGCCGCCGCCGCCATCTCCGCTTCCAATTCGCGCAGCACTTCGCTGATGCTGAAGTCGCCGCCGGTCTCGCGGATGACGCTTTCCTCCTTGGCCTTCCCTTTGAGGATGACGTGGAGGCTCTCCTGCACCGCGCGGCGAACGCTTTGCGGAGTGATGCCGTGTGCCTCGTTGTACTCGATCTGCCGCTGGCGGCGGTACTCGGTCACCTCTAACAATTTCCTCATGCTCTGGGTGACCGTGTCCGCAAAGAGAATCACCATGCCATTGATGTGGCGCGCGGCGCGCCCGGCGGTTTGGATCAGCGAGGTCTGGCTGCGCAGGTAACCTTCCTTGTCGGCGTCGAGGATGCACACGAGCGACACCTCCGGCAGGTCCAGGCCTTCGCGCAGCAGGTTGATGCCGACGAGGATGTCGAATTCCGCTGCACGCAGTCCCCGTAGGATTTCCACCCGCTCGATGGTGTCGATGTCGCTGTGGAGGTAGCGCACCTTCATTCCCACGTCGCGCAGGTAATCCGTCAAATCTTCGGCGGTGCGCTTGGTCAACGTCGTGACGAGGATACGTTCGCCCGCCTCAATTCGCTGGCGGCAGGCCTCGATGGTATCGTCGATCTGGTTCTTGAGCGGTTTGACGCTGATGACCGGATCAAGCAGGCCGGTCGGGCGGATGATTTGCTCCACGATCAGCGGCTGGCCATCCACGAACACGTCAAAACTGTCGGCGATGTCGCTAGAGACATGGCGGTCCGCATAGTCAACGCCGAGCGCACTGCTTTCAGCGGGAGTTTCCCCGTTGGCAATCGGCGTGGCGTGGCGGCGGATGATCTTGAGGTTCGGCCGTGGTGGCAGCGGCGCGGGTTCGGCCGGCGTGGCGGCCCGGTAGATGCCGGGCGTCTCGGCCGCGCGCAGCCCCGCCAGCCGGGCAGGGGTCGTCTCGCCCTCACCGATGGTCCCGGCGGTTTCGCGCGGATGCTTGATGTACGTCTTGTTGCCCACCACGCTGTTCGCGATCTCGAACGGTGCTGGCGTGGCGCTGATGTAGAGCACCTGGCGCTGGTGCGCCATAAACTCCGGGAACTTCAGGGGCCGGTTGTCCATTGCGCTGGGCAGCCGGAAGCCGTAGTCCACCAGCACGCTCTTGCGCGAGCGATCGCCTTCATACATGCCGCCAACCTGTGGGACGGTGGCGTGGCTCTCGTCCACGACCAGAAGAAAATCATCCGGGAAGAAGTCCAGCAGCGTGTACGGGGTGGAGCCTGGCGGCCGTCCGCTCAAGTGCCGCGTGTAATTCTCGATGCCGGAGCAAAAACCCATCTCCTGGAGCATTTCCAAGTCGTACTCCGTCCGCATCTTGAGCCGTTGTGCTTCCAGCAGCTTTCCCTCGGACTCGAACTGCGCGATCCGCAGGTCGAGTTCCTCGCGGATTGTCATCTGGGCGCGGCGCAATTTCTCGTAGGGCGTCACGAACTGTTTCGCGGGAAAAAGCGTCAGTCCAGGCACCGTCTTCTCCACCTTGCCGGTCAGCGGGTCAAAATAACTCAGGCGGTCGATCTCATCGCCGAAGAACTCGATGCGGACGCCCTGCTCGTCCTCATTGGCCGGGTGCACCTCGATCACATCGCCGCGCACCCGGAATTTGCCGCGGGTAAAAGCGATGTCGTTGCGCTCGTAGAGCATGTCCACGAGCTTGGCGAGGAAGGCTTCCCGGCTGATCTGCTGCCCGACGGAGAGCGGCGTCAGCATCGCGCGGTAATCTTCCGGCGAACCCAGGCCGTAAATGCAGCTCACACTCGACACCACGATAACATCCCGGCGCGAGAGCAGCGCGCTGGTCGTAGACAGCCGCAGCCGCTCGATCTCCTGGTTGATCGACGAATCCTTTTCGATGTAGGTGTCAGTCCGGGGGATGTACGCTTCGGGCTGGTAGTAGTCGAAATAGCTGACGAAGTATTCAACCGCATTTTCCGGGAAAAACTGTTTGAACTCGGAGTAAAGCTGCGCGGCGAGCGTCTTGTTGTGTGAGATGACTAGCGTCGGCCGCCCGAGGTTGCGGATGACGTTGGCGGCGGTGAACGTCTTGCCGGAACCGGTGACGCCCAGGAGCGTCTGGTGACGATTGCCCGCCCGGAGTGATTTGGTGAGTTTGACGATGGCCTGCGCCTGGTCACCGCACGGCTCATAATCCGAGGCGAGCTTGAATTCCATAAGCCCGCAGCCTACCACAAAAGCGGGCGGCCGTCAGGCCCGTTCACGGACAATCTTCCGAGTGGCGCGGTGCTTAGCCAGCCCGGCCGGTTCAGAGCGAATCCGCCTCCGCGCGCTGGGCCTGCATCTGCCGCGCCGCGGCGTGCGCCTTGTCCATGGCCTGCTTGTATTCGCTGCTGAGAGCAGGTGTCGCGCGAGGGTCCGCAGGCTCACCGGTGAGCGTCGTGTTGCTGCGAGGTGAGTTCAACGCCGGCTGGGTCCGCAGGAACAAAAGGTAGCAGACCACCAGAGTTACCAGGAGCATCATAACGCGGAGCGCAGTCATATTCCTTTGAGTGAGCAGATGACGGGCCAGCGTTCACCGCCTACTTGAGACTGATCTTCATCGTCATTCCGGAGAGAGCCAAGTTGACGCGTCAGTGCGATTTTTCAACACACTGGAGGCGGAGCCCGGACCACGGAACACGCTGCTCTCCTTTGCCCCATCGTTATCCATGAAATTGCGTCATCTCTCCTTCGACAGCGCCGAACTCGACTCCTTCCTGGCGGCGACCCACGGCGACCCGTTCGCCTTTCTCGGGCCGCACCGGGTGGGGGACCACTGGACCGTCCGGGTTTTCGCCCCGTTCGCCCGCGAAGTGGCCGTCGCAACGACGGGTGCTGCGGAGCAGATTATCGAGGCCGAAAAGGTGCATGACGCCGGGTTTTTCGAGGCGATCCTGCCCGCTGGCGAGTACCCGCCACCATACCAGCTTCGAATCAAAGATGGTGCGGGCCATGAAACGTTGAAAGCCGATCCGTATTCCTTCGGCCCGATCCTCGGTGAGTTGGATATCCACCTTTTTTCCGAGGGCAATCACCACCGGATCTACGACAAGCTGGGCGCGCATCTGACGAGCGTGGGCGGCGTGCAGGGGTGTGCCTTCGCCGTGTGGGCGCCGAATGCCCAACGAGTCAGCGTGGTCGGCGACTTCAACGGCTGGGATGGCCGAGTGAACCCCATGCGCAAGCTCAGCGGCGGTATCTGGGAGATCTTTCTGCCCGGGGTGGACGAAGGCACACACTATAAATTTGAAGTGCGCGGGGCACACGGCCACATCCAGCTCAAGAGCGACCCGTTCGCGTTCTACAACCAGCACGGGATCAAAACTTCATCCCTGGTGTGGGATCTTCGCCGCTACACCTGGAGCGATGCGGACTGGATGCAGACCCGGCAGACCAAAGACTGGCTGAACGAATCGGTTGGCAGCTACGAATGCCATCTTGGCAGTTGGAAGGTCAAACCCGAGGAAAATAACCGCTCGCTGAGCTACCGCGAATTGGCCGACGAGCTGCTCGACTACGTCATTAACATGGGCTTCACGCATATCGAGCTGATGCCCGTCGCGGAACATCCTTTCGACGGCTCCTGGGGTTACCAGATTACGAATTATTTCGCTCCCACCAGCCGTTTCGGCAACCCGGACGAGTTCCGTTACTTCGTGGATCGCTGCCATCAGCGCGGCATCGGTGTGCTGCTCGACTGGGTGCCAGGCCACTTCCCCAAGGATGCTCACGGCCTGGCCGAGTTTGACGGCACGGACCTGTTCGAACACAGCGACCCCCGGCAAGGCGAGCACGTGGACTGGGGCACGCTCATCTTCAACTACGGCCGGAACGAGGTACGCAACTTTCTCGTCTCGAATGGATTGTTCTGGCTGGACGCCTACCATATCGACGGCCTGCGGGTGGATGCCGTTGCCTCCATGCTCTACCTGGATTACTCGCGCAAGACAGGCGAGTGGGTGCCCAATGCCTTCGGAGGCCGCGAGAACCTGGAAGCGATCCAATTCCTCAAGGAGTTTAATACCCTCGCTTATGGTCAGTTCCCCGGGATTATGACAGTGGCGGAGGAATCTACCTCCTGGCCTGCCGTCAGCCGCCCGACGTATGTGGGCGGACTCGGCTTCGGCTTTAAATGGAACATGGGCTGGATGAACGACAGTCTGCGCTACATGGCGCTGGACCCGATTCACCGCCGCCATCACCAGAGCGACATCACCTTCTCGCTCGTGTACGCTTTCTCGGAGCATTTTGTCCTTGTGTTGAGCCACGACGAGGTAGTGCACGGTAAGAAATCGATGCTGGAGAAGATGCCCGGCGACGATTGGCAGAAGTTCGCCAACCTGCGCATGTTCCTGGCCTGGATGTGGGCGCATCCGGGCAAAAAGCTGATCTTCCAGGGAATTGAGTTTGGTCAGCGCACGGAATGGGCTTACAACCGCAGCCTAGACTGGCACCTTCTCAACGAGCCGCTGCACGACGGTCTGAGCCGGATGGTGCAGCACCTCAACCACCTGTACCGCCACGAACCGGCTTTCTACGAGATCGACGACAGCTACGAAGGATTCGAGTGGATCGATTTTGGCGATGCGGACAACAGCGTGATCTCTTTCGTGCGCAAATCACGCTCTGGCGGAATGTTGCTCTTCATCGTCAACGCGACACCCGTGGTGCGCGAGGGCTACCGCATGGGTGCGCCGGACGCCGGGTTCTACGAGGAAATCCTGAACACCGACGCCCAAACCTACGGAGGCAGCAATGTTGGCAACCGGGGCGGCCAGTGGGCGGAGCCGCAATCCTGGCAGGGACGGGAT
>CAXTVY010000037.1:4767-5675 GCA_964247665.1 uncultured Chthoniobacterales bacterium | reverse complement strand
CCGCGAGGGCGGTGCCGAGCAGGCCCGGGTAGGTGATCGTCAGCTTGCCGCCGCTGGCAGTGGTGGGATTCCGCCTCGTAAAAGGTGAAAAATCCGCTGAGAAGCCATCGATTGTTACCGAATTGTTACCGGAAAGTTAATCTTCCGCGCACATCGGGATATCCGTTGACGCTAGAGCGTCAACCCTTATTCTTCGCTTATCTGCTAGTTACGTTAGAAAACCCTCCAAATCCCATGATTAAAAAGAAACAGTTGTCCGCGGCGTTTACTCTGATCGAGTTGCTCGTCGTGATTACCATCATCGGCATTCTCGCCGGTATCGCGCTTCCCGTATTCAGCCAAGTACAGGAAAAAGCGCAGCAAACCAAGTCGTTGGCAGGAGCTAAGCAGGTGGGCTTGGCACTCAAATTGTATGCTGGCGATAACGACGGTAATTTTCCGTCGACAGTCGGCAACCCGGGAGCAGCAGTTGACCCAGCTAGCGTAGCGACTTATTCCAACCAAGCTTTTGCAAATTTGTTTCCTACTTATTGTTCCGCAGAAAAACTGTTTTATACCCCCAAATCAAAATGGTGCAATACAACTGCACCTGATGAAGTATACGGTACGCAGGCTGACTGCTTGAAAGGTGGTGAGAATGAATATGGTTACATTAAGAATTTGACTGATACTTCTAATGCCGCTCTTCCCTTAGTATTTGATGCACCTATTACTGGTGGTACGACATACACGACGGATCGAACGGTAGCTGGTGGTGTGTGGGGCGGAAAGAAAGCGATCATCATTCATGTTGACGATAGTGGTGAAGTTGCTAATTGCGACACACTTACGCCTACTACGGGCGCTGTTCAAAGGACGCCAAGCGCCGGTGGCGCTAAGATTAACATCTTTGCAACTACTGACCCTAA
>CAXTVY010000037.1:0-4757 GCA_964247665.1 uncultured Chthoniobacterales bacterium | reverse complement strand
GTAAAGGCCGCCTTTTTCTTGTAAAGATTTTACTTGCTACAACTATTCAGCTTATGGCGTCGACCATAGCTTCTGCTTTTCCATCTGCAAATAGCAGCGTGAGACGCTGAGAGACAACCGCTTTCTGGGCTTGACGCAAGATATTTCCTTGTTCATCCATCACGATGGTATAACCGCGTTCAAGCGTCGCTTGTGGCCCGAGCACAGTTAGCAGCCGCTGGGATTCTCTTAATCGCGCGCGCGCGGCACTCTGCGCACAGGTGAGATTTGTGCGCAGCCGCTCGTGCCAGCCGGTGATCGACTGTCGGCGAAGCTCTAGCAAATGTTCCGGCCCGTGGAGGCGCAGGCAACATTCTTTGGCGTTCAACTCACTGCGTAGGTCGCGCAGCCGATTCTCAGCGAGATGTGTCAGGGCTTCTTGCACCGAGTCCAGTTGTTGACGTGCTTCCAACAATCGCCGGAGCGGTTCCTTGAGCAGGCTCACCCGAACCGTCGCTTGCAGTCGCTCCCGGGCACGCTCGATGAATTGCTCGAGCTGCCGGTCCAGGTATTGACTGACGCCTGCCAGCTGTCGGAGAAGGTCCGCCGTGTCCGGTACGATCAGTTCGGCGGCGGCGCTCGGCGTCGGGGCGCGCAGGTCGGCAACGAAGTCCGCGATGGTGAAGTCGATTTCGTGCCCGATGGCGGACACCACCGGAAGGTCAGAGGCCGCGATGGCCCGGGCCACGATCTCCTCGTTGAACTCGAAAAGATCCTCAATGCTGCCACCGCCGCGTGCGACCACGATCAGGTCCACGCTGGTCTGCCTGGTGGTCGTCCGGTTGGCATCCGCCCCTGCCCGCCGGTTAAAATCGGCCACGGCGGCGGCGATTTCTACCGATGCCCCTTGTCCCTGCACCCGCACGGGATGGATCACGATCCGCAGCCAGGGAGCCCGGCGCTTGAGGATGTTGAGCATGTCCTGCAAGGCTGCCCCCGTGGGCGAGGTGACCAAGCCGACGCTCATCGGGAACGCAGGCAGGGGTTTCTTGCGGACGGGATCGAAAAGTCCCTCGGCGGCGAGTCGGGCCTTGAGCGCCTCGAAGCGGGCCTGTAATGCACCTACACCTTTGCCTTGGACCATCTGCACGACCATCTGATATTGGCCACGCAGTTCGTACACCGTCAATTCGCCATAAAGCTGGACGTGCAGCCCATCGGCGAGCGCCGGACCGGACAAGAGGCTGTTGTTCCCCCGAAAGAGCACGCAGGGAAGCTGGCTGCGCTCATCTTTCAGCGTGAAATATTGATGGCCGGACGCCTGTTTGCGGTGGTTGGAGATTTCACCTTCCACCCAGACGCTGCCGACCTCGCTTTCCAACAGCGAGCGAATTGAGCGGGTCAGTTCCCAGACGGACAACACCTGGATTTCGGTCGGAGCAGGGTCAGGCATCAAAGGATTTTAACGTGCGGCGTTGCTCGACAAGGTTCCCCGGATAGCGTGGTCATGCCAACCGGGTCAGATGACCCCGGCGCGCAATCTTCCTGCCTCTTTAACTGAATGTCAGGTTCTTCACCCCGGCGGCGGCGGCGGCGTTCAAGACCTTGATGATTCGCTCCTGGCGGGCGTCCGGTGCCGGCTGGATGATGACCGGGTCTTTCTGGCCAAAGTTCATTAACTGTTTCAACTGGTCCCGAGTTAGCGGCAAGTCGGGGCTATTGGCGGGGTCGTAGGCTTGACCGTTGACCTGCACCGTCCCATCGGCGGCGATGGCCACGATGATGGGTACGCTCGGCGTCGAGGTCGTAGCACTCGACTGGCCGCTGGGCAGGTTGATGCTCAGTTCTTTTTCGACGACCTGGGCACCGGCCGACGCCATGAAAAAGAGCATCAGCACGAAGACCACGTCCACCATCGGGGCGATCTGGAAGCCGACATCGCCATCTTCGGAGCCAACGGAACCAGCCATAAAGTAAGGGTGTTGAGGGACGGACTGACGGACGGTTTACTTGGCGGCGACCTGCCCCTTGGCCTGTTCCTTGTCAACGACGGAAAAGGTGACGTTGCTGATCGTCGTCTGGCCGACTGCCACCAACACTGCGCGCAGGTAGTCGTAGCGTGTGCCCTTATCGGCCCGGATCAGCAACCGCATCGTGGGATCGGCCTTCACCCGCTCCTGTAGGACCGGGATCAGATCGGTCGCCGACGCGTAAGACTTTTCGTCTACCGTGATGCCGCCGCTCTCGGTCCCGAGCGCCCAGGAAATATTCACGATCACCTGATGCTTGCCTTTGCCCGCTTCGTTGCCTTGCGCCGCCACGGGTAATTCGATCCCTTTGACGTTCTGGAGCACCTCCGTAGAACTGATCGACATGAAAAAGACGAGCAGCACGAGCAGCACGTCGATCATCGGTGCGATTTGGAAATCCGGGTCTTCCTCCGGCATTTCCCGCACCGAATTCTTTTTGTTGCGGTGCTTGGTCTTATCGCGTTGCGCGCTCATCGAACGAGGTGGCCGCAACGGCTTACTGCTTCCAATCAAGCGTCGCGCCGCAATGCGGACACGGGGTCTGCCCGGCCGCGATGGCCGAGTTGCACACCGGGCAGTTCGTTGTCAACGCCATGGATACGCGCCGGGACTCCTTTTCATTCACGGCCAATGCGCCTTCGCCGGCGCTGAAGTTCTCGCCGATGCGGATGCCTGCGAGTTCCTCGAAAGGCACCTCCTCGACGAGCGAGTTGATGCGGTCCTCCGCGTTCACGATGACCATTTGCGCGCGATTGCGGAAAATGTAGTAGCTGACGAAGGCCGGGATAGCGATGAAGAGTCCGCTCGCCGTGGCTAGGAGCACCTCGCCGATGCTGCTCGCCAACGCGCGGGGATTGCTGATGCCTTCGCCACCCAGGACGGTAAAAGCTTTCATCATGCCGATCACGGTGCCAAGCAGTCCAATCATCGGCGAAACCACCCCGATGACCGAGAGATAGCTGTTGCGGGTGCGCAGCATCTGCGCCTCGCGGAGACCGTGTTCAGCGAGGGCATCGTCGAACACGTCCTTGCCGCGGCCGATGCGTTCCAGACCCGCCTTGAGGGTGTTGGCAAGATAGTTGCGGTTGGCGTTGCAGATTTCCCAGGCTTCCTGGTAGTTGCCTGCGCCCAGCACCTGCCGGAGGGAATCAATGAGCGGCGGGGGAGCGAGGCGGTCGTTGCGCAGGGTAAGGATATTCTGGATGACAAACGTTACCATCGTGATGGAAGCGCCCAAAATCGCGCACCAGATTGCCACTCCCAGCGGGCCGCTGCTGAGGATCGTCTGCACCACGTTACGTTCCTTGGGCGCTTCGTCCACGGCGAAGGCGGCCGGGGCAAAGGCGAACAACGCACCGACGACTAGGATCGGAAGAACCAAACGAATACACAGCTTCTTCATGTTCGAGGGGAGCAGAGGGGACGGAAAGTGTTTAAAGGAAGGCAGGTAGCAGATGAAAGATAAATCAACCGGAGATCATGGCGCGGTGATTTCCTTGTGGGCGGTGCGCAACGCATCGGCGCTTTGTTGGGCTCGCGCGGCCACCGCGCTATCCTGGTAGAAGAGGGTGACAGTACGCAGATAGCTTTCCAGTGCAGGCTGGTAGCTGTTTTCCTTTTCCTGGATCTGGCCGAGGAGGAAAAACGCCTGGCCATACGCCGCGCCGTCCAGCGGCGAAACAAGTGCCGGCTCCTTCATGGCCGTTTGCGTAATGGCCAGCAACTGCTGCTTGGCCCGGGCAGCATTGTTCTTCGCGTATGCGACACGTGCTTGGCCGACACTCAGGTGGACCGATCCTCCCGATGCCCGTGGATACAATTGCCGGAAATCGTTGTAAGCCGCCTCGGCCTTGGCCAGGTCCTTCTTTTCGATATACAGATCGCCGAGCAATCCGGCTGCTTGCTGCACCCAATCGGCCGGCAGTCCGCGAAATTGATCGGCCAGCGGCTTCAAATCGGCGAGTGCCTTATCCCAGTTCCCGGTCCTGTAAGCCACGAGGCCATTTTGATAGCTCGCCGGGGCGGCAACCTCCGCCCGGGTCACGCGGCCCAAGGCGACGGCGGTTTGGCCGGTCCCGGAAGTGGTCGTAACCGCGAGCATGACGTTTCCGCCCGTCACGCCAGTGACTTTGCCCTCCTGGACTGTGTTGTCCATCAGGATAAGTCGATCCTGGGCGCGGGCGGCACAAACACCAGACAGGACGATGCCAAGGCAGCCCGCTGCCCACAGGAAGACGGACCGGAGCCGGAACGAAGAAAGGGGGAACATCATTCGGAAACGAGAACCTAGAAATTTCCACGCAGAAATCAACTGCGGAACGCGAGAAGCTTTGTGCTAATGTGCGCGCATATGATGGCTAACCTCATGCGTTCCAACCAGCGCTGGTTGATGATGATCATCACCATTCTGGTGAGCGTTTCCTTATTTTATCTGTACACGAATCGTTCGGACACGGACCGCATGGGCAGCAACCGCGCCGGAATCATCTACGGGAACATCGTGACGACCACGGAACTTGGTCAGGTACAGCGGCGCTTGCGCGTTGCGCGCAGCCTCGGCACCTACGATCTCTTTCGCGCGGCGACCGGAGACGGTTACGAGCAGGAGCAGGCTCCGGTCAATTATTTCGTCCTCGCGCACGAAGCCGAAAAACTGGGCATCCGGCCGACCAGCGAAGAGATCCGCCTAGCAGGCGAGAAACTTTCGGCGTTTCGAGGACCGAATGGAGAGTACGATCAGGCCAAGCA
>CAXTVY010000036.1:0-23956 GCA_964247665.1 uncultured Chthoniobacterales bacterium | reverse complement strand
AGTGGGGATTGATGGTGTGCGTGTACTGCGTGTCCTACGCCCCGGCTTTGATGACGCTGCCCTTCGGCCGGAGCGGCGGGGCGCGGTTGTTGTTGTTCTTCCTGCTGGTGGTGCAACTCAGCGACGTGTTCCAGTACGTCTGGGGCAAGTTGTTCGGTCGGCACGCCATCGCGCCATGCGTCAGTCCGAACAAGACCTGGGAAGGCTTCGTGGGCGGGGCGGGCAGTGCCACCCTGCTCGGAGCCGGACTCTGGTGGGCCACGCCGTTCAACCCCTGGCAGGCTGCCGGGTTGAGCTTGGTGATCACCCTGCTGGGGTTCGCGGGAGGTCTGACGATGTCGGCCATCAAGCGGGATCGGGGCGTGAAGGACTACGGCACGCTGATCCAGGGACACGGCGGCGTGCTGGACCGCATGGATTCGATCTGTTTCGCGGCCCCGGTGTTCTTCCACCTGACGCGCTACTACTTTACCTGACCGCCGGACACCCGGTTTGATCAATCCCTGTACTTGCTGTCCTACCCGAGAGTGGCGACGCCGACGATGAGCGCTGCGATGATTACCCTCGTAATTTTGCGGAGCAGACCGAGTCAAACGAGCGGCGGATTAGTCGTGCTCGCCAATGAACTTGCCTTGCCCGTAGGTGTAAATCTTTCCTGGTTTCGACGAGTCGGCGAGGAACTCGATGGCATCCCTCTTGATCCAGGCTTGCGCCTGCCCCAAGAAAGAACCTTCCACGATCCAGTTCGCTTGCCGGGTGGCTTCCTTGCGCGATTTCGGGGCGTGGTATTTGAGCACGTTGATAGCCAGTTCCGTGCGCTCGTCGCCCACGGCAATGATCAATTCCGGCTCACCTTCCGGGCTGAAGCGGTGGGAAGCCACCTCGACGTGGTAGCCGGGGCGTAGATTGCCGTTGTCGTCGAAGCCGTGGAAATGTCCATCGAAGCGCACGGGCAGGTAAACCCCTTCGTTCTGAAAAACGGCCAGGAAGCGAAAGCCGTTCGGATGGTCGGGCCCGACCATCAGAAACTCTGGCTTGATGCGAGCGCGGTAGGGCAGTGGAACCTCGGCATCTTTGCGAGAGTTCTCGCACCAAGCTTTCGAGTCCGCCAAAGGTTGGAGGCCAGCCGGTGCGACCTCGCGCAGCAGCTGGGCTTGGGCGACGGCAGGGATGCCATGAAGCCATGCCCACCCGACCAGTAACAACGGCAGCGCCAACGACCTCTTCCTCCGTGGTTTCGCACCGGTGATACCATCCTCAAAATGAAAATGCGGAGGAAACACCGCCAATGCTTGCCGCCGCTGCGGCGGGCGTCAACTGAAAGTCGTCCAGCTTGCGTATCACCGTCGAGCAGCCGGCGAGCTTGTTCCACCCCACGCATCCGGGCCAACCCCTCGCCGCCCGAGGTGGCAAAGCTGGCATAAACCTGCGCGCGGTACAACGCATGGCAAACAAAACTTCGGAACGTCCACTTTAAGGCGGTCGTTCCCGACAACGAAGGGCGGAACCCATCGGTGGCAACCAAATCGTCGCTCCGCCCTGTTTCCCGTGGCCTGCTTACGAGGAGGGTTTCGGGCCAAAACTCTTTTCGTTGATCTCCGAGGGCGGCGGCAGCGTCGGGTCGCGCTGCCGCAAAGCGAGGTAGATCCGGTTCATGAGCAAACGGGTTTTCTGCATCGCTCCCGGCGGCGGCGGGAGTGCCGCCCAGGTTTTGGACAGCGTGAGGATATACTCCCCATGCCTCGCGCGCCGGACCATGAGGAGGCCATTGACCCGTTCCGCGTTGTCGTCATAGGCGCACACCAGCCCGCTGGCATCTTCCGGGGAGCCGCTGAAAGCCGACCAGGTGGTAGCCGGCCCATCGTTCGATTGTTCGACTAGGCGTACGCCAGGCACGGTCGCCATGGCCTCGGTGATCGTCGCTTCGGAAAGCGGGTGGCTGATCGACACGGTGCGACGCACCTCGCCCGTCTCTTCCTCGCAACCCGAGAGCAAAAGCGCGGTGACCAAAACCCATCCGAACCAACGGTGCGCGGGCAGGAACCGGCGTTGCAAGAAGAGAAAAAAGCGGACAAACATGGCTGGGAACGAGAGCATAGTTCAGGGAGGTTGGCTGCGGCAAAGGCAAGCTTCGATGAATGAGACACACCGAGGAGCGAGCTTCGCGAGGGAAATAGCTGCGCCCGTGTGATGCCCATTCGCCCGGGGGCAGTGGAGCGTCAAAGGACCGTTTCGAGCGTCGGCAAAAAGACGACGCTCTGGACAAGGCAACTTCGTGGGCTCAACATGGCCGCCCGTGAACCTTCGCATGATGGTCGCCCCGCTGGTTCTGCTCCTCCCGCCACTACCCGGGTTAGAAGATTCGGGTACAAGTTTTTGAAGGCGAGGATCACCAGACCATGGCTCCCATCGTCTTCACCCACGGTTTGCTCAACGCTCTTGAGCCGACGCAGTGAGCGTAAAACCACTCGTCGCAGAAACCACCGTTTGTTGAAGCGTGCAATACGCCATCCCGACCATCGCAGATCAACGCACGCGGCGTGGAGAAAGGTCAAGGATATGCAGGTCATAAGTGGGCAGGATGCGCGTGCGCGCCTGGTTCGGCGGCGGCATGACCTTCGCCGATCGCGTGGAGGTAGATCTGGCCAACGCGGGACGGTTGCCCGGGTACGCGACGACAGACCTTGTGGCGTTCTACCGCCGTGGACCGTTCCGCGTGCAACTCAACGTCAAGAACCTCTTTGACAACGAGTATTACTACGCCAAAGGGCAGAATTTTTCCGTCGATCCCGCGCAGGCGCGCACGGTCGTCGGCTCGGTGGCGGTGAAATTCTGACGTGCGATCCGCGGCCAACCACCCACCAGATTCCCGCCCCATGCACGCCAAGACGCTGTCCCGTTGGACCGTTCTGCACCGCTGGACGAGCCTGTTCTGCACGCTCAACCTGTTGATCCTGCTCCTGACGGGGCTGCCGCTCATCTTCCACGAGGAACTCGACGAGGCGTTCGGCTACGTGCCCCGGCTGGCTGTTCACGGGCAGGCTCCGATGTCGATGGACGGCGCCGTGCAGATCGCCCGCCAGGCGCGGCCCGGCTGGAACCCGGCGACGTATTTCGAGGACGAGGATCATCCGGGGCTCGTCGCCGTGACGATGATGCCGCCGGGGGTCAAGGATTTCACCAGGGCGGAAGCGGTTTATCTCAACGCCTTCGAAGGCACGGAACTCAAGGGCTTCGACCCGCAGAAAACGCCGACGGGTTGGCTGCTGCGGCTGCACGCGCAGTTTTTCCTGGGTCTGGGCGGCTCGCTGTACCTGGCGCTGGTGGGCGTCGCATTTTTTGTGGCGCTGGTCAGTGGCGCCGTGGGGTACGCGCCTTTCCTGCGCGGCGTGCGCTTCGGTGATCTGCGGCGCGACCGGGGACGGCGGGTGTTCCACCTGGACCTGCACAACTTGGTGGGTGCTCGTCGAGGGCCAACTCGGCTGGGATCTGCTTTGCTGGACGCTTTTGATCGCGCCGGTTCTCGTGGTGGTCAGGGCGTTGTTGCGGCGACGGAAGGCGCGGTAAAACCATGGAGAAATTCCGACTCCAAACGATCGTCTTCTATCCAGCCGACCATTGAATACACGCGTGCTCACCATCTCGGAGAGGTGATAGATGTTTGCTCAACTCTGTTCGAGCGGACGTGGATCTTGCCGCGAATATTCGATGTCGCGCTGCTCGCCGAACGATCTTTTCCGGTGCGGCAGGCGACTCGCGGGTTTGCGCCATCTGGCGAACACTCGTGAATTGCACCGTCGTGCCCATGACGGTGACAGAGTCAGAGTGATCGGGTAATCTGCGGGTGATGATTCTGACCGATCTGTTCGGCATCGAACTGCCTGTGATCCAGGCACCGATGGCG
Organism: uncultured Chthoniobacterales bacterium; assembly: GCA_964247665.1. Classification (GTDB taxonomy): domain Bacteria; phylum Verrucomicrobiota; class Verrucomicrobiia; order Chthoniobacterales; family SZAS-18; genus CAHJWO01. Next base: position 20,052 of record CAXTVY010000036.1, on the reverse strand, counting down.
GGTGTGCAAGGCAGCGCCTTGACGGTGGCGGTGTCCAACGCGGGTGGACTTGGCTCGCTGCCCGGCGCTCTGCTCGGCATCGACGCCCTGCACCGAGAACTGGCCGCGATCCGGGCACAGACAGACAAGCCGTACAACGTGAACTTCTTCTGCCACCTGCCGCCGCTTCCCGACGCCGCGCGGGAGACGGTGTGGCGGGCCGCGCTTCAGCCGTTTTACGAGGAACTGGGCGTTGAAGCGGATGCGTCCGACGCCGGGCCCGCGCGCGCACCGTTCGACGCCGCGGCGGCCGGGGTGCTGGCCGGGTTCCGCCCGCCGGTCGTGAGCTTCCACTTTGGCCTGCCGTCCGAAGATTTGCTGGCGTGGGTGCGGAGCTGGGGAACGAAGGTATTGTCCACGGCGACGACCGTGGAGGAAGCACGCTGGCTGGAAGCGCGGGGAGTCGATGCCATCATCGCCCAGGGCTGGGAGGCAGGCGGTCACCGCGGCTCTTTCCTGTCGGAAAGCTTCGACACGCAGGTGGGCACGCTCGCCTTGGTGCCGCAGATCGTGCGGGCGGTGCGGGTGCCGGTCGTTGCTGCCGGGGGCATCGCCGACGCGGGTGGCGTGGCGGCGGCCGTGGCCCTCGGCGCGGCGGGCGTGCAGGTCGGCACCGCCTACCTGCTCTGTCCCGAGTGCATCACGAGCAGGCCGCACCGGGCTGCTCTCAAGAGCACAGCGGCGCACACGACGGCGGTGACCAACGTCTTCAGCGGTCGGCCCGCGCGCGGCATCGTCAACCGGTTGATGCGCGAACTCGGGCTGATGAACATGTCCGCACCGGCGTTCCCGCTCGCGGCGGTGGCCATCGGGCCGCTGCGCGCCAGGGCCGAAAGCCTCGGCAGCGGCGACTTCTCTCCGCTCTGGGCAGGGCAGAACACGACCGGCTGCCGAGAGATGCCGGCGGGCGTGCTGACACGGGCGTTGGCGAACGCCTGAGACCGCACCAGCAACGGGCCGCTGGCCGCCTCTTGGTGAACGAGGACGCCGAGCGCTAACGAGGCTCGTCGGCGAGTTGGTCGAGCAGTTTGCGGAGCTGGGGAGTCAGGCGGCGGAGTTCCTCGCGATGGGCCAGCGACAAGGATTCCAGGACCGACTCGCCACGACGGGTGAGCAAGAGTTGCATCTGCCGCCGGTCACGGGTTCCCTGCTCCTTGTGCACGAGTTTCTCCTTGATCAGGCGGTTGACCAACCCGACCGCGGTGTGGGGGGCGATCTGGAGCCGCTCGGCCAGGTCGCCCACGGACATGGGACGAGCCGGTTCCGGGCGGAACCCCTTGATGGCGAGCAGCGCCTGGTGCTGTTGCGGCGGGATGCCCGCCGCGATGGCGGCTTCCTCGCTGAAACGCAGGAAGCGGCGCAGGGCGTAGCGGAAGGCCGCCAACTGTTCGTAGTCGGCGGGTGAGACCACGGACGAACGGGGGCGGGTCTTGGCGGGCATCGGCAGATCGATGTTGTCAGAAGCGGGGGGAAAAATCATCTGGGAGTTGTATTATGTCGTATTACGATATATCGATCCAGCGTTTTCACCCCGCCCTTTTCCCCCGCAGCCCCACGTCCGTCGATGACACCTCCCGCCTCCGCTCACCCGCCCCTTGGCGACTTCCGCGCCGACCGGCGCATGCTCCTGCTCGCTTTCCTGGCGGTGCCCGTCGGCGGCTTGAGCGCCTTCGTCGCCAAGGCGCTGCTGTGGCTGATCGCCGTCCTCACCAACCTCGTTTTCTTCGGGCGTTATGCTCCCGTGCTGACTTCCCTCCAGGGCAACCACCTGGGAGCCTGGGTCGTGGCCGCGCCCGTGCTCGGCGCGTTGGTCATCGGCCTGATGGCGCGCTACGGCTCCGAGAAAATCCGCGGCCACGGCATCCCGGAGGCGTTGGAAGCCATCCTGCTCGGGCGCAGCCGCATCAGCCCCAAGGTCGCCGTGCTCAAGCCGATCAGCTCGGCGATCTCCATCGGCACGGGCGGACCCTTCGGCGCGGAGGGTCCCATCATCATGACGGGCGGCGCGTTCGGCTCGCTGCTGGCGCAGTTCATCCACCTCACGGCGGCCGAACGTAAGACGCTGCTCGTGGCGGGGGCGGCGGGCGGCATGGCGGCGGTGTTCGCGACCCCGGTCGCGGCGACCCTGCTGGCGGTGGAATTGCTCCTTTTTGAATGGCGTCCGCGGTCGTTTATCCCGGTAGCGGTGTCCGCGCTGGTGGCCTCGGTTCTGCGCATACCCCTGCTGGGGGCGGGGCCGATCTTCCCGGTGGCGGGTCACGCGCCGCTGGGCGGCCAGGCGTTGCTGGCGGCGGCAGGGGTCGGGCTGCTGGTGGGCTTCGGCTCGGCGGCCCTGACGTGGGTCGTGTATTTCTTTGAAGACCTGTTTGGCCGCTTACCGATCCACTGGATGTGGTGGCCCGCCATCGGCGCGGTGTTCGTCGGTCTGGGCGGCTGGCTGGACGCGCGCGTGCTCGGCGTCGGCTACGAGTTGATCGGCGGAATGCTGCGCGGGGAGATCGTGGGCGCGGCTTTGCTCGGGCTGATCGTGGGCAAGGGCCTGGTCTGGGCGGTGGCGCTCGGCTCGGGGACGAGCGGCGGCGTGCTGGCACCCTTGCTCATCATCGGCGGGGCCATGGGGGCGCTCTGCGGCCACTTCCTGCCGGGAGGCGACGCGGGGTTGTGGGCGATGGTGGGCATGGCGGCCATGATGACCGGAGCCATGGGCGCGCCGCTGACCGGCCTGTTCTTCGTGCTCGAACTCACGCACGACCTCAACGCCCTGCCCGCGCTGCTGGGCGGCTGCGTGGCGTCGCAGGCGGTGACGGTGCTCCTGCTCAAGCGATCCATCCTCACCGAAAAGCTTGCCCGCCGGGGTCAGCACCTGACGCGCGAGTACGCGGTGGACCCCTTCGAGCTGGCACGCGTAGGCGAAGTGATGGACACCTCCCCGGCCATGATTCCCGCCAGCCTGCCGCTGGACGAACTGGCGGCGCGCATGGCCGCCCATGACCCCGTCATCGACCGACACCAGGGAGTGTTGCTCACCGACGCCGATGGCAAGCTGGCGGGCATCCTCACGCGCGGCGACGTGGTCCGGGCTTTGAGTCAGACAGCGACGGCAGGCCACCTTCGCACCGTGCTGGATGCCGCCGGGGCGACCGGCGATGAGGTGCACGTGAGTTTTGCTGACGAGACGGTTCACGCGGTGGTCGGCCGTTTGCTGCGGCAAGGCATCGGGCGGTGCCCGGTGGTGGCACGCGCGGACCAACAACAGATCATCGGCTACCTTGGCCGGGCAAACATTCTGTGCGCGCGGATGCGCTTCTACGAGGAAGAAGAAGTGCGGGAACGCTCCTTCGCCACCCCGCCCGGCGTTGTCACGGAAGCCCCTGTTAGAGGAGCCGTTGGAGCGGGAGTGGGCCTCACGAAACGGTGATTTTTCACCACCGCCAAACTCTTTGTACTGGCCTTCACTGCCGAGCGATTTAGGATCATTGAAATTTCTTTCACTTCCTCTCGTACAGGTTAGACGTTGAATGGTTTAGAGGAGCGCACGGGAGCCCCGTCCGCGTTCGAGCACGGAGCGCCCCATGACGTCGCTGAGCGAAGCGGCCAAGCGGCCGGCGCATCCCACTTCCCGTCCGGGCGCATCTTGTCTACACTCTTCGCCTACTCCGATGAACAACCTGCAACTGGCCGTCCAGTTCTTCCTGCAACTCGCCGTCATCCTCCTGTTCTGCCGCGCGGTCGGGGCGGTGGCGGCACGCTGTGGCCAGCCGCAGGTCGTCGCGGAGATGGTGGCAGGCGTGCTGCTGGGGCCGTCGCTGTTCGGGTGGCTGCTGCCGGACTGGCAGCACGCGCTCTTTCCCTGGGATACGACCCAGAAGCTGCGCGACACGCAGGGCTACCTGTTCCCGGCCTCGCAGCTCGGGCTAGCGCTCTACATGTTTGTAGTGGGGCTGGAGTTCCGCGTGGACATCGTGCGGCGACACCTCAAAAGCTCGGTGGCGGTGTCGGCGGCGGGCATGGCCGCGCCCTTTGTCCTGGGCGCGGGGCTGGCGTGGGCATTGCACTGCTACACGACACTGTTCCCTGCCAAGACCACGCTGGTGGAGGCGATGCTGTTCCTGGGGGCGTCCATGTGCATCACGGCGTTCCCGATGCTAGCGCGCATTATCCACTTCAAAGGACTGAGCGGCACCCGCATGGGCACGGTGGCCCTCGGCGCAGGCGCGCTGGACGACGCCACCGCGTGGTGCCTGCTGGCGGTGGTGCTGGCGAGCTTTGACCACGACTGGAGCCACGCCTGGTTGAACATCGGCGGCGGCGCGGCCTACGTCGCGCTCACGCTCCTGGTGGTGCGCCCTGTCCTGGAACGCTTGAAGCCGCTCCTGGTCCGCAACGGAACGCTCACCGATGCCGGGCTGAGCATGGCGCTGGCGTTCATGGCGCTGGGCGCGTGGTGGACGGACCGCATCGGCCTGCACGCGGTCTTCGGCGCGTTCGTCATGGGGGCCGCGATGCCGCGCGGCGTCGTAGCGCGCGACCTGATCGGGCGCATCCAGCCGCTGACGGTGGCGCTCCTATTGCCGCTGTTCTTCACGTACTCGGGGTTGAATACGCGCATCGGCCTGCTCAACACGGGATTCCTGTGGGCGATGGGCGGCGCGGTGCTGGCGGCGGCGGTGGTGGGCAAGGGCGTCGCGTGCTGGCTGGCAGCGCGGGCCACGGGCGTACCCCACCGGGAGGCGATGGGCATCGGCGTGCTCATGAACGCGCGGGGGCTGATGGAACTCATCATCATCAACGTCGGCTTGCAGCGCGGCATCATTTCCCCGGGACTTTTTGCCACGCTGGTCATCATGGCGGTGGTGACGACGCTCATGGCCTCGCCGATCTTCGACCGGCTGGTGGGCCGCGGCGGACGCCTGCCCGGAGCGGAGACTGATAACAAGGATTTGGCGGTGGTGTGAGATGGTGCGAAGCGGTCCACCAATATGCCTACGCGATCTTCTCCCCTGATCGGATGGATGTCCGGCATCTTGTGCTTGGCGTGGCTTGGTCCAGCTCTGGATGTCCTCGCCCAGGAGGTCACCGACATCTAACTCTTCAAGCCGGGCGGCGACGAGGTGGACTGGAGCCGGGCGACGAATCGCATCGCCTACGCGAGCCGCGGACCCGACAACCTTTACGGCATCCACACCTGTGACCCCGCCGGCGGCGACGATGTCTGGCTCACCGAGCACAACCCCCACGTGCCGCCGGGCCAGAAAGGCTCGCCCTGCTGGCATCCTTCCGGCCGCTACCTCCTCTTCGTCGCCGAAAAACCCCGGCACCCCGGCGGCTCCTTCGCCGCGACGCCGGGGCTGGGCAGCGACTCCGACCTCTGGGTGATGACGGCCGACGGCAAGCAGGCGTGGGCGTTGAAGGACCTTCCACCGACGCCCGACGACGGGGTCATCCGACGCTGGTCGCGGGCTTGCAAGATGAGGGCCATCGGCAGGGTGACCGGCAGACTGACGAGCAACACCGCCACGCAGACCAGCATGAACAGGCCGGTGAGAACGCGGTTGCGGTGCGCCCGGCGAACCGCCCGGCGACGCCACCTGTGCAGACGGCTCAAGGCGGTGTTCATGGTGTTCCTTCCACCTTTCCACCGGCCGCCAGCGCGCCGCTGCAACGCAGGAACTCCCGGCGTCCGGCCTCGTCAAAAGCACGCCAGGGAACGATCACGATGGGCAACTCGCCGCCGTCGTCTTCGTACAGATACAGAAAGGCCTCGTTCTCTTCCAGCCTGGTAAACGCGGTCCAGGCCACCTCCGAGCGCGCGTGGGGCGAGGTGAACACCAGCCCGCGTTCGTCGAAGGAGAGTTCCTTCGGCTCGGTGAAGACCGGGTAACGCCACACGGTCCGGGCCAGGGCGCGCCGCCGCCGCCAAGGCGCAGCCAGCAATAGGACGGTGGCCATGGTCAGCAGACAGCCGCCAGCCAAGACGAAGAAGGTCACGCTGTCCGCCCGAAAAAATTGCGGGCTGCCCACCAGTAACACGAGACCGAAGATCGCCGTGCCCACGCGCAGCCAGAAAAGGAAACGGCGCGGAGGCCGGTGCCGGAGCAGGACGCCGGTGACTTCACAGGCTGTTAGTTGGTAACGGATCGTCGTCAATGACAGGGAATGGATATCCTCCGTCGGAAAGATGGAACGGCGAGACGGTCACCTGCCAGACGTGCCCGTCGGCGAATTGAACGCGTGCGCCACCAAGATTGACGGAGGCCGACGACCGGTTGCGTGTATGCTCTCGAAGATGCGCCACCTTACGCTGATCCTGATCCTGCTCGTGCTCGGCGGCCGGTGCTTCGCCGCCCCGCCCGGCCCGCACCCCGGCCTTCCCCGGGCGGAACTGGTGAACGTTATGCAGGGCGAGTACGTGGTGGTGGGCAAAAAACCTGACTCGCAGGCCACCTACACCGGGCGGCTAACCTTCCGACCGCGCGGGGAGAAGCTCGCCTTCACCCGCACGGTCGACGGCCGCACGGTGCGTGGAATTGCGACGCTGGAGACGACGGTCGTCGGCGACCCGGCTCCCGTGCTGCGGATGCGCTTCGTGCAGGACGGCCAACGCCTGGAGGCTACCTTCCAGTGGATGATCGACCTGGACATCTACGCGCGCTTCACCGGCTACGTCTACCAGGCCGACGGCACGACCACCAAGGCAGCGGGTTTGGAAATGTTGTTCCCGCTGCCGCCTTCCGTGCGCGACTGACTTCGCAAATGATCCGGGCGAACCGATGACCGCCGGAATTTTACGCGATTGCCCGGCGTTGCGCAGGGTCAAGATCGTCGTCTTCACCCTCGCCGGGCTGGGGTTAATGATCGGCACCATGTGTTGGGCCATTTCCGCGCAACGCTTCGTGGCTCGTGCCGCTTCCGCTCCGGGGGTGGTCGTCCGGCTCAATGCGGGCGGCGCGCACCCGCAGGTGCGTTTCACGGCGGCGGCGGGCCAGGTAATCGAATATCCGCAGGGCGGGATGATCTGGGGCTACCGCGTGGGTGATGCGGTGCAAGTGCTCTACGATCCGCAAGCCCCGGCGACCGATCCGGTCCTCAACACGCCCGGAGCCCTGTGGGGTTTTACGGCGACGAACTTCCTGATGGGCGTGGTCTTCGTGCTCATGGCGCAATTCGTCTGGCGCAGGCCGCACCTGATCGGGTGACCAGCGACCGGACTGCCATAACGCCCGACGCGCCACACCATCATTTTTGCACTCGACACCCGGTTGCACCCATCGACCCGGAACGGCCACCCTGGAAAACGCATGATCGACCCTGAGCTTTCGCGCCCCCGTCTCCAGGCGCAACTGGACGCCATCGTCCGCGCCGCCATGGATGCCGTCGCCGCCGGGGTGGCCCACGCGACGCCCGCTCTGCATCACCACACGTTCTACGGCGCTTCGGCGATCCACCCGCGCCACCTCGTCACATGGTACGTCTTCGCCAATGATGTCGATCTGGCGCAGGCCCGTTCTTCGGGCCTCACCGCCCGGCTCAATCAACTCACGCGCGAGGCGCTGGTTCGCGGCGGGTATCCCGCCGAGGCGGTGCCGGAGATCTTCGTGAGCTTCGCCAGCGACGAAACCGTCCGGCGCGAGACGGGCGGAAACTATTATCAATACTTCAAGTGAACCACGAAGATCAGGCACGCGGGCATCCGTCGCTCCGAACGTCCTCGCCTCCAAACGCACTCGAAACAGCATTCCCTTGGACATGCACGCATCCTTGTTGACCAAAGCGCAGGCTGCCCTGGCACAGATGGAACCTCTGGCTGCCAAGGGTTGGGCCCCGGCCGAGAGCATCGCGCGGCAGTTGCGCTGGTGCGTGGTGTTTGCCGCCGATCAGCCGCGCGAGCGACGGCCCGGGCCATTCAGTATGGGATTGATCGCCACGCGCGAGTTCGACATGTACGGCGACCGGCCGGAGCTGGCTTCGCTCATCAACGAGGTGCAACGCGCGGCGGAAGGTCTGCTCGCCCGGGAAGCATGAAAATCGAAGTGGTCCGGGAGGCAGTCTGCTTGGCTGACGACCAGCTCGAGCCGCTGGAACTCACCCTGGAATTCGGCGCGGATGCCACGCTGGAAGATCTCGTGGGCGAACTGGCAACCGGCGGGTTCCTACACTTTTCGTCGACCTTGCGCACTCTGGTTGGGCGTTCCGGGGAAGCGTCGTTGCTCAAAGCGGGGAGCCGCTGGGGCTCGCTGGCCGTCGAGTATTTGTTGGCTGCCGACACCAGGCTGGCCGTCGCCGCCCCAGACGGCGTCATCGACTTTCGCTTCGAGCGGCGTGGAAGCCGCGCCCGCGGCACATAAGCCTTGCCGGCGGCAAACGCTCCCTATCCTTTGTGGCGTGTTCCGCCGGTTCGGCCTCCTCTGCGCGACGCTCGCTCTTTTCTCGATTGCGGGCGGCCACTGGGCCGTGCTGCAATCCGTCGTGTGGGTGGGAATGATCCACGACTACACGCAGAAGACCGGCAGCGTGGCGACCGCCGTCGAGCAGACCTTCGACGGGCAGCACCCCTGCGAACTTTGCCGGCAGATCGCCACGGCCAAGCGGCAGGAAAAAGCGAAGGACGGTCCTGCGGCTCCCGGAAAAGAGAAAACGTCCAAGTCGGAGCAACCTGTCAAGGCCATTGCGACAGATGACCGATCCTTCCGGCGCGAAAGGCAACCTGTCGGTTTTTCCAAAAGTCGCTTCGCCGCCGGCGTCCTCTTGACGCGCGCGGACCAACCTCCGACGCCGCCCCCCCGGTCGGCCATCGGGGCCTGAAGGCAGGCGGGCGCGCCCGCGCGACGGCGGTCTGGTTGTCACTGTTCCCTGATCGGAACGATGCGACGACCGTCCGGACACTCCTGGCAACGAACGCCTTCGTTGCCTTACGAGTGGTCCCATCGCGCGGGCATCCGGCGCGCCTGCTTTCAAGCTGCCTTTAGACCTGGAGCCGGGTGCCGATTTGCACCCAGCACGGGCCTGGCTCCGTCGTCCCTCCCGCACCGACCCGGTGTGCCTGCTGCCCTCGCGCCACGCCTGTTCTCCGTGCATCCACTTCCTTCTCCTCGTCCTTGTTCCGTTCATGAAAACTTTTCCTCGTTCGTCCTACTCTCTCTCGCTGCCTTTTGCCCTCCGTCGCCGGAGGGTTCTCGCCACCGTCTGCCTCGCGTTGGCAGGCGGTGTTCACCCGCTCGCCAGTGTCGCCCAGGAACTGGAGCGCGGCTCCCTGGCGGTCGAGCGCGTGGTCGTCACCGGCCAACTGCCCGAGCCGCAGGCGCTGAGCGTGCCTGATACACTCGTGGGCGACACCGTGTCGCGCGAGCAGATCGACAACAGCAACGTCGTCAACCCGGAGGACGCGCTCAAGTACTCCTCCAACCTGTCGGTGCGCAAACGCTACATCGGCGACCAGAATAGCGTCGTGGAGGTGCGCGGCACCAACAACAACCAGAGCGCCCGCACGCTCGTGCTGCTGACGGCATCCCCATCTCCAACTTCCTGGGCAGCGGATATTCCTTGCCACCCGTATGAGGGTTGATCGGCCCGGAGGAGATCGAGAACGTCAGCACGATGTACGGGCCCTATTCGGCCAGGTACAGCGGCAACACGCTCGGCGCGGGGATTTTCATCACGACGCACGTTCCGCAGAAGCTGGAAGGGAACCTCGACGTGACCAGCGGCGCGCAACTCTACGACCAGTACCGCACGCACGAGGCGCTGCCGACGACGGACATGCAGTCCACCGTGGGCGACAACATCGGCCCCGTCCACCTGACGCTCTACTACGACTACCTGGATAGCCAGGCGCAGCCGCTTTACTACGCGGAGTTTCCCGTGTCCGGCGGCTCGGCCACGCTGCCGGGAGTGCCGGTGCGCAGAGCCATTCCCATCACCAACGCGCAAGGCGTCCCGTCCCTGGTCGTGGGCGCGGCCAGCACCGAGCACGACATCACCGATCTTATCAAGGCCAAGGCGATCTGGGACATCGACAGGAACACGCTACTGCTCACGCTCTTTGCCTTCCGCAATTACCAGGAGCGCATCCTCGAACCCGGGAGCTACCTGCAGGATGGCAACGGCGAATCCGTGCTCACCGGGCGCGTTTCCATCGACGGCCTGAGCTACGATCTGGGGCCGAGTTTCGCACTGCAAAAGCTCGACACCCTGCTTGAAGATTTCCTGACGGGTGCCACGCTCGAACGTTACTTCACGGGCGGGGTGGCTGGTCACGCTCAATGACACACCCGCCATCCGCGAGATCTTCGCGGGTTGCCAACTGCACCCGTTCAGCCGGGCACGCGGCATCTGCAACCAGAGGAGTGACGCGCCGTTGTACCACGAGTTGATCATTGCGCCTGCACCGCAGTAGCAGGGAGGCGGTTGTCAGAGCGTTGAAAATCCTCACGGCGGACTGGCCCGGTGTGGTATGATGCCGCCCGTGCCAGCCGGTTCCCTCCCGCCAAGGTCGCTGCTGCTGATCGACGACAGCCGCGATTACTGCACCCTCGTCGAGCGAGCCTTTCATCAAGTGCAGCCAGGCCTAGCTGTTTTCCCGCTCTCGGACGGGCAGCGCGCCATCGCGGTGTGCGGTGCGCCGCTGGAGACGTTCTTCCGGGCGGACATCGCCTTCGCCTGGTCGGCCTTCAAAACAATCTTCGCCGACGTGGGCGAGGGCATCCTCAAAGCGTTTCCGATCCTGCTCAAGCTGCTGGGGCTGGTGGCGCTGGTCTGACGCCATGAAAGCCCTGCTCCAGAAACTCTGGCCCTGGCTGCACCGGTGTTGCAGCGAGAACAACGGCATGCCGAGCAGCTCGCGCGTGCTGATGTTCGGCTGGCACGGGCTGGTGGCCGTGGTGTGGCTGGTGGATTCTGCCGTGCATCACCGGATGGCGGGCATCGAGGGAACCGTGCTCGCCTTCCTGGGCATGGTCAGCGGAGCCAAGGTCATCAACAAGTTCGGCGAGCCCAACGGGCCGCCGCCAGTCGTCTCCTGAGGCTCATTGGACCACGAAGCTCTTCTGGCCGACTTCGCGTTCCGCACGAGTCGTTTTTGGATGGGCGATCACGTAGCTCATCGCCTCCTTTATCTCATTACGTGCCACCGTCCAAGAAACGCCGCCGGTTTCTACCCACCCGGGAGGAGTTGTCGTGCCGATAAACGCATCGTTCGTGAGGACAGCCACGATGGCGTTGCCTACATGCGCTTCGTCCACGGGCGTTCTCCCGACGACAGGAGCTGGCAGACCTACCTCCGTCTCGTCTTTGTGATCCAACACGTATTCGATTGAGCGTTTTCGGATGAATGTCGTCGGAGTACGGCCGTCTTGGCTGTTGCCCGAGCAGCGGAACACAAAGGACTTTGTGACGTAGTACAAGCTCGAACCGTGGACCGGTCCGGTACCCTTGCTCTTTTGTTGGGTGACGAAAGCAGCTTCGAGATTGCCAGGCATCCGTCCGGTCTAACTGATTCGTGTGTGGGTGTCTAGCCCAATTCTAGCCCAATGTGCGGGTTGACAGCCCGGCCGGGGCATGGCCCCGAACACTCCCGCCGCCGGCATCACGCCGCCTTTCTCCGCCGCCGCTCTCGCGCTCATCCTGGATGCCGAGGGCCTGGACCAGCCGGGCCAGTGGCCCCAGGGCGACAGCGGCATCACGATTGGCCGCGGCGACGACTTGGGCTACCAGTCGGCCGCCGAGTTCGGCGTGAACTGGCAGCCACTTCTGGCACCGGCGGACTACGTGCTGCTCCTCGATGCCATCGGCTTCACGGGCGAGCACGCGCACGCCATCGCGCACCGCTTCGCGGGCATCCGCATCACGGCGGAGCAGGCCGACCAAGTGCTCCGGGGCAAGGTGCTGCCGCAGTACGTGGCCACGACGATCCGCGCGTTCCCGGGCGTGACGCAGCTGCCGCTCGACGCGCAGGGCGCGCTGGTGAGCCTGGTCTACAACCGGGGCACGGGTTTCGGTGAGCTAGGCAAACCAAGTTGAGACAGCCGGCGGGAGATGCGCGCGATCCGCGACGAAATCGCCCGGCCGCGCCCGAGCTTGGCAGCCATCGCCGCGCAACTCCACGCCATGAAACGCCTGTAGATCGGCAAGGGTGAAAACGGTCTGCTGACCCGCCGTGAAGCCGAAGCCCGGCTGGTGGAGCAAGCAGCCTAAGTCCCGGAGTGCGAGCACTCGCACTTTCTGAAAAGCTGCTACAAATCTGCTACGAAATGGACCGGGCAGATGGGGCTGCTAGAGGCAAAATGATGGCTCCAGCGGTAGGATTCGTTCGTCTTTCGCCGTGTGTTTACTCAGAGACGATGCACGCGTTTCCCTCGGGCGGCAAGGCTAGTCTGCCACTAGACTGCCACTACCCCTCCACTACCCTGCCAGAACGGATCGCTGGAAGTTTCGCTGGAAGTCGACCGCGCGTTTCTGAGGAGAAAAGCCCCATGATTCAGAGCGTAGGCTGCGAGTAGGCATTCACGACCTGAACGATGCAGTTTACTGGCAATTGGGTGAGCAACTTTGGGAGGAGAATCTATCCACGCCGACGTATCTTTCTGCTGATGCAGTGGCGTCCAAATCACGGCACAAGTGTCTGGACTGCCGCGAAATGTTTCGGATTACGTGTGATCAGCCCTCGGAAACGCAAGGCGAACGCTTCAATGAGCACGTCGGCGACCGGACGTTTTGCGGCGTGTCCCGCGCGCTTGTTCGTGACGTGATCCGCCCAAAGTTCGTGGGCCGTTTGGGTGTCCTGCCAATTCCACGGCTCCAGCCAGTTGATGCCGACCTGCCGAAGGAACGCCTGTTGCAACGGGTGTCCCCCTCGAAAGGCCGGTGCCAATTCGATATAGGTCACCGGGCAAAGGATCAACCCCTCGCTCTGATGTTGCGCCAAGCACGTCGCCGATGTGACCCCAAAGGTCGGATCGTTGAGTCGAATGTCCAGCAAGACGGAAGTATCCACCACCCAAGCCATCAGGATGCAACCTCCTCTTCACTCTCATCGGCCCGGAGGTTACGGAGATAATCGTCCGAGGAGCCTTCTTCTAAGCCATGTTGCCGGGCGAAACTCAAGGCAGCGATTGGATCAGGGAGAGTCGGTTCCGACGATAAAATGAGCAGCCGACATTCCGTGGCAGACACCTTCTCCCAAACGACAGTTTGACCCGCCTCCAACCGCATTTCCCGTCGCAATTGGGCAGGGATGGACACTTGCCCGCGTTCAGTGATGGTGGCTTTCACATGATAATTTTATCATGTATTTAGGAAATGGCTAATGCGCACTTCGCCAAATGCCGTGGCGCGCTCCTCTTACAAAGGTCTCAGCGGAAAGCTATGTAAACAGCGTGCAGAATGCCACGGGCCTTGCAAAATCTTACCTTGATCCAATCTCCTGCCTCGCGTGTCTTGCCGAGCGTGCGTTGTGGCACGGCCACTACAAATCCTCGATGCTATGACCCAGAAAGGCGAATCCCGCGATCCATGCCAGCTTGGCCTAATGCGCTCGACGCTGTAGCTGGGTTGCACGACAATCCAACGGCTCATTGCCCCTTTTGCCTCCGTTGTCATGAAGTTTTCTCGGCTTTTTCTCTGTCTCTGTTTGTTGGCTTGTTCGTGCCGTAAGCCCGTCGGGCCTGTTGCTCAGCCAACCTCAACGCCGCCGCCACCAACGATTGATCCCAGTCCAATACCTGCTCCGCCGGTGGTCAATGCCACGGCAGAACAGACGGCTGCCGTGCTGTGGGTCCGCGTCGCTGTCGGCGGTCTCCCGGCCCGAGACTCTATCGGAGCATTGCTCCACCTGGATGAAATACCGGACAGGTCGTTGACGCAAGGGAACGAGCGGTTCGTCGTCGTCGTTCTGAACGGATGGGAGGAATCTCAACTGCGTAATGCAACCGCCCAATTCACCGTGTACCGGAACAAACTGGACCGGGCCGGCGCAACCGTCGCCATGTCCTTTCCCGCGATGCTCGTGCAGTTCGATGCAGCAACCCACATCGGCATTCTTTCCTATTGCGATGACTTCGAATATTCCGCAGACCCAGGATTTCATCTGCAACATGGCGGCACACTGTCGAACACGACAACGCTGCGCGCTTCACATGGCACTTGGATGTTGGCTCCAACGCCAAGACGAACGGCGCGCGAGCAAGCATTTACTGTTGAGGCAGCCTCTTACCCGAGCGAGCGATCAGCGCATCCGCCAGGCAACGTTTCCGCGCTTGATCTCACGAGAGTCGAAAATCCGGCACAACTCCTATTGAGCAAACCAGATACGCTCGTTGGATTCGTGGAATACATTCAAAACAATTCTACATTAACGAGGCTGGATCATTTCTCAGCGGCAATATCACTGCCGGTCCCGCAGTTGATCAAGGCCACCTTTGCCGCCACGCCCGAACAGGCACGCTACCAAATCAATCTCACGCTGGAACCTAGCGCGAGTGATACCTCGGTTAAGCATCTCCGGCTGCACATACGCGATGGCTCGCCGAGTGCCTTGGCAAGCCTGCCGCCGCCAAGCACTTCCGGTGTTTTTGTTCCCATCACGGAGCATGCCATCGAACTGCCACGATCCTCAGGGACGCCCGATACATGGACAGCCGATCTGCCCAGCCCACCAACAGGTCAGCAGCAATTCTACATCCTGCAACTCTCCTGGCCGATGTTTCCCCAAGCCAAAACGCCCGAACTCTACGGCAAACCTTTCCTGGTGAAGGTCGAGCGTCGGCCCACGGGTTTGTACCCCGAAGTTGTCGGTTTGCCAGCCGGTGCGGATGCCCCTTCTCCAGAGCAAACCAGTGGTGCCCATCCCGAGTCTGCCGTGGAAATTCCGTTGGAAGCGGCGGCGCAGGAAGTGCACCTCATGGCTGGTGGCCGTGAGGCGTTAATCCATCTGAGTGCTGCACCCTTTTGGAAGCGGTTTTCTTTTGAAAAGAACGCCTGGCTTCCGTTGCCGGGCAACTTGGCGAACGTCTCCGTTACAGGTGATCTTGACGCACTTTTCATTCTGGACCGTGACACGCACGAGATCAAAAAGTTCAGTCTGCCGGGTCTTGAGTTGAGCAGCGTGAGGAAACTGCCGCCGGACGATTATTTGACGACTCTCGCGGGGTGCAACAGCAGCCACGCGCCGTTGCAGATCATCACCGCCACGGAGATCATGTCGCTCGACCCGGAAACCTTGCAGCGGCGGGACGCCGCATGGTGGACCAACGCAGGGCAAAAATCGCCCGCCGTTGTCACGGGCGAACCGCGCTTGGCAGGTGTGCGACAAACGTATTTCAACAGCGGAGACGGACTATGCATGTGGCGGTTGGGTCAGTACAACCAGCCTTACCTTTATTATAACAGCGATCTGCGTGGATTGGACTTCGGCTATCTCGGCCAAAGTAGCAACATCGGTTATGGCGTCCCTGGTGTGACGGGAGGCCTCTATCTGGAAAATGGACTGCGCTCGCGCGACACGCCAGGAGGGAAAGCCGACGAAGGAGGCCGTCCCGCCGCACCATGGACAATCGCGTCGTCCGCACTGTCAGAAAATTCTCCGGTGATCTTCCGGTTGCTCCGTCCTGCACCGCGCGAAATGCCGCCGCGCCCACCGCGTTTGGGCTGCTTTACGTTCTCCGGGGGATTGCCGTTCGCCGAGGTCGATGTACCCGAACTCGCCGGATTGTCCAACGACGAAAGCTGGCCCAAGGATCGTTGGGCGTTTCTCGATCCCTACTCGCAACAGTTAGCCACCTTGAGCGCGGATCGGAAAACGTGGGTCGTGCGGAAACTGGTCCTGGACAAAGACCTCGATCAACCACTGCTGCTCAATTGGCCGGACACCACCGTGGCGCGGGGGCAGACCTTCCGGTTCCAGCCCAGGCTGGTGGGCGGCACGAAGTTCAAGGCAGAACTCTTGGGTCAAGCCGGTCGTCCCGCCGTGGACGAGCAGGCAGGCACCGTAGAGTTGCCCATTTCGCCGAATGAATTTGACGCCGTGGAACTGCTCAATTTCACGGTGCCGGGCAAAGATGCTGCACAAGTGTCTTATCCGATCATCGTGCATGTTGCTGGCCCGCCTCTGCCGTTTGTCACGCCGCCGCTGGGGTCGGTGGAGGGACTGGACCAGCGCGGCACGGGGCTTGCCTCATTGGGTCTCTCGCACGAAGGACTGCTTCCTCTCACAGCGGAGCTTTACCAGTTTGCTGATCCCGTCAGGGAAATATACGGGCCGGTAGCTGGTTGCGCCGTGTTGCTCACCGCGTCTAACCGCCTTGATTTCTTTTCCGTACAAACACGCCGCGTCCTTGGCTCGGCTGCCGGTGCGGCCAAGGCCGCGTATTACCCGGCAGCGGACGGCCTTCTGGAATACGACCCCGACAAACGTACATTAACCCGCATCGGCATTCCAAGTGGTCTCCGCGAGCGAGTGCTCACGCTACCACCGAACGTCAACATTCGTGGGATTGGGGCGGGCACGGACCGCGGCAGCCCGGTTACGTTAGCCATCGAAACTAACCAAAATCAGCGTTCGCTGCGCTTTGGCGATCTGACGATCACCCAGACATCGTTTCACGATACGGCTGCCGTGCTGGACGGCCTCACCTTACAAGCGGGCGCGCGCGTTCAACCCCAGAACCTGGAACCATTTCTCGGGAAGCGAAACGCCAACCCCGACCCTTTTAATGGGATTCTGGGCGACCTTGGTCCTACTCCGATCACCCTTCCAGCCTCGCGCAACGGATTCCTGATCTGGTTGCCGCAACGTCTGCTGGCACTCGGTCCGAATTACGCCGTGGCTTATCCTTTCGCCGAAGGAGGTTCCCGGATAGGTTTGGATCATTCGTTCCCCGGTTTGCCACGCGGTTCCAAGTCCGGCCTGATGGCCTTTGCGGGATTGTACGAAGCATATCGGGGCGGGGACCATGTCGGCGCAAGCGACGGCTACAATGAACTTGGGGCCACGCCCGATGGTTTATACCAGCTTCGTCAGGTAACAACCCAACGCATGGAGGCCGTTCTCGAAATTCGTCCGGCAGGAGACGACAAGCCGTTGCTGCGAGTCGCGCGGCTGGCATTTTCGGAAAGCGGCCAGACCCCAGACAACAGCCGTGCAACGATGCGCGTGCAGATGCTGGGCGACAACGGTCCACTGGCGGTCCTCAGCCGGTCGGGGCGAACATTGGAGTTAACGGACCTGGATGTTCCTGCCGTCATGAAGTCGCTGTCACCAGACGAGTTTCACATCGTTTCGCAGCCGGTGCCAGTCATCATGGAGGGTGCGACCATGCAATATCAGGTGAGATTGAACAACCCCGAGGCCGCGCAGTTTTGCCGGCTGCAAAACCCCGTACTTGGCGCAAGCATTTCGCCAACAGGCTTACTGTCTTATACCGCCCCGTCCTCTATCTCTGGTCCCACTCATGTGGTGGTTACCATTGAGGTTGTCGGAAAGAAGGGGCAGGTTGTTTCGCAGGAGTTCCCGATCTATGTGCTTCCTTGGCCGCGACCTGGATTTAAGACAAAAACAGGTGAGCTTTGATTGGACTTTATGAAATGCAACCGCTCTTTGCTGTTCGGCTGCGTGGTCTGGCTGTTGTTGTTAGCTTCTGACCGTGGGTCTGCTCAGGACGATCTCAACCAACGTCAGGTCAAATTTGACGATGGTCTTTCCTTCACGGTTCCGTCGGTCTGGACAGTGTTGACGGAGCGTCACGACTTGGCAAACTCCGCTCCGCTCAAAGCACCCGTCATCGTCTTCCAAGGGATCAGTCCGCGCCTGCATCCCGAAAGCGGCGTCCGTGCGGAAACCACGGCGATAACGCTGGTGATTTCTCGGTGGCCCGCCGGTGGCGTTTCCTTCATTCCCACGGATCGCACGGGTGGTCTTGGCGGCATGGAAGCACACTCGTTGTTGAGCCGTATGCTGACCATGGAGGGATTTAACATTGCTCACGGTGGGTTCAGCGGGACCGTCGGGAAGGACACGCGAATGGCCTCCTCCCATTTTACCGGTTCGTATCCCGGGGAATTATCCATCGTGGTGAGGACCGCCATCTGGGAAAGACATGAGGGGGCCACCGTTGCGCAACTTCGCTATCCCGAGGAAGTGACCAGCGCGCTGCAAAAGGACATTTGGGGCATCATGTATTCGTTGCGATTCCGGGGCCAGACTCCCGCTGGTTTTCACGATCCGGCGGACATGAAAGTTAAAAAGGAGTTGGTCGGCGTGCCGGTAGCCCCGCAGACTCCCGTCCCACCCTCATCGACACCTGCGCCTTCTCCAGTGGGCACGCCGTTCTCGTTGGCAGATCTCATGCGTCAGGCTAATGGGAGCCTTGCCTTGGTGACAGGGCCCGCCGGGGCGGGCAGCGGATTTGTTTGCAAATTCGCTGGCCAAACTTGGATGATCACCAACGCCCATGTCATCAGCAATAACATGCCTGTTCACATGGACATGCTTGATTCCTCGCCCGTTCGGCTGGGTGACGCGGCGGTGGCGGTAGACCATGACATTGTGCGCTTCAAGGTGGATTCCGCGACGACCCCGGCCTTGGAATTGTTGGAGAATATCAATGCCAACGTCCTGGTGGGCGATGAGGTTGTCGTGCTCGGCAACGCGGAAGGCGCGCGTGTGGTCACACCAATTGCGGGTAAGGTAGTCGGGATTGGGACAAATCTAGTGGAGGTAGATGCGCCGTTTGTGCCCGGCAATAGCGGCAGTCCCATTGTGCACAAGCGCACTGGGAAAGTCATCGGAGTGGCCACCTACATTCGCCAACGCGTGCCTGGAGTCGCGGCTGCCCTTGCCATGCAGACCCAGGTGCGCCGGTTCGGCTACCGGTTGGATAGCATCAAAACTTGGCAGACGATTGAATGGTCAAAGTTCAACGCGGAAGCCGCTGCCTTGAAGCAGGCGGAGGACTCCACGCTGGACCTAGAGCATCTGCTGGAAAGCATCGCTAGCCCCAAGGGTCTGCGCGGCGTAGCGGGGCAGCAGAAAAACCAGGCGTTGCGTCGCGCGGTCGGTGCTTATCTGGAGGTCGCAAACGCCGGCACTAGGCCGAGCGCAGTGGAGATCCAAGCCGCAAAGCAATCTTTTCTGGACACAGCGCGGCGTATGTGTGTGAACGAGTTGCCTGGTTTACGAACGACGCTAGTGTACGATTATTTTCAACGCCGAGCAACCGAGGAACAAGCAATCAGAAACGAGTTGGAGAAATTCTTTGATAAGCTCTACGTTATACCGGTCGAAGAGGCTCCACGCCGACAGGGAACGTCTCGGTAGAGGATAGAGGACACGCGGCGCAATCGGCTCGTCAGCAAGGGCTGCGTGAAGCTCTCCAGAAGTAGGTTTTGTACCTTACATCCGATTTTTAAGAGTGTTATAAGTTGCTTGAAATAAGCAACTTATATGCTTCAACGGTAGGATTCGTTCGTCTTTCGCCGTGTGTTTACACAGAGAGCATGCACACTTTTACCTCGGACAGCAAGGCTAGTCCGCCACTAGGCTGCCATTACCCTTCCACAACCCGTTCAGAACGGATCGCTGGAAGTTTTGCTGGAAGTCCGGGTGAAGTTTCGGCAGCAACCGACCGCTAGATTTCCCCTCCGTCTTTCTCCGATTTAGTATCTATTCATCGTTGCTGAAAATGCCTTGCAGTGTGCTCACGTCGTGGCGGCGCGCGAACGCCTGAAAGTTTTCGGCTTTCTGCCGGTGTCGAAGGTAACCGCGCAGCATCTTTTCGACCGTTGGCTTAAGGCTCTCGAACAACACACTGCAAAAGAGTTCGCGCGTCACTCCCTGATCCTGCCCGAACCCGCGTGGACCGCCGCGCTGGCGTGGCCGAGGGCTGCTTGCGCAAACCTCTGAGGGTAGCCCGCCTGGGCGGCGCGACCGGCCCAAGCGTAGCGATAAGAATGCAGAGAAACGCCCTTGAGCTTGAGCACTCGCCAGCGGCGCCAAAATTCTCCGGCACGCTGCTGGGGCCCCAT
>CAXTVY010000035.1:9890-24106 GCA_964247665.1 uncultured Chthoniobacterales bacterium | reverse complement strand
GTGCTCGACCAATCCGTCGTCATGCATCTTCCCGAAGCCGAAACGCTTCGCCACGAAGCCCCAACCCGCGAAAATCGCCGGGAAAGCGAGGATCGCCAGCGGCCACGACATGACGGGCGGCACCTCGTGCGCGTGGTCCACTTGCTTGGACATCGGCCGGTTGATGAATACCACCACGAACAGGCGGGTCATGTAGAACGCCGTCAGAAACGCCACGAACAGGCCGAGCAATCCCATCGTCGAGCTGAGCCGGGAAATGCCTTCAAGCACCGCGTCCTTGCTGAAAAATCCGGCGAAGCCCGGGCAACCCATCAACGCCAGCGTGGCGATCAGGAACGTCACGAACGTGATGGGCATCTTACGCGCCAAGCCGCCCATTTTCCAGATGTTCTGCTCGTGGTGCATCGCGTGGATCACCGCGCCGGCTCCGAGGAACAACAGCGCCTTGAAATACGCGTGCGTGAATAGGTGGAACATGGCTGCGCCGCTCGCACCCGCGCCCACCGCGCAGATCATGTAGCCCAGTTGCGACAGCGTGGAATAAGCCAGGATACGCTTGATGTCGTCCTGCTGCGTCGCCATCAGGGCGGCCAGCACCGAGGTCACGATGCCCACCCACGCGATGACCTCGCTCGCCTCCTTGGACAGTGACAGGAGGAACGACATCTTGACCAGCAGGTACACGCCCGCCGCGACCATCGTCGCCGCATGGATCAACGCGGACACGGGCGTCGGGCCTTCCATGGCGTCCGGCAGCCAGACGTGGAGAGGCACCTGCGCGGATTTGCCCATCGGTCCACAGAACAGGAACAGCGTCGCCACCGTCAGGTGCGGGACCATCAACGCAAGGCCCTGCGGCGACGCGCTGACCTCGTGCAGCGACAACTGGATCGCGCCGAAATCAACCGAACCCGTTAGCCGCCAGAGCATCAGGATGCCGATCATGAAGCCGAAATCGCCGATGCGATTGACCAGGAATGCCTTGTTGGCCGCGTTGGCCGCCGAGGCGCGCTCGTACCAGTGGCCGATCAGCAAGTAGCTGCTCACGCCCACCAGTTCCCAGAAGATAAAGATCATCACCAGGTTGTCCGCCAGCACGATGCCCAGCATCGAGAACATGAACAGCGACAACCCCGCGAAGTACCGCGCCATGTCGCGGTCCTCCTGCATGTAGCCGACGGAATACACGTGGACCAGCAGACCCACGAATGTCACCACGAAGAGCATCGTCTTGCTCAGGGAATTGACATCCACCCCGAAGTTGATCAGCAGCGATGGAAACTCGATCCAGGGAAACGACTGGTGGACCGCCGGTGCGGCGAACAACAGGCAGCTCCCCACGAACGACACCGCCACCGCCACCACGGACAGGTATGCGCTCAGGTGCCGGTGCCCGCGGGTGAACAGCAGGATGAACAGCGCCGCCGTCAACGGACTGAAAAGGACGATCCAGGGAAGCTGTTGATACATAAAAACCTGAAACCGGAAAGGGAAGGCTGCCGGGCGAGCGGACCGCAGCGAGGAATCAAAAAGGTGGCAGACTTAGACGTCAGAATTGCAACTTATTGATGTCGTTGACCTGCACGGTCTGCTTGGCACGATACAGGGCCACAATGATGGCCAGTCCCACAGCAACCTCCGCCGCCGCGACGGTGATGATGAAGAACACCAGCACCTGCGCGTTATAGTTCGGCGTGCCCGCCGACGTGAGGTTGAAGCGCGAGAACGCCACCAGCGAGAGGTTCGCGGCGTTGAGCATCAACTCCAGGCACATGAAGATGATGAGGATGTTTCGCCGCAGCATCACCCCGGCGAAACCGATGGCGAACAGCAGGCCGCTGACGAAAAGATAGTCGTTGAGCGTGACCACGGGGCGGGAGGTTTAAATCAGGAAGAACGGTTACTGCAATTCACGCTTGCTGAGCACAACCACGCCAATCGTGGCCACCAGCACCAACGTGGCCGCGATCTGGAAGGGCAAGTTATAGCTCGTAAAGAGCAGGTGGCCGACGCCCTGCACATCCTGCACCGGGGCGGACAGCGGCGGCGCGGCCACGTCGCCCGCAGTGAAACGGCGCAGCACGGTCACCAATTGTCCGACGAACAGCAGGGCGATCAGCACGCTGCCAGCAACCGTCACCGGGTTCGCGCTCCGGTGTTGCCCGGCGCGCAGGTCCAGCAGCATGATGATGAATAGGAACAGCACCATCACGGCACCCGCATAGACGAGGATTTGGATGATCCCGATGAAGAACGCATCCAGCGAGACGTAGAGCGCCGCCAGGGCGACAAAGCTCACCACCAGGCTTAGCGCGCTCGCCACGGGGTTGGACTGCGCGATGACCGAGATGCCGAAAATCAGCATCACGGCGGCGAAGATCCAGAAAAGAAACGGGCTCATGGCGGCGTGGAAAAATGGGGCAGTGGCGGCAACAGCTACTTCTTGTCGTTCCACTTGTGGACCAACCCTGTTTTGAGGCCGCCCAGCTCGTAGAGCTTTTCCTTGTGGTGGATCATCTCGGCGCGGTTCTCGCCCGTGATGACGTAGTCCTTTTGCAGGAAGATGGCTGCTTCCGGGCAAACTTCCTCGCACAGTCCGCAGTAGATGCAACGGGTCATGTCGATGTCGAATGCTTGCGGGAACTTCTCCACTTTGCGGAACTTGTCACCCTCGGCAATCTCGCCCGGAGCAATCTTGATCGCACGCGGCGGACAGATGAACTCGCACAACTGGCAGGCGACGCACCGCTCGCGGCCGTGTTCGTCCGCCACGAGTGCGGGCGCGCCGCGATAGTAGGCGGGCAGGTGACTGTCCCACTTTTCCTCCGGATACTGCATGGCGACGTGGGTCTTGCCCATCAGCATGCGGACCGCGTGCCGTACCGTGGTGGCCAAGCCGCTGAGGATTGCGGGGAAATACAGCTTTTCCTTCAGCGTCAGGTTCGGACGTTGGATCGTGATAGCCATATGGGAAGGGTCGGAACGGAAAGGGACAGGCGGAAAACTCAGTTCGGGTGGTACGCCAGGATGCCGGCGGTGACGATCACGTTCACCAACGCAATTTCAAAGAGATAAATCCAGCCCAGACGCATGAGTTGGTCATAGCGGAAACGCGGCAGCGTCCAACGAATCCAGATAAAGAAGCCCAGCAACGCACTGACTTTAGCGAAAAAACAGGTGATGTTCACGAGACCCCAGAACCAGCCGTGCGAGCCATCCGGGATGCCCGGGATGTACCAGCCACCCAGGAACAACGTCACGATGATCGAACAACCCGTGATCATCGCGGCATACTCCCCCAGAAAGAACAGCGCGAACTTCATCGACGAATATTCCGTGTGGTAACCAGCCACGAGTTCCGTCTCGGCCTCTGGCAAATCGAAGGGCAGGCGGTTCGTCTCGGCGAAAATCGAGATCGTGAATACCACGAACGAGATAAACATCGGGACCCACAGGAAAATCTGCCGCCAGTTGATGAAGCCAGTCAGCGAGCGGGCACCCTGGTCGAACAAGCCCGGCAGGAAGCTGTGCAGGTTCGTGAAGGGCAGGATCGTCCAACCGTGATGAATCTGGTACTCGACGATCTTGGGCAGGTTTAGCTCGCCCATGACGAGGAACAGCGGGATGATCGACAGACCCAGCGACAACTCGTAAGAGATCATCTGCGAGGTCGCCCGCACGCCACCCAGGAACGGGTACTTCGAGTTGGACGACCAACCCGCGAGCACGATGCCGTACACGCCCAGCGAAGCGATGGCGAACACGAACAACACGCCGATGTTCACGTCGGCGATGACCATCGGCACACCCAGCAGCGTGCTGCCGAAAGGCACGACGGCAATCGTCAGCATCGCCGGAGCCATGGCGAGGCACGGTGCCAGCCAATAATAGAACTTGTTCACCGAGTTCGGCGTGAAATCCTCCTTCAGCAGGAACTTCACCGCGTCCGCAATGGGTTGACCCATCCCGCCAAGCGGCAACTGAAAATCCTTTTTGAAGCCTAGCAACGTCGTCGGAAAACCTGTCCGGTTGGGCCCGATGCGGTCTTGGATCAGCGCACTCACCCGCCGCTCCGCGTAAACCGTGTAAGAAACAAGCGGCAGGATGATCAGAAAGATCACGCCGAGAATCTTGGCCAGGGAAATGAAGGTGAACCAGAGCATGAGCAGATGGAGTAGAGCCTAAGGGGGGGTGGGCAACGCGCCGGTGACGGTTTCAACGGGCGCGGTGGGCACGTCCTTGTTTTCTTCCTCTTGCACGATCTGCACCCCGAGGTCGCCGATCTTGCTCAGGCTCAGACCCGCGAACGCCTTCACGTCGTTGGCCATCGCGCGGAACAGATCCTCGATCATGTACATGCCGTTGCTGCCGGTCAGCCCGAGGATCAGGTCGCGCAAAATTTCCCAGTCATCGCGGGCATTGCCAGGCGCGTTGATCCCGCGATTGAGCCGCTGCAAACGGCCTTTGACGTTGATCATCGAACCGCGCTTTTCCGCAAATCCGGCCCCGGGCAGGACGACCGTGGCCGCTGCCGTGGTGCCGTTGGGCAGGATGCTCGTGGCGATGAGGCAGGGCAGGTCGTGCAGCGCCTGCGCGGTCGCGCCGTGTTCAGCCGCGTCCTCGCCCAGACAGACCAGCGCGTGGACCGTCTTGTTGTTCACCCCGGCGATGATCTGCGCGAGCTTCGCGCCCGGCGTCTCGGATGCCACGCGTAGCAGTTTGGCACCGGCGGTGTTCGGATTGCGGTCGGCACTCAGGAGAATATCGTCGCCTTCTCCCGCACGCGGGACCACGTCGATCAGCGTGCATTTGAGCGCGTCGGCCAGCCGCCGGGTCAGGTACAGTTCCTCGTTCGTCATGCGCGCGCTGGCCAGGATGGCGATTTCCTCGCCCTTGAACCCGCGCAACTGTGCCACGGCGCTGCCCAAGGCTTCCTTCCAGTCCACGTTGGCCAGCGTGCCGTCCTGGCGGCGCACCTGCGGGCCCGTGAGACGGCGTCCATCGTGCAGGTAATGAAAATTCAGCCGTCCGAAATCGCACATCCACACCGAGTTGACCTCGTTGTTCTCGCGCGGCGTCTGGCGATAGACCACGTCCTGGCGGCTGCCGATGACCGTGTTGCAGCCCGTGCCGCAGCTCGTGCAGATGCTCTTGGTTTCCTTGAGGAACCAGACGCGCATCTTGAAGCGGAAATCGTTGGAAGTCAGCGCACCCACCGGACAGATATCGACCGTGTTGAGCGTGTAGTTGTTGTCGAACGGCACGCCGTTGTGCGCCGTCAGCGTGGAATAGCTGCCGCGGTCCACGAAGCCGAGCGCGTCGTCGTGCGCGATCTCCTTGGTGAAGCGGATGCAGCGCGAGCACAGAATGCAACGCTCGTCGTCCAGCGTGATCCTCGGCCCCAGGTCGACATGCTTGGGCTTGTGCACCTTCTCTTCCAGAAAGCGCGAACTCTCGTTGCCGTATTCGACGCTGAACTCCTGCAATCGGCACTCGCCCGCTTGGTCGCAGATGGGACAATCGAGCGGGTGGTTGATGAGCAGGAACTCCATCACGCCCTTGCGGCACTCCTGTGCCATCGGGGAATCCGTGCGGATGCCCATGCCCTCAGCCACATCCTGCGCGCAGGAAATCTGGGGCCGCGGGATCCAGTTGATAACGGGCTTGCCATCCGGTCCCAGTTCGGGCTTGCGGTCCGCGCCCATCTTGGGCATCCCCATTTCAATCAGGCACATGCGGCAATTGCCTGGCGACGAGAGTTTCGGATGGTAGCAATAACGCGGCACGTAGCTGCCCGCCTGCGAGCACGCCTCGATGACACGCGTACCCTTGGGAAACTGGTGCCAGACGCCGTCCACCTGCACGTTCAGCATTTGCACGGATGGGGGGGCCGTGGTCGTGGTGGGGTTGCTCATATCAAGTGCGAGAAAGTCGGGTGCGAAAGGAAAATTAGTCTCTCAACCAGGGTGCGGACGGCACCGGTGCGGTAACCAGACGCCCTTGGGTCTGATCGACGGTCAAGCCGAGTGCGTGCAAGGCGATGGTGCCGAGCACGACCTCGTCACCGAACTCCACCGCGCCCGTGAAACATACATGTTCGCCGCACTGCACCGTCACCGGGCCCACGTAGGGATACTCGCGCGCGTCGTTATCTACCGTGATGATAATCCGGCTCCCTTGGGCCGGCAGGTCCAGCGTCGCTACGACGGCGGCCGGCAGGCACAGGTAAGGCCCGTCCATGTTCACCCGGGCACTCACCTCCACTACCCGGGATTGGGTAGCCCGCGCACCTTCGAGGCGAATCTTGGTGTGGATCGGTTCCATGCTTGGGTGGTGGATCGTGTCGAACTCCGGTGCGCGCTAGACCGCGCCTGCCTTGCTGTCGTTGGACACCTCCCAGGGGGCGTCCGGTTTCGGCACGCCGCCGCTGGAAGCCGCCGCGACCTCGTGGTCGTGCACCAGCACCGGTCGGCCGTCCTGCAACGCCACGCCGTCGGAAACCTCGCGCGGGGTCACGTTCCGTTGCGCCTTGGCGTCGAATTCTTCCTTGAACTTCGCCACGAAACTCTGCGTTGGCCACGCACACGCCTCGCCGAAAGCGCAGATCGTCTTGCCCGCGATGTTGTCAGCCACGCTTTTCAATACGGCCGGGTCTTGCTTCGCACCCTCCCCGCTGACCATGCGCCGGGTAATCTTCTGCATCCACAGCGAACCCTCGCGGCACGGCGTGCACTGGCCGCAGCTCTCGTGCGCGTAGAACTCGTTGATGTTGGCCAGCGTCTCAACCATGTTGCGCGAGTCGTCCATGACGATCACCCCGCCCGACCCGGCCATGGACCCGACCGCCGCGAGCGTATCGAAGTCCATCGTGATGTCCTCGATGCCGATCTCTTTATCGACCATCGCGCCGTCTGGCCCCTTTTCCTTGATCTTGTACGTCTCGCCCGCGCGCAGCACCTTCGCGCTGCTGCCACCGGGGATGATCGCCTTGAGTTGGCGGCCTTCCTTCATGCCGCCACACAGGTCGTTGATCACCTCGCCCATGGTCAGCGTGCCTAACTCGACCTCAAAATAACCGGGTCGCCGCACATCGCCGCTCACGCACAGGATGCGCGTGCCGGTATTGTTGGGCCGGCCAATCTTGGCGTACTCCGCGCCGCCCATGGCCAGGATGTGCTTCACGTGGCAGAGCGTTTCCACGTTGTTGACGATGGTCGGGCACTGGTAGAGCCCCAGCACCGCCGGGAAATACGGCGGTTTGATGCGCGGGTAGGGCCGCTTGCCCTCCAGCGATTCGATGAGACCGGTTTCTTCCCCGCAGATGTAAGCGCCCGCGCCACGGTGCACGTAGATCTCGCAGTCAAACCCGCTGCCCTGGATGTTCTTGCCCAGGAAGCCGCGCTCGCGTGCCTCGGCCAGGGCACGTTCGAGAATCCTCGCGCCTTCGGGGAACTCGCCCCGGATGTAGATGTAAGCCAGCTTCGCGTTGACCGCGTAGCAGGAGATCGCCATGCCCTCGATGAGCTGGTGCGGGTCCTGGTGGATGATGTAGCGGTCCTTAAACGTGCCCGGCTCGGATTCGTCCGCGTTGCAGATGAGGTAGATCGGCTTCGGGCTGTCCTGCTTGATGAAGCTCCACTTCACGCCGCACGGGAATCCCGCGCCGCCGCGCCCGCGTAGGCCACTGGCCTTGACCTCGTTGACCACGTCGGGCTGCGACATGGCAAGCGCCTTCTTCAACTGCTCGTAGCCGCCTTCGCCCAGGTAGGTGTCGATGTCGGGCTTCCAGCCCGGGCGGTCGACGTTCTTGAAAATCATCCGTTTCTCGCGCGGATGCGGCTGTTTGAGCAGGGAAACCATGGCAGTCGGAAAGAAGGGGCGGGCAGCAGTTTGCTTACTGGTATTTCTGGAGGATTTCGGCGGCGGCTTCTTTGTTGACGCCCTCGTAAAAATCATCGTTGACCATGCAGACAGGCGCGGTGCCGCAACTGGCCAAACATTCCACGAACTCAACGCTGAACTTGCCGTCCGCACCCACCGTGAACGGCGTGCCGTGTCCGGCGTGTTTGGGCCGCTCGATGTGCGCCATCTCGCACAGGTCGTTGAGCAACTGGTAAGAGCCCGCCATCGCGCACGATAGCGTGCGGCAAACGCGGATGTGGTTCCGGCCGGGAGGCGCCGCCCGGAACATCGGGTAGAACGTCACCACCTCCAGCACGTTAATGGGCTGAAGATCCAGCTTGGCAGCGACCCAATCCGCGGTTTCCGGGCTGATGTAGCCAAAATGCTCCTGCAACAGGTGGAGCAGTGGCAGCACGGCACTGCGTTTCTGCACCGGATAATGGGTGATCGTCTCGTCGATCTTCTGTTCCAGTTCAGCGGGAATTTCCATCGCGGCTTGGTTCCTTCGCGGGGTTGCGAAACAGCAAATATTGGCTACTGCGACTTCGTCGTGGTTGACGTAGTGCTCTGCGTGCCGCCGTCCGTCGTGGACGTGGAAGTCGTCGAGCCCACCGTGCTGTTGAACTCTTCGACCTCGTCGTTCTTGTACGTCACCGAGAGAGACTCTTTGCCCTCGGTGTACGTGGCGACCTGCTTCTTCAAGACCATGAAATCCTTCACCTCGCCAGGATTGGTCGGCTGGCCAAAGAGCGCGACCACTTGTGCTCGCGTCATACCCTTTTGCAACTTGGCAACGTTTGCGGGTGTCAGCTTGACGTTGCCCGGCGTGACGATGGCGTTGCCCTGCTTGTCACAGGCAGCGAGTCCGAGCGTGACGGTGCCAGCGAGGACAGCGCAAGCGGCGAGGGAGAGAAAGCGATTTTTCATAGGGGTACGGATTGGCAGGTAGCTTCAGGGTGGGATTTAACTAACGGTCACATTCGCCCATGACGAAATCCATGCTGCCGAGGATGGACACCACATCGCTCATCATGTGGCCGGGCAGGAGCGTGGATAGGATGCTCAGGTTCACGAAGGATGGGGCGCGAATTTTAAGCCGGTGCGGGACGCCACCACCCTTGCTGTTGATGTAAAAGCCAAGTTCGCCCTTGGGGTTCTCCGCGCCAAAATAGATCTCGCCCGGAGGCGCGTCGATGCCTTCGGTGACCAGGATGAAATGGTGGATTAGCTCTTCCATCTTCATCATCACGGCCTGCTTGGGAGGCAGGATGTTCTTGCCGTCCACCACGTTGATCGGTCCTTCCGGCAGTTTGTCGAGCGCCTGCTGGATGATGCGCACGCTCTGGCGCATCTCCTCCAGGCGGACGGCGTAGCGGTCGTAGCAATCTCCGACGCTGCCGATGGGCACGTCAAAGTCGTAGTTTTGGTAGTCCAGGTACGGGTTCGCCTTGCGCACGTCGTGATCGACACCGGATCCACGCAGGTTCGGCCCGGTCAGGCCGAAGCCAATGGCCTGCTCCCGGGTGATAATTCCCACGTCCCGCGTCCGGTCCACGAAGATACGGTTGCGCGAGAGCAGCCCGTCCACCTCTTTGAGCGCCGGGACAAATTCCTTGAGGAACTGGCGCATCCCGGTGATGAACGTCTCGGGCATGTCGCGGATCTGGCCGCCGACGCGCGTGTAGCTTGTCGTGAACCGCGCGCCGGTCAGTTGCTCGGTCAGGTTGTAAATTTTTTCGCGCTCCGCGAACGTATACATGAACACGGTGATAGCACCCGTGTCCATGGCGAACGCGCCGAGTCCCAGCAAGTGCGCAGAAATCCGCGCCATCTCACAGCAGATCACCCGGATGGCTTTGCCGCGAGGGGGCAACTCCCAGCCCATGAGTTTTTCGACCGCCAACGCATAAGCCACGTTGTTGGCCAGCGGGGCGAGATAGTCCAGCCGGTCCGTGTAAGGCACGAACTGGTTGTACTGCATATTCTCGGCGATTTTCTCATCGCCGCGGTGCAGGTAGCCTACGTCGGGCGTCGCCTTGGTGATGATCTCACCATCCAATTCCAGCACGATGCGCAAAACGCCGTGCGTGGCCGGGTGCGACGGACCCATGTTGATGATCAGCTTTTCGCCAATCATGTCTTCGGTGGTCTCATGCACGGAGCCGAGGGCGGCCTGGGCGCGAGCCAGCGTGTCGGGCGCTTCGATTTCCTGGATGCGAGGAGCCATGGGCAGCAGAGAAAGAGTCGCGTGGCCACGGAAAGACCACGTCTCCATAAGTAGTTTCTGACGGGGGCGGCGCGCAAGTGGATATTGTGAAATATTTCACAAGCTAAGAGCCCTGCCCAGTTGCGATAACTATTCCGAAGCAAACCCGTTCGTCCCCGGGACTATCTCTCTACTCTATGAGCACCGCCACCACGAACCTACCTGCCGCCCCGGCCCCTGCCGCGCCGGTCATCACCCCCGCCAAGACCCGCCCTGTCGGCGAACAGCGCTCCGGCCGGCCGCGCGTTGTCATCGTTGGCGGAGGGTTCGGGGGGATGGAGGCGGTCAAGGCGCTTGCGGGCAATGAGGTCTCCGTCACCCTCGTGGACCGCAGCAACCACCACTTGTTCCAGCCCCTGCTTTACCAGGTGGCGACTGCGGGGCTCGTCCCGGCTGACATCGCCCGGCCCCTGCGGGAGATTTTCCGCCACCAGGAGAACGTACAGGTGGTTATGTCCGAGGTGCAGCGGGTGGACGTGGAGGCGCGCAAGGTCATTACCGAGGACCTCGTGCTGGATTACGACTACCTCATCTTGGCCACGGGTGCGCGCCACAGCTATTTCGGTCACGACGAATGGGAAAAGTTTGCCCCGGGTCTCAAGAACCTCACTGACGCGGTGAACATCCGCACGCGGATGCTCGTCGCCTTCGAGATCGCCGAGAAGGCCATCGACCAGTCCGAGCGCGATGCCGCCATGACCTTCGTCATCGTCGGCGGCGGTCCGACTGGCGTCGAAATGGCCGGGGCCATCAGCGAGATTGCCCGCCACACCATGACGCGCGACTTCCGCCACATCGAATCCAGGGGGGCCAAGGTCATCCTGATCGAGGGTTCCCCGCGCATCCTCGCGGCGTATCCGCCGGATCTCTCCGAGAGCGGCAAAAAGCAACTCAACGATATTGGCGTAGAGGTGTACGAGAACCTGCAGGTCACGAACATCACCGCCGAAGGCGTGGAGGTAAAGGGCGGCCAGTTCATCCCGGCGCGGACCGTTGTCTGGGCAGCGGGCAACGCGGCGTCGCCGCTGGGCAAGACGCTCGGTGTGCCCGTGGACAAGGCGGGCCGGGTCGTGGTCAACGAGGATCTCACCATCCCCGGACACCCCGAAGTCCAGGTCATCGGCGACATGGCGAACTTCTCCCACCAGACCGGCAAGCCGTTGCCCGGCGTCAGCCCGACCGCCATGCAAGAAGGCCGCCACGCCGCGCGCAACGTCCTGGAAACGCTCGCGGGTGGTCAGCCCATGAAGTTCCACTACTGGGACAAGGGCACCATGGCCACCATCGGCCGCAACAAGGCCGTGGCAGACCTGAACTTCGTGCGCTTCAGCGGGTTCTTCGCGTGGATTTCCTGGGCTACCATCCACCTGTTCTACCTGGTCGGGTTCCGCAACCGCTTCACCGTGATGGTAAACTGGATCTGGAACTACGTGACCTTCTACAAGGGCTCCCGCCTGATTACCGGGGCCAGCAACGGCATGGACGCCCTGCGCCACCCCGCCCCGGGTTCGCAGCCCGAGTGTGCGCCTGATGACGCCGTGGCAATCGCGCCGGGCAGCTCCAAGCCCTGAAGGCTGCCGTGCGCTTCTTCTACTCGCCCGGCTACTACCTGCCGTTGCCGGAGGGCCATCCGTTCCCGATGGTCAAGTTCCCGCAGGCGTATGAGATGTTGCGCGCGGCGGGCACCCTTTCGGCTGGCGAGGTGACGCTGGTCGAACCCGCGGCCCGCGAGCATTTGGAGCGTGTTCATACACCTGGATACCTCGACCGGCTCGCGTGCGGTGAGCTGACCTCACGCGAGGCCACCGTGCTCGGCCTGCCGCCCTCGCCTGACCTGTTCGTGCGCTCGGCGCGCGAGACCGAGGGCACGCGCCTCGCGCTCCGCGCCGCGCTGGCGGACGGCTGCGCCGTGAACCTCGCAGGTGGCACGCACCACGCGTTCGCGGACCGTGGTGAGGGCTTCTGCGTGCTCAACGACGTGGCTGTGGCCGTGCGCGACCTCCAGACCGACCACCCGCGCCTGCGCATCATGGTCGTGGATACGGACGCCCACCAGGGCAACGGCACGCACGCGCTGCTCGGGTCCGACCCGCACGTTTTCACGTACTCGATTCACGTCGCCTCGAATTACCCTAGCCGCAAGGTGCCCGGCTCACTCGATGTGGGGTTGGAGCGCTTCGTCAGCGGTGCTGTGTACCTCGACGCCCTGCGCGCCTCGTTGCCCGGAGCCGTGGAATCGTTTCGCCCGGACCTCGCCGTCTGGCTTTCCGGGGCCGACCCGCACCAGAACGACCGCTTCGGCCAGATGCAGCTCACCGTGCGCGACTTGGCCGAGCGCGACGCCTATGTGCTGTCCCTCTTCGCGCCACGCGGCCTACCCGTCGCCGTGCTGTACGGGGGCGGTTACAACCGCGAACTGGCCAACACTGCGCGTCTGCACCGCAACTCGGTCGCCGCCGCCCGGGATGCCTACGCGCCGGGCCTGCCCGTGAATCCGCCTCCCCCGGCGTAGCCCCCGGTTTTTCTCATGCCCACCACCCACGTCCTGCCGTGTTACCGCATCGCTGTCGTCGGCTCCGGGGCGGTCGGCGGGTACTACGGCGGGAAGCTCGCCTACTACGGCCGGGAGGTGCATTTTCTCATCCGCTCGGAAGAGGAACGCGCCGCCGTGAAACGTTTCGGCCTGCAAATCAAGAGCCGGAAGGAGGCGTTCCGCGTCGCCAAGGTGTCGGTCCATGCTTCCACGGACACCATCGGCCCGTGCGACCTCGTGCTCGTCGCCCTCAAGGCCACGGCCAACGACGCCCTGCCCGCGCTCATCGCTCCACTACTAGGTCCCGACACGTTGCTGCTCACGTTGCAGAACGGCCTGGGCAACGAGGAGTTCCTCGCGGAACGCTTCGGGGCCGAGCGCGTTCTGGGCGGCTTGTGTTTCGTGTGCCTGCGCAAGACGGCACCGGGTGTCATCGAGCATCAGGGCTACGGCAACCTGACGCTGGGCGAGTTCGACCGCTACCCGCTGCCGCGCACCCACGATGTGGCCTGGGAATTCAAGCGTTGCGGCGTCAACGCGCGCGTCGTGGCCGACCTTGCTGAGGCTCGCTGGCGCAAGCTCGTCTGGAACGTGCCCTTCAACGGGTTGACGATCCTCGCCGACGCGCAACGTCCGCCGGGCAGCCCGCCGTTCTCGACCGCCGACCTACTGGCCGACGATGCCCTGTCCTATCTTGCGCGCCGCCTGATGGACGAAATCATTGCTGCTGCCTGCAAGCTGGGCCACGCCATCCCTTCCGATTTCGCTGACACGCAGTTCAAGCGCACCGCCGAGATGGGCGCGTACCTGCCGAGCACGCTCCTGGACTACCGTGCGGGCCGCCCGCTGGAACTCGAAGCGATCTTTGGCGATCCCTACCGCCGCGCGTTCAATGCCGGGGCGGAGGTGGGGCGGCTGGAAACATTGTACCATCTCCTGCGCCGACTGGGAGCAGGCGCGCCGGAGTCGCGCTAAAGCGGCCCCCGGGCCTGGACAAACCCCCGGCCAGCCACAGCAGTGACCACGTCGCGAGAAAGTTTTCCGCGAAAAAATGTCCATTTTGGGAAAAAAGCGCGCTTATCCAAGTAGAGGCTTGCTTCGCTCGCGTTCGAGATGGCCGGAATGGATCACGATCCACCGTTGATCTCGCCGACACGAGCGACCGGCCGCGCTGCCCGACCACCACCGGGCAGAAAGGGAAATCATGATGGGATGGGTGATCGCCGCCGGAGGACAATGCCCGTCAGACAGCCGCGTGTTCTCGTCCCGACATGGTCTTCCTGCAACCACCACACATCCACCGACCAAGCAAAAGATAGACACCGCGCATGAAATCACTCACCACCATCCTCGTTTCCATCCTCGCACCGCTGGCGATCACGGCCACAGCCAACGCCGCCACCGTGAGCGTGGACGCTACCGCGAACATCTTCGGCGCCGGGCACGCCACGGCACCCGGCGGCGGCACCCTGCCACTTTCCATCAGCGTGTCGGGCGGTAATTCTTCGACCCTGA
>CAXTVY010000035.1:8081-9880 GCA_964247665.1 uncultured Chthoniobacterales bacterium | reverse complement strand
CAACGACGCCGACGGCGTGGGGGCTGCGACCACCTCTTCGAGCACGACTTCCACCGGCGGCATTTCGGGCATCACCGCGCCGAACGCCGGTTACTTGGTGGGAGTCTTCGAGCCGGCGACCGAACCGGCGGACCCCGCGCCGACCGCGTTGAATTTCATCAACACGGGGACGAGTTTCTCCACGCTCTCGCCGCTCCTGGACCAGACGTTCTTCATCGGGGATGGTCTGACGGGCGACAAAACCGGCGCGACCCAGCAGTTCATCGTTCCCGCCGGGGCGACGCGACTGTTCCTGGGGATCACCGATGCGGGCGGCTACAACGGTGCGCCCGGTTCGTTCGGGGACAACAGCGGCACCTTCTCCGCCACGTTCACCGTCGTGCCGGAGCCTTCGAGCGTGGCGCTCGCGGGTCTGGGCGTGGCAGCCCTCGCGTTCTGGCGTCAGCGTCAGCGTCGTGCGTGACCGCAAAACGGCGGCGGGTCGCACCGCACGCAGGCGCGCCGAGCCGTCTGCCTCTGCCGACAGAATTCTGATCATCCCGGCGTCCGCTTGAAGGAACCCGCCAGCGCCTGGGTTCGAGTCCAACTTTCCGTGGCGAGCGGCGGCTTCAATGTCGCCGCTCGACCACGCACCGAAACCCCGTGCGGCGATTGCCCATGCTCGGGGCATAGCGCAGCCGACTGCCGAGCTTGAACCCGTCCGAGGGTCCGGTGTCCCACGCGCCGCCGCGCAGGACCTTGAAGGTCTCCTCCGGGCCGTGCGCGGTGGCTTCGGCGTCGGTCATCACGTAGGGCATGTCCGGGTTCGCGTCCTTGCGCCGGATGCGGTTGTCGTACCAGTCCAGACACCATTCCCACACGTTGCCGACCACGTCGTACAACCCGAACGGGTTCGGCTTGCCCCGGCCGACGGGTTCCGTGTGCTCGCGTCCCTTCTCGATGGAGGTGACGGCATCCTTCACGTCCGTCCCGGCGGCGAACTGGTCCCATTGTTCATCCGTGGGTAACTCGTAGACCCGATCCTTGGGCAACCGCCCGGCCTGCTGCTCGCGGGTGGTCAATTTAGCGCAAAACGCCTCGGCGTCTTCCCAACTGACGCTGTCCACCGGGGCTTGCGGGTCGGGAAAGGCGCTCGGGTTATCGCCCGTGATCTCCTCGTACTGCGCCTGCGTGACCTCGTACTTTGCCACGCAATAATCCGCTCCCGGCACGGCGACCGTCTCGAAGTAAGGTTTGTCCGTCGCGCCGGGCGTGCCCGCCGTGGTCAACCAAGCCAACGCGCCCAGTCCCAGCGCTCGGAGCGGGAGTGGGAGGTTCCACCTGGAGCTTCCGTGTTTCCCTGGTTGGTCATTGGTCATTCGGGCCTTGGGCATTTTTCGCCTTCAGCCGAAGCTGCGTTCCTGCTGCAAGGCTTCGGCCAGCCGCCGCAGGTATTCCGTGCGCGAGATGTCCAGCGCGCCGAAGGTTTTGAGGTGCGGCGTCGTCCACTGGATGTCCAGGAGCGTGTACCCGCGCAGCCGCAGCGTCTCGACCAGACGCACCAGCGCGACCTTCGAGGCGTCCGTGACCGTGTGGAACATGCTCTCCCCAAAAAATACCCCTTGCAGGGCCACGCCGTACAGGCCGCCGACCAGCTTGCCCTCCAGCCAGCATTCCACCGAGTGCGCGTAGCCGAGCAGGTGCAGGTCGCGGTAGGAGCGCACGATCTCCTCGTTGATCCACGTTTCCGTGCGCTGGGCGCAGGCGCGCATAACCGCCTCGAAGGCGCTGTCGATCCGCAGCGCGAAGGGGTTGCGCCG
>CAXTVY010000035.1:0-8071 GCA_964247665.1 uncultured Chthoniobacterales bacterium | reverse complement strand
GCCGTGTTCATGCGCAGTTCGAACGGTGCCTTCTTGAGCGTCCGCTTCAACCCGTGCGGAAGATGAAAACCTTCCGGCTCCAGCGGGATGATCCCGCGCGGGTCGGGCGAGAACCAGCCGATCTCCCCGTCGTCGAGCGCCATGGGAAAAAGCCCGCGGCGGTATCCCTCCAGCAGCAGGGGCGCGGAGAGGTTGAGAGAACGGGAGCGCGACAAGGAAACGCCGGGTTTGGGCGTGCCAGATTATCGCAAAAAGCCGCGCTGGCGCAAGGGGGGCGCCTCCTTTGCCGCCACGGTCAGCTTCACGCCCGCCGCGCCCGTG
Organism: uncultured Chthoniobacterales bacterium; assembly: GCA_964247665.1. Lineage (GTDB taxonomy): Bacteria > Verrucomicrobiota > Verrucomicrobiia > Chthoniobacterales > SZAS-18 > CAHJWO01. The sequence goes on along the minus strand of CAXTVY010000035.1, from coordinate 7,750 downwards.
AATGGGGCACCCGCACCCGCCGGGGCCGGGAACTCCTCCTCGGGAACCTTCACCCCGGCCTCGGCCGTCGGCGGCATCTCGCCGCGCTGCCGCCGGATGAATTCCTCCGCCAGTTGCCGGTACGCCTTGGCCCCGATGCCGTTGTGCTCGTGTTCCAGGATCGTCTTGCCGAAGCTGGGCGCTTCCGCCAGCCGGACCGTGCGCGGGATGGCCGTCTGGTAGGTGATGAGATCGAAGTGCGTACGGACTTCCTGGACGACCTGCTGGGAGAGGTTCTTGCGGGCCTCGAACATCGTCATGACGATGCCGCCGATCTTGAGGTCCGGGTTCGCCTCGACCTCGCGGATCTGCTCGACCACCTGGACGATCTGCGAGAGCCCCTCCAATGCCAGGTATTCGCACTGGATGGGTACGAGCAGCTCGTCGGCGGCGGCGAGGGAGTTGGTCATCAGGATGCCCAGGGAGGGCGGACAATCCATGATGATGAAGTCGAACGGCGCGTCGTCGCGCAGGGGTTGGATCACCTCGCGCAACCGGACGAGGTGGTTGTCCAGCCGGGCGACCTCGACCTCCGCGCCCGCGAGGTCCAGGTCGGCGGGGATGAGGAAGAGGTTGTCCAGGCGGGTGGGGAGAACCTGCTCGGCAGCGGTGACCTCGCCCAGGAGGGCACGGTAAAGGCTCAGGCCCTCGCCCGTGCCCATGCCCAGGGAACTGGTGGAGTTGCCTTGGGGGTCGAGATCGATCAACAGGACGCGGAAGTTCATCGCCGCCAGGCAGGCCGAGAGGTTCACCGCCGTGGTCGTTTTACCGACGCCGCCTTTCTGGTTGGCGATGGCGATGATCTTCATGTGCATGGGTTGGCGTTGCCGGACGGCTAGACGTAGAGCAAAGTTTGGCCTCTAACGCCAGCGTTGACACGTTTTTTCTTCTGGCCGCCCCGTTCCCCATGCCGCCCCGGTACTCCACCCCACCAACCCCCCCGCCGCTCACCGAAAAGTTGCTCATCGCCGCCGGCGGTTGGGAGGTGATCCGCCACGCGCGGGGCATCCGCGAAGCGGGCCGGGTGATGGGCGCGCAATGGTCGCCGCCGTTGTTGCAAGGAACGGTGCTCGGGGAGGGGAGGGAGTTTCGCGCGGGCCTGCGCATCCTCAGCCCGACAAACATCGAGAACCTGTGCACCTGCCGACCCTCGCGCGAGTACGGCACGATCTGCGCGCATTCGGTGGCGGTGGGCCTCGCGGTGGTCGCCGGGATGGAGCCTGTCCCGGCACCGTCCAAACCGGCTGCCGGTCCCGCCCGGCCCGCCGCGCCCGGCCCGCCGGTCATCCTGCCCACCCGGCCGGACCCGGCGGCGACGGCCCGGCTGCACGTCGTCCTGGCACCGGACCTCGGCGCGGCGTGGGATAAGGGGAGCATTGTGGTAGTTATGGAGATCGAATCCAAAGGCCGCCGGACGATGCTCGGAGCCCCGAACGGGTTCCCGGGCGCGACCCCATTGTTGCCGGACGACCATAAAGTCGTTGCCGGTTTGGCGGCGATCATCAAAACCTCGCCGGGAGGCATGGCGATTTTGAAGCGTTCTGAACTCCTTGAACTTCTTGAAACTACCAAAGGGTTTTCCCGGCTTTCCTTGGGAAAATCCACGCTGTTGCGCGTGGACCCCACGCCGTTGCTGCCGCCGCTCCAGGCGAAGATGGCGGCGGACGGCGCGCTGGAACTAGCGGTCGCGTGGCCCGCGGCGAGCCGCCCGCTGGCCGCCAATGGCCGGGCGTGGCTGCTGCGCGCGGCGGCGAACGCGCCGAGTATCCAGCCGGTTTCGCCCGGTCTGCCAGCCGTGTACGCGCCGCTATTTGAACCGAAGCCGTTGCGGCTCCCGGCGGGCCAAGCCGCGGCTTTCCTGAGCGTCGAATGGGCCAAGCTCGCGCCGTTCTTCGAACTGCGGACCGAAGTAGCGGGGATGGCCCCGTTGGCGGGGGCGGGGGCTACCACTGGCACGCCCGACCCGGGCGTGGAACCCGGCCAACCGAAGTTCGCGCTGTCGATTGAGGGCTCGTTGAACCAGCTCGGCGCGCGTTTACAGGCCACCTACCCGAACAAGCGGATCATCACAGTCGGAGTGACCCCCGAACGCGAGGCGTTTACTTATCCGCCGCCCGAGGGCACGAAGGCGCGGCTGCACACCCGCAACGTCCCCGCCGAACGCAAGGCCCTGGACCGCCTCGTGGACTTTGATTTCAGCGGTCCCGATACCACCGGCCACTACTTCCTGCGCGGTGAAGGCCCCATCTTGCGCTTCTTTGCTTTGGGGCTGCCCGCGCTGCAAAAGGAACCCGGCTGGGAGGTGTCAATCGGCGCGCGCTTCCAGAACGTCAGCCGCAACATCGAGATCATCACGCCCGAGGTCGCCGTGCGCGGATCGGGAGAGGACTGGTTCGAGATGGAACTGTCCATGACTGGCAGCAGCGGCGAACGGTTCCCCGCCTCCGAGATTCAGCGCCTGCTCCAGATGGGGCAGGGGCACACCCGGCTGCGCAACGGCAAGCTCGCCATCCTGCCCGCCGAAGCACTCAACGATCTGCAGGAGGTTCTGCGCGATTGCGACCCATCGCAGCCCTCGCCGGGGGTCTACCGGCTGGCCCGCTCGCAGGGAGCATACGTCGATGCCACCCTGGAAAAGTGGGGGGTGGGCACCGGGCCTTCGTGGGAGCAATGGCGCGAACGCGGAGGCGGGTTCCGGCGCGGGGCGGACGTGCCGTTGCCATCGGGTCTTGGTGAGGCGTTGCGGCCCTACCAGCACGACGGCGTGCGCTGGCTGCACCTGTTGTCGGGTAACGGCCTGGGGGGCATCCTGGCCGACGAAATGGGGCTGGGCAAGACGCTCCAAGCCTTGGCGTTCCTCGCCTCGATGCGCCACGCCGATGCCGGGGACCGTCAACCTTCGCTGGTGGTTTGTCCGACCTCCTTGGTGGACAATTGGCAGCGCGAGGCCGCCCGGTTCACGCCCGGCCTGAAAACGCTTCCCATCGACGGCCCGGACCGCGCACCGTTGTTTGCGAAAATCGACGGGGCAGACCTCGTGGTCACTTCCTACGCTCTCCTGCGGCGCGACCTGGACCGCTACCGGGCGCGGACGTTCGACGCCGTCATCCTGGACGAGGCGCACCACATCAAGAACCCCGATAGTCAGGTGGCCCAGGCGGCCTGCGCCCTCCGCAGCCGCCACCGTTTCGTGCTGACCGGCACACCCATGGAAAATTCCGTGCGCGACCTGTGGTCGATCATGCGGTTCGCCCTGCCAGGCTATCTGGGCTCGCGGCAAGACTTCCGCGAACGCTACGAACAACCGCTCGCCCGCCCGGGCGACCCGGCTGCTGGGAACGTGCGGGAACGTCTCAGCCGCCGCCTCCGCCCCGTGCTGTTGCGCCGCCGCAAGAAGGACGTGGCTACCGAGTTGCCCGACCGCATCGAGCAGACCGCCTTCTGCGACCTGACCGCCGCCCAGGCGCAGGTGTACGCCCAGTTGCTCGAACAAAGCCGGCTCAAGCTCGACACCGCACGCCGCGACAAGAACCAGGGGGCGGGCCGGATGCTTGTGCTAACCGCCCTGCTGCGCCTGCGGCAGGCGTGCTGCGACCTGCGGCTGCTCGGACTGCCGGAGGACGGCACTGCCCCGAACGTCGATCCTGAAGTCGTACCGGCGTCGTCGGCGAAGCTGGCGCTACTGGACGAATTACTCGAAGAAATCCGCGAAGGCGGCCACCGGGTGCTGATCTTCAGTCAGTTCGTGTCGATGTTGAAGATCCTGTCCGGTCACCTTGAAAAATCGCGGACACCCTTCTGCTACCTCGACGGCTCGACCAAGCCCAAGGACCGCACGGTGCAGGTGGACCGCTTCCAGGCCGACGAAAGCATGACGGCGTTTCTCATCAGCGTCAAAGCGGGCGGCGTGGGCTTGAACCTGACGGGCGCGGACACCGTGATCCACTTCGATCCCTGGTGGAATCCGGCCGTCGAAGCCCAGGCCACCGACCGCGCCCACCGTATCGGCCAGACACGAGTGGTGACGGCTTACCGGCTCATCGCACGCGGGACCGTGGAGGAGAAAATCTTCGCCCTTCAGAACCGCAAGCGGGAACTGACCGCCTCCCTGGTCGAGCGCGAGAAAGACGAACCGCTGCTGGAGACGCTGAGTTTCGAGGAGATTGAGAGCCTACTGGAGTGATTGGACCCGGCCCTCGGTTCCCGGCTCGGGGAAGAACGCCTTGTCATAGACATCTTCCAATGACAGTTCGCAATTCACGCTTCGCAGCGGCACGCGGTCCGCAGGCTGATCGTACTCTCTGAGCGTCCACGCGCCATTGTCCTGCCGCACGCAATGCTCGACCCGCATGCGCTCCGAGGAAACGAGCACATAATCGGTCAGTGAATCGATTCGTCGGTGGCGCGTGAACTTGTCGCCCCGGTCAAATGCTTCCGTCGAGGGCGAGAGCACTTCGAAGATCTTATGTGGATTGAGCAGGCTCTCGGGTTTGGAGGAATGATCGTATTGCGGCTTGCCGCAGAGGGCTGATGCGTCGGGGTAAGTGTATAGCTCGCCGCGTTGCGCCCGCACGCGCATGTCGCTGAAAACACCTGCCAGCTTTTACCCCGGAAGTGGTTGTTCAATGCGCTGATCACATTGACCCCGATGATGACGTGCGCACTCTGCGCGCCGGACATCGCGTAGATTTTCCCGGCGACATACTGGCTTTTATAAGCTGCCTTGACTTCGAGTTCCAGATACTCCTCCGGGGTAAAAAATCGTTTGGGCGTCGAGCTCATGGCTTCGCCATCAAACACCTTCGTGCGGCCATTGGCAACGCTGCCGCTTTTTCCGCTGGCGTGCCGGGACTTTTGCCCTTAAATCAGTCGATGAGCCAAACAGACTCCCCTTCCTCGCTCCCGGGCGACGCCAAGTACGCCGACCGCCAGGACCCCATCGTCCGCGTGGATGTGCCCGCCGGTTCCCTCTACCTCACGCTTTTCCCCGACGCTGCTCCCAAGCACGTCGAGCGCATCCTTAAACTCGCGGAAGAGGGTTTCTACGACGGCATCCAGTTCCACCGCATCGTCCCGGGCTTCGTGGCGCAGGTCGGTGATCCTAAGAGCAAAAACGGCGTGGACGGCCCCGGTGTCGGTTCGGGCGGCTCGAACTACGGCAACCTGCCCCTGGAGGTCAACCGCGCCTACAAGAACGAGCGCGGCAGCCTCGCCATGGCGCGCACCAACGACCCCAACTCGGCCAACAGCCAGTTCTACATCGTGCTGCAAAACGCCCCGCACCTGGACATGCAATACACCGTCTTTGGCAAGGTGCTCGACGAGGGCATGGCCATCGTGGACCAGATCAAGCGCGGCGATGCGATGACCATGTTCATCGTCAAAAAGTAAAATCCCCGCACCGCCCGCCGTTCGTCCGACCGCCCTTCCCGGCGTCCAGCCTCCTTCGTTCCGCTTATGTCCGCGCCCGTCGAATCCGTCCCCGGCTCCAAAATCCTCATCCTGGATTTTGGCTCGCAGTACACCCAGGTTATCGCCCGCCGCGTGCGCGAGTGTCAGGTGTACTCGCAGATCGTGCGCTACGACACCCCGGCAGCGGAACTGCGGACGCTGGGAGCCAAGGGCATCATCCTCTCGGGCGGCCCGGCGAGCGTGTACGCACCCAACGCGCCGCAGCCCGACCCGGCGCTGTTCACGCTCGGCCTGCCGGTGCTGGGCATCTGCTACGGGTTGCAACTCATGGCGCACCACCTGGGTGGCAAGGTGGAAGCGGGTGAGAGGCGTGAATACGGCCCGGGCACGTTGCAGGTGGAATCGCCTGACTGCGCGCTGTTCCAAGGGCTCACCGAGAAGCTCGACATCTGGAACAGCCATGGCGACAAACTCCGGGCGCTGCCGGAGGGTTTTCGGGCTGTCGCCCGCTCGGAAAACTCGCCTTATGCGGTCATCGAGCATCCGGCCAAACGCCTGTTCGGAATGCAGTTTCACCCCGAGGTCGCGCACACCCCCCGGGGGCGCGAGATCATCCAGAACTTCGTCTACAAGGTTTGCGGCTGCACGACGGACTGGACGATGGGCTCGTTCATCGAGCAGACTTGCGCAGAAATTCGCCGGACGGTCGGCCCGGATAAAGTGATTCTGGGCCTGAGCGGCGGGGTGGATTCATCCGTCGCGGCGATGCTCCTGCACCAGGCCATTGGCGACCAGTTGACGTGCATCTTCGTCAACAACGGGCTGTTGCGCGAAAACGAGGCCGACGCGGTGCAGAAGCTCTTTGGTGATAACTTCCACATCAAGCTCAAGTACGTCGATGCCTCCGAGCGATTCCTGGAAAAACTCGCCGGTGTGACCGACCCCGAGCAGAAACGCAAGATCATCGGCAACGAGTTCGTGCGTGTGTTCGAGCGCGCCGCCGTCGAGCTGAAAGGCGACGGCCACGAGGGTAACCACCGCTTTCTCGCCCAGGGCACGCTGTACCCGGACGTGATCGAAAGTGTCTCGATCTCCGGCAACCCGGCGGCGCTGATCAAGAGCCACCACAACGTCGGTGGCCTGCCGGACGACATGGAATTCGAGTTGCTGGAACCGTTGCGGCAACTCTTCAAGGACGAGGTACGTCAGGTCGGCTCGCAACTCGGCCTGCCAAAGGAAGTTGTGCAGCGTCAACCGTTCCCGGGCCCCGGGCTGGCGGTGCGTATCCTCGGGGAGGTAACCGAGGAACGGCTGCGTATCCTGCGCGAGGCGGACACGATTGTCGTCAACGAGATGAAGTCAAGCGACTGGTACTACCGCGTCTGGCAATCGTTCGCGGTGCTGCTCCCGGTACGTTCAGTGGGCGTGATGGGCGACGAGCGGACCTACGAAAACACGGTCGCACTGCGCATCGTCGAAAGTCAAGACGGCATGACGGCCGACTGGGTGCGGATGCCCTACGAACTGCTCGCGCGTATCTCCGGACGCATCTGCAACGAGGTCAAGGGCGTCAACCGTGTGTGCTACGACATTTCCAGCAAGCCGCCCAGCACCATCGAATGGGAGTGATGGTAGGCAGGGCGGCCGACCAGCAAAATGGGCGCGTCAGACGCGGGCGTAGTAGCCGCGGACCCAGACGTAGCGCCGACCGTTCCAGCGCCAGTGGCCACGATGGAAGATGGCACGATCATACGGCCGCGGGCCGGGGGTCTCGACGATCAGCGCCGGGGGTGGGGGCGGGCCGCCCGCTACTACCACGGCCGGACGCGGCCGAGGCTCGCGGACGACGACGGTGTCGGTGCAGCCGCCCAAGAGGAGCAGGACGGCGGGAGCTAATAACAGGGACTGACGGATTTTCATAGGATGGTGTGGTACTGCAAGAGGTACTAACAACAGAACGGACGGAGCAGTTGAAGCAATTCTTCAAGAAGTTTGTCCGCTCTTTCTGAACCCATTCTGAACTCATTCGTCAGCGTTCCTCTTTCCTCTTTAACTCCAGGCCAGCTGGGTGGTTGCGCTGATCCAGGTTTCCGCTTCCTTATTCGTCTCACCATCTCCCCCCATGCGCCGCGCCATCTATCCGGGCAGCTTCGACCCCGTCACCAACGGTCACCTCGATGTGATCGATCGCGCCGCGAAACTCTTTGATGAGGTCATCGTTGCCGTGGCCGTCAACAGCCAGAAACAAGCGTTGTTCTCCAGCGACGAGCGGCTGGAACTGCTGCGCCAGACCACGGCG
>CAXTVY010000034.1:0-24519 GCA_964247665.1 uncultured Chthoniobacterales bacterium | reverse complement strand
CCCTTTTCCGTCTCTGTAGGTGACGATAGTGTTGCGTAAAGCCACATTACACTGTTGTTCAGGCGGCATTTACAGAGTTTGCTGCCCGGCAGTCAGCGTGTGGAGGATCGGCACCCCTAACCACTCTTCTAAAATTGCTCCGTTCGTCACGGTGGCGACCGCTGCGGCTTCGGCGTCATGCGCCGGAACGGCAGGACCATCGTTGAGGATCAAACCCGCGCAGGTCAGTCCGGTGCTCTGGATGTGGCGAACGGTCAAGGCGGTGTGGTTGAGCGCGCCCAGGCGGTTGAGCACGACCACCACGACAGGAAGTCCGCAGTCGCGCGCGAGGTCCGCCACGGTGTAATCGCGGCGGATCGGGACGAGCCATCCACCGACGCCTTCCACCACCACGGAACGGTGGCACGCCCGGAGCGCGGCGTAAGTTTCGTGGATCAGGGCGAGGTCCACGGACCGGCTCTCGATCAGGCTGGCAGCATACGGGGATGCCGGAGCACGGAGCCAGACAGGGTTGACCTCGTTCAACTCCAACGCGCCGTCCGCCGCGGCATGGAGGATTTCCGCGTCTTCGCGCGACCCGCAGCAGATCGGCTTGAAGCCCACCGCGTCGAATCCCCGCGCGCGCAAGTGGCGCACGAGCAGTGCGGTGGTGTAAGTCTTGCCCACCCCGGTATCCGTGCCGGTGACGAAGACGTTGGACAGGTCACTCAAAGAAGGTGTCATCGTGTGAATACGGCGGGGCGCAACAGCAGAGCATCCGCAGCGGGGAAAGCGCCGTGATCGTGTGCCACGCGCCAGCGGGGATCAGCACGCCGTCGCCGGGGTGTAGAACGCGGATCTCGCCGTCCAGATCCATCTCGCCGCTGCCTTCCAGGATAAAATAGAACTCTTCGCTAGCCCGGTGATAATGCCGCTGGGTGGACGAGTCGGCAGGGATGGTAGCTTCGGCCAGGCTCTGTTGCCGAACGGGGGCATTCGTGCGGTCGAGGATGCTGCGGATGGTCGAGCCGTCCTTCGTAGTGAACGGGGTTTGTTGGTCGAGTTGTTGGACGTGCATGAAGTCGGAAGGCAGATCAGAAACGGCGGGCAATTGCCTGCGGGATGGGTCGCTCGGGAAAGGTGGGTACGGCAGAGACGACGCCCGGGCTCCTTTTCGCGCCCAGCTTCCGCCTTTCCCGACCTAGGGAAATTCGTACAATTCTAAGGTTGCCGATTGGGAAGGGCAATTTAGAATTGCGCGTCTCCCCGGCTTCGCCGCGCTGCCGGGGGCCCGGGAAACCCCGCTTTTTGTCATGAAAGACTTCCTAGAATGCACCGCCCTGATCACGGGGGCGTCCGCCGGCATCGGCCGCGAGATCGCGCTGCAACTCGCCCCTTTGGCCGGGACGCTCGTGCTCGCGGCGCGGCGCACCGACCGGCTTGAAAGTGTGCGGGCCGAATTGCTCGAAATCAACCCGACCTTGCGCGTGTTCTGCCAGACGGTGGACCTCGCCGTGCCCGCGCAGATCGACGGTCTCTGTCAATTCCTCGCCCATGAAGGGCTCGACCTGGACTTCCTCATCAACAACGCCGGGTTCGGTGACGTGGGCTCGTTCGAGTCGAGCGAGTGGCCCAAGATCGACCAGATGTTGCAGGTCAACGTCGTGGCTCTGACCAGCCTGTGCCACCAGCTCATCCTGCCGTTGCGGCGGCATCGCCCGGGGGCCATCCTCAACGTCAGCTCCGTTGCCAGCCTGCTGCCGATCCCCAACCTCGCGGTGTACGCCGCCACCAAGGCTTACGTGAGCAGTTTTTCCGAAGGTTTGCGCGCCGAATTGCGCGGCACGGGCATCTCCGTGACCTACCTCTGCCCTGGCCCCGTGGACACGGAGTTCCAGGCCGTGGCGGCCCGCCCGGGCCGGCCCGAGCACAAGCACGCGCCCGACTTCGTCAAGGTGCCGGTCGAAGAGGTCGCGCGGGTGGCATTGCGGGCGGTGTCCCGGGATCAGGCGCGCGCGATTCCAGGCTTCTGGATGTCGTGGGCTCCCCTTCTCTTCGCGCTTTTGCCCCTGTTTTTCCTGCGGCTGTTCTTTGCTTCCCGTTCGCAGCCGGCACCGCGTCCCGCGTGGCGCACGGCCTGATCCCGCTCCCGCCATGACCCTGCTCCTTCCCGTCATTTCTCTCGCCGACACGGTCGCCGTGGGACCGGTGTACCCGGCCTTGCTGTTCGACATCAAGGTGTACTTCCTCGTGTTCGGCCTGGTGATGATCCTCGGCGGAGTCATGGGCTACCGGATGGCGAACAGCCGCGCCTCGCTGATCGCGGGCGGCGTCAGCGGCCTGCTGATCATCGTCGGTGCGCTGATGATCCCCGTCGGCTGGCAGGCGGGCCTGGTGATCGAGATGCTCGTGTGTCTCGCGCTGCTGGGCCGGTTCCTCCCGGCGCTGCTGCGCGGGAAGCGCAATCCGGCGGGCTACGTGGTGCCGCTGTCGCTCATCGGGGCCGTGCTGGCCATCGTGCTGTTGTGCCGGATCGTGGTGGTGCATGTTTGACAGCACGCCACTGCCGAGGAAGCGGGGACGGCCGGGCTGTTGCCTGCCGCTGCTGCTCGTCCTGTTCGGCCTGATGGGTGGGTTGCTCCTGGGCGTCATCCTGCCCGGGGCCCTGCGTGGCTGGATCGTCCAGCACCTCCCGGCGAAGCTCGGCGGGCAAACCCCGACTCCAACGCCCGAGCCCACGCCCACGCCGACCCCCGTTCCCACGCCGACGCCGCTGCCGACCCCCACACCGACGCCGTTGCCCACCCAACTGGTGATCCCGCCGAAATCGCGCGAGGTGGCCCGGCTCTACAACGGTTGGCAGGTGCAGACCACCTTTGAAACCACCCCCGGCCGCGCCGCCAGCTACGAACGTGAAATTGCGCCCGATTACACGCTGGATTTGCAGGTCCAGATCAAAGTGCCCGTCCCGGCACGCACGGCCGAGGAACTCGCCCACAGTGCGCCGACACTCGCCGCCGTGCTGCCGAAGCTGCCGGTCCTGCTGGACAAGGCGGCGGTGTCGCAATTCTACTTTGGCGTCTACAAGCTCAAGACCGACCTGCTGCGCCAGAACCTCACGCGGCTGGATGCGCTGATGCCGCGCGACACGTTCTACGACACGGACACCATCCTCGAACTCCAGGACCCGGACTCCAAACGCAAGGCGCTGCTCATCCAGAGCGACATGGATGTGGACAGCGATGGGTCGGACCCGGACCGCCTGCCCGAGGTGGATACGAGCGACCCCAACTTCCAGCCGCTGACCAGCTACAAATGGCCCCGGCGCACGCCAGCGGTGAACCCGCTGCTCAAAGTGTACCAGGACCGGCTCGCGCGACTGGAAAACGACCTGAAGACCGCCGCCCCCGCGGCGCGGCACATCGCGCAGGCCGCCATCGACGCGCTCCGCAACGACCTCCTGCAGGTGGATCATTATAGCTCGCTGATCGCCAGGAACGATCCCTACGTCGTGCTGCCGGGATTCATGGTGCGTCAGAACGGGCACCCATTCCAGCCGAAGCTGGGGGATTACGTCGTCGTGCTGGCGGGGAACGAACTCTACCCGGCGATTTTTGGCGACATTGGACCGAGCTACCAATTGGGCGAAGCCAGCTTGCGGCTCGCGCAGGCCGTGGACCCGCGCGCGACCCCGTTGCGCAGCCCGGTCGCCGACCTCAAGATCACGTACCTCGTGTTCCCCGGCAGCGCCGACCAGCCGCCCGGGCCGCCGGACCTGGGAAAAATCCGGCAGCGCTGCCAGGCCCTGCTCAACGAAATCGGCGGAAACGCGGGGACGCTGCACGAATGGGTCAGCGTCCTGCCGACGCCGACGCCGACGCCGACGCCTTCGCCGGCACCGGCGGTCATGCCGACTGCCACGCCGCCGGGTTCAGCCGCCCCCGGGCCGGGGGCGAAAGCGAGCGTCACGCCCGGCGCCTTGTCCGGCAAGCCAGCCGTTCTGCCGGGCGTTGCCCCGGCGGCATCCCCGCTCCCGGTCTTGTCCCCGCCGCCTGCCCCGGCAGCCAGCGCCAGCCCGGCGGCCAGCAAGCACCCTTGAGCGGGGTTGGCGAGCCCAAAAAAATGTCGGTAAACCCGACGTTTTGGCCGTAGTGATTGGCATGACCACATCCGCCGCTCCGCTCCCCGCTTCGTTCCAGGCACCACCGGCCGCGCTCGCGGCCATCGACGGCGACGAGATGCTCGCCCACATCACCGTGCTCGCGTCCGACGAATACGAGGGCCGCTCGCCGGGATCGAAGGGAGAGGAACTTTCCGTCGCGTACATCACGGACCAGTTCAAGCAACTCGGGCTCCGGCCCGGCAACCCGGACGGGACCTACGTCCAGGACGTGCCGCTGGCCGGGATCAAAGGCAAGCCTGCCATGCGTCTGACCGTCGGGGGCCAGGAAACGACGCTGAACTACCCGAGCGATTTTGTGGCGACCTCCTCGCGGCTCGTGCCCGAGGTGACGGTGCGCGGCGCGGAGGTGGTGTTCGTCGGCTACGGGGTCGTCGCGCCGGAATACGGCTGGGACGACTACAAGGGCGTGGACGTAAAGGGCAAGACGATCCTGATGCTCAGTGGCGACCCCGCCGTGCCCGACCCGGCAGACCCTGACAAACTGGACGAGACGCTCTTCAAAGGCCGCGCGATGACCTACTACGGCCGCTGGACGTACAAGTACGAAATCGCCGCGAAGATGGGCGCGGCAGCCGCCGTGCTGATCCACGAGACGGGACCGGCGGGCTACCCTTATTCCGTCGTGGAATCGAGTTGGACGCGCGAGGTGTTCGAGATCGACGCCGCCGACAAGCACCTGGGCGCGGTGCCGATCCGCGGCTGGGTTTCGCTGGAGGTCGCCCGCCAGTTGATCGCCGACGGCGGGCAGGATTTCGACGCACTCAAAAAGGCGGCGGTACGCCAGGATTTCCGCCCGGTGCCGCTGGCGGCAACGGCGAGCTTCGACCTGACGAGCGAACTGCGCTCCTTCCAATCACGCAACGTCGTCGCCCGGCTGGAAGGCAGCGACCCGGCATTGCGCGACGAGTGCATCATCTACAGCGCCCACTGGGATCACCTCGGCCGCAAGGACGCGCCGGGCGAGGCCCCCAAAATCTACCACGGCGCGGTGGACAACGCCTCGGGCGTGGCGCTGGTGCTGGCCGTGGCGAAGGCGTTCACGCAAATGTCCCCGCCGCCCGCGCGCTCGATCCTGTTCATGTCACCCACGGCGGAGGAATCCGGCCTGCTCGGGGCGAAGTATTATGCGACCCATCCGCTGCATCCCCTGGAGAAAACGCTCGCGGACATCAACATCGACGGGGTCAACGTCTGGGGGGCGACCACGGACCTCGAAAACATCAGTTCCGGGCATTCGGACCTGGACGCCGTGCTCATCGCCGCCGCCACCGCGCAGGGACGCCGTGTGGTTGCCGACACCCGGCCCGAGAAAGGGTATTTCTACCGCGCGGACCACTTCGAATTCGCCAAGCGCGGCGTGCCCTGCCTATATCCAAGCAGCGGGAAGGAAGTGATCGGGCAGGCGGCCGGCTTCGGACACGAGAAGAGCGACGAATACACCGCCAAGCATTATCACCAGCCCTCTGACAACCTGAACCCGGCGTGGGACCTGTCGGGCGCGGTGCAGGACGCGCAACTCCTGTGCGAGGTCGGCTACCGGATCATCAACCAAAAGGAATATCCCGTCTGGGTGCCGGGGGGCGAGTTCAAGGCGGTGCGCGACGAAATGCTTGCCCGTGCAGGGGAGTAGCCGCTAAGAACCAGGGGAAGGAATGACCAGGTTCCAATGAACAATGACCAAACCAGAAAAGACGGCAATGAGGGGTGAACTGCGAGCATTGCACCGTCAGAAGGATTACGGCGTTTCCTCGGGCATCGTTGGTCATTGAGCCGTGGTCATTGGGTATTTGTTCTCTTCCTTCCGCTAGCCATGACCGCTGCCTCCGTGAAAAAAGTCTGTGGCGTGTTGCTGCAACTCGCCGTGACCGGCGGCGCGCTGGCCTACGTGTTCCACGACGCGTCCAAACGCGCGCAGATGGCGGCGACGTTGCGCGCGGCGGACTGGCGGTGGCTGGGGGCGGGGCTATGTATCTACGGGGGTGTCGAGGCGCTGGCGGTCATACGCTGGCAGACGCTGTTGCGTGTGCAAAGGTTCCAGCTCGGCTGGACCCGGGCGGGGGCGATCCTGTTCATTAGCGAGTTCTTCCTGACGTTCACGCCCGGGTTGGTCGGCGGCGACGCGATGCGGGTCTATTACCTGATCAAGGACGCGCCGGACAAGAAGCTGGACGCGCTGACCGTCGTGGTGATGGACCGCCTCATGGGGATGCTGGCGTTGATCGTCATGGCGTCGGTCATCCTGACGGCGCGTTACGGCTGGCTAAGCCATTCGGCGGCGGGCGTGCAGATGGTGCGCCTCGTGGCGTTGATCCTGGCGGCCGGGGCGGGGTCGCTGCTGTTGTCGTTGCTCGCGGCGCGCTCGGGAGCGTTCGCGCGGCTGCCGCTGCCGCGTTGGGTGCGTGACACGGGCGGGGCGTTCCAGCAGTTCGGGCGGGACTGGCGGCGGACGACGGCGGCGTTTGCGACGACACTGGCGTCACACGTGTGTTATTACACGAGCTTCTGTTGCGCGGCGATGGCCCTGCGTGGGACCGGCAGCCCGGCGGCGGGGTTCTGGGATGTTTTCTCGGTGATGCCGATTGAGAACACGCTGACCGCCTTGCCCATCAGCCTGGCCGGGATCGGGTTGCGGGAAACGTTGTTCCAGAACCTGCTGCACGGCCTGTCCGGCGTGCCACCCGCCACGGGGGCGTTGATCGGGTCGCTCGGGTTCGGGATGAAGGCGCTCTGGAGCCTGCCGGGCGCGGTGGTGTTCTTGGGGTACCGGCTGGTTGGCCGGGCGCCACGGGTGCAGGCACCGGCGGACGAGGCGCTGCCGCCCCTGGACAAGGCGCTGGTGCGGTGAAGCCGCCCCGATCAGTGCGCGGTGGGGGCCGGGGCCGGATGGTCTAATGTCGTGATGGTGGTGGCGAGGTCCAGTGCGCGCTGGATCACCGTGTCGCGCAATGGCGGCCGGGGCGGCGGATCGCCCCGGCGGCGGGCCGCCTGGGCGTCGCGCGCGGCGTCCAGCTCGGGGTTGACGCCGCTGACCAGCGCGGCCTCGTTGAAGCGCGGACGCTCGGTTTCCTCCACGAACGGGCCCATACCCTTGTCGAGGCTCTGGCGGTACACGGCGAGTTTGTCCGCCCGAGGCATCTTGACGGTGAGATCCGGCGGCACGCCATCGGGAAAGATGCTCAGATTCGCAGGCAGGAGCACCTGGCTGACGGCCACCCGCAGGGTGCCGCCGCCGCCCAGGCGCAGGTCGGCGTACTCGACGGCTTGCCCGGCGGAGTTCGTGCCGACGACGAGCGCGTGGTTGTAGAAGCGGATCACGGCGGCCACGGCCTCGGCGGCCCCGGCCGTATCGCCGTCCACGGCCAGGAGCACCGTGCCGTTGAACGCGGGCTCGGAGTTAGAAGTGAACAAACGCTCCTGGTTATTGCCGGGCTTGCGCAGGGTAAAAAGCGGCTTGCCCTTGGCCACGAAGCGGCGGATCACGTCGGCGGCGAGTTCGTAGTCGCTGCTCGCGGCGGTGGCGCGCAGGTCGAGGATCAACGCGGGCACGCCTTTTTCCGCGAAGCTCTTGAGCGTGCGGTCGAGGTCGCCCAGGTGATCGCGCGTGAAAGCGCCAAAGCGGATGTAACCGATGTTGTGTCCCACCGTGTCCGCGCGGAAAGCGTCCGGCGCGGATTCAACCCCGGCGGTGGGAGCGGGCCCGCCGGGCTTGGGCAGGAGCATGGCCCCGTGGTCCAGCCGCGTGAGCAGGCCGGTCAGCGTGGCCCGGCCAAGGGCGCGGTCATCCACGTCGGGCGGGCGGATGTAGTTGGCCCGCAGGAGATTGATTGCTTCCTGGAGTTCGCCCGGGTTGAGGGCGTCGATGAGCTTGTCCTGCGAATTCTCCGGTGGGGTGGGGGCAGCACCTTCCACCGTGGGCACGCCCGGGGGCGCGGGCGTCGGGGCGGGGGAAGGAACCGGAGTCGTATTGGGGGCTGGCGCAGGTGTCGGCGGGGGGACCGGGGGTGGGGTGGACGCGGGCGGCGGCACCGGTGCGGGTGGTGGTGAGACCGCCGGTGGCGCGGAGGGGGTGGGGCTCGCCGCCGGCGCAGGCGACGCCGCCGTCGGCGCGGATGGCGGCGCGGCCTGCTGCCCCGCGGCGGAAGCCCGGGGGCTCCCGGAGGACGTTCCCCATGCGAACGCGACGGCAAAGACGAGGTGCGGCCAGCGCGAACCTCGGGGGACGGGGCGAATTCCGGACGGCATGGGCGTGAATCTAGCCGAGGCCGCCCCCGGCGGCAATGTCGCGCCTGAAGTAACATCCCTCGAAAGTGATGCAGGCGGCGGCCTCGTAGGCGCGGGCGCGGGCTGCCGCCAGCGTGTCGCCCAGCGCCGTCACCCCCAGGACCCGGCCACCCGAGGTCAGGGTTTCGCCGCCGGGACCGGACTTCGTACCCGCGTGGAAAACGAAAACGTCCGGCTGCGTCACCGAAGCGAGGCCACCGATGGGCTTGCCGGTTTCATACGCGCCAGGATACCCCTGCGAGGCGAGCACGACGCACACCGCCGGGCGTGGGTCCCAGGCGAGAGCGACCTGGTCCAGCCGACCGTCGATCACCGCCTCCAGCACGGGGAGTAGGTCGTTCTTTAACCGGGGCAGGAGCACCTGCGTCTCGGGGTCACCGAAGCGCGCGTTGAACTCCAGCACCTTCGGACCGTCGGCGGTGAGCATCAGGCCGGGGAAGAGCAGCCCCTGGAAGCGCAGGCCGTCCGCTTGCAAGCCGCGCAGGATGGGTTCCATGATCTCGGCGTGGACCCGCCGTTCCACGTCCACGCCCAGCGGAATGGGCGGTGGGCTGGCGGTGCCCATGCCGCCGGTGTTCGCGCCGTGGTCGCCCTCGCCGATACGTTTGTGGTCCTGCGCGACGGGCAGGAGCTGGTAGCTCCGGCCATCCACCAGCGCATGGAGGGAACATTCACGGCCCCGGAGGAACTCTTCAATGAGAATCCGGCTTCCGGCCGCGCCGAAACGTCCGCCGTCGAGCATCTCACGGATGGCGGCTTCGGCCTCCAGGACGTTTTCGGCGATGATGACGCCCTTGCCTGTAGCGAGGCCGTCGGCCTTGATGACCAACGGGTACGATTTTTCCTCGCAGAAGCGAAGCGCATCGGCGGTGGCGTCGAAGTTGCCCGCTGCGGCGGTCGGGATCTGGTGGCGGCTGAGGAATTCCTTGGTGAACACCTTCGACCACTCCAGCTTCGCCGCCGCTTGCGTGGGGCCGAAGATACGCTGACCGGCGGCCTGGAAGCGGTCCACGATCCCGGCCGCGAGCGCGTCGTCCGGGCCGACGACGGTCAGGCCGATGGCGTGGGCCTGTGCAAAGGCCAGCAATCCTTCGCCATCCGTGATGGCGAGCGGGACGTTCTCGCCGAGCAGCGCGGTGCCCGCGTTTCCCGGCGCGCAGTAGATTTTCTCGACGCGGGGCGAGAGCGAGAGCTTCCACGCCAGCGCGTGTTCCCGCCCGCCACCGCCGATGATGAGGACCTTCATGCCGGGGAGGATGCCGGAACAGGCAAAAAGATGAAGCCAAATCCGGCTGGTGGACGCAACGGGCGGGTTCAGTGCCGCAGCGCATCGGTGCGGCGGCCGTGCCTCGTCCAGCGGAGGCCGTGGGCAATCGTACCCGTGACGTAGCTCTTTCCTTGCGCGACCGCCTGCGCCAACGGCAGGCCGGTTGCCAACCCGGCGGTGATGGCCGCCGAATACGTGCAGCCGGTGCCGTGCGTGGAAAATCCCCGCGTGAAGCCTGCCGTGAAATCCACGCTGCCGCCGTCCGGGGTGGAGAGCACGTCCAGCGCCGTATCGCCGCCGAGATGACCGCCCTTCATCAGGAACGCCACCCCATACCGGGCGCAGAGAGCCCGGCCGGCCTCACGCATCGCGTCGGCGCTCGTCAACGGCGGGCCACCGAGCAGCGCCCGGGCCTCGTCGAGGTTCGGCGTGACGAGCGCAGCCAGCGGGAACAGGCGCTCCTGGTATGCCGTCACCGCCCCCCCTCCGCGCAACAGGGAATCACCGCTCGTCGCGAGCATCACCGGGTCCACGACGAGCGGCGGCCGGGCGGCAGCGGGTAAACCGGCGTATGCTTCCGCCACCCGTTCGATGATTTCCTGGGAATACAACATCCCCGTCTTGATCGCGGCGACCGGAAACGCTGCCAGGCAGAGTTCGATCTGCTGGCGCACGATAACCGGTTCCAAGGCTTGCACCGCTACAACGCGCCCGGGCACCTCGGCCACGACGCAGGTCACGGCCGTCAGGCCGTACACGCCGCACGCGCGAAACGTCTTCAGATCGGCCTGGATTCCCGCGCCCGCGGAGCAATCCGAACCGGCGATGGTCAGTGCCACGGGCAGATCAGAAAATGCGGTGCACATGGAAGGGACGGCGGGTGGGTGGAAGCGACCGAGGGGAACGAGGGGGATTGACAAAGGGGGGCAGCGCGCGTTCCGTGTCGCTCGGGCGGACCATTTTTACCGGACGCCCGCGCATGAGAATCCAGCGGCCAGTGTATTCCACGGCGGCTTCGCCGCTGCAAGAGCGCGAGGGAATTTTTGCCCGCGTGGACAGCGTCGTTTTCACGCCCGCCCTTGACGCCCCGCCAGACCGGCCCTTCGCCTTCATTTATGCGGTCACGGTTTGCAACGCTTCCGCCGCAGCGATCACGGTGAAGGCACGCAAGTGGGTGATCAAGGAAACAGCGTCGGGCCGCTGCCACGTCATTGAGGGCGACGGCGTGGCAGGGCGCTTCCCCAGAGTCGGGCCGGGAGAGTCGTACCGCTACGAAAATTATCACGTCGTCGCGGCGGACAGCATCGCGGAGGGCGCGCTACTGGCCTGCGACGAGGCGGGATCGCGCCTGCTTGTGCGCGTTCCCGCGTTCACGATGACGATAAATGGTTGAAAGGGAACGATTTTCCCTGTTGGTGAACCGTCCGGCACCGTGCATTGTAACAAAATAATCGGTTGCTTCGCCGTCCGGGTGTGGCAAGAAATAGTACAACGGTTGGTTTAACGGGCATCTCCCCAATCTGCCCCTCTCCCTCCCCTGAAAAGTATGGACAACATTATCGCCGCGCAGGAACTGCAAGTCGAACGCAAGCACTTCTACATCGAATACCGTGAGAACGACCGGGGTCGGTTCTTGCGCATCACCGAAGAGGCCCACGGACGGCGCAACACCATCATCGTGCCCAGCACGGGGTTGGAGGAATTTGTGGCGACGCTGGACGAGGTGCTCGGCTCCGTCGCACCGGCGGCACCGACGCCCGTATAGTCTTGCCGCCAACGCAGCCGTTCTTTTCCTCGGAGGAGCGCCGTTGCGGGGAGAAGCTGATGCCACTGGCGCGGTGTTTCTAAGCTGTGGCGACGACAACCGGGCAGTTAGAAATCATTTTTTCTTCGATCCCGTGGCGAGCAGCGTTTGCAGGTGCGGGCTTTCCTCCTCGCGCGCTACGACCGACACGTCAATTTGCTCGAAACCATTGCTTTCGAGCAGTTGGTGCATCTCCACCTCGCTGAACCCGAGCCAGAGGTCGGCGTAAAGCTCGCGCGCCTGCTCGAAGCCGTGGCTGAGCAGGTCGAGGATGACCACCCGGCCACCCGGCTTGAGGATTTGCTCCGCACCCGCAAGGGCGCGCGCGGGCTGGTTGGCATGGTGCAATGCCTGACTAAAGATGGCGAGGTCCACACTCGCGGGTTCGATGGGGGGTGTCTGGATGTCGCCCAACCGGTATTCCAGGTTCGTGAAACCGTGCTCGCGGGCGAGACCGGAGCCGTATTCAACCATCTTCTCGGAGTTATCCACGGCGATGACCCGGTGCGCCGTGGTAGCGAGCAACTGAGACAGCGTGCCCTCGCCCGCGCCCAGGTCGGCGATGACCATGGGCGGCAGCAGCTTGAGCAGCATGTTGCCCAGCCCCTGCCAGGATCGCCCGGGGCAGTAGCTGCGCCCGAACTTCCCGGCGAGCCGGTTGAAATAATCCCGCGCGCGGTCCTCGCGCTTGCGCAGCACGAGCCCGAGCGCGGTGCGGTCGATGGTGCTCTCGGGAATCTCGCGCGCGCTGGCGGCGACGATCTCGCGCCATCGGGCCTGAGAATCCTCTTCCGGCGCGAGCCCGTAGTAGACGTTCTTGCCCGCGCGGCGGTCGCGGATCAGCCCCGCGCGCTTGAGTTGGGCCAGATGGGTGGAGATGCGCGACTGGCCCATGTTGAGGATCTCCTGGATCTCCGCGACCGTCAGTTCTGCCTGTTCGAGCAGCAGGAGCAGCCGCAGCCGGGTGGCGTCGGCCAGGAGGCGCAAAGATTGGATGATGGAAGGCATGGCGGAGGCACCTGCGGCGTGAGCAGGATGCAAGAGGCAGGGGGCAGAGGGAGAGAGGGTTAAAAATCCCGCCGGTTTCGAGCGTATCGCACACACCGCTGCTCCCATCCTGCCCCCTGTATCCTGTATCATGCCGAGGGTACAAGAGGTTCGGCGTTCATCTATATATCAATCCATCATGATTTGTTTATAAATATTTCTTGCGCGGCAAAAAAAGTGCCGTTAAAGAGAAGCTCGACCGAATTGGTCCCCAACCATTCATCCCTCGAAACCGCTACTTCTCCGCATGGCACGCCACTATCTTTTCTCCAGCGAATCCGTCACCGAAGGCCACCCCGACAAGGTGTGCGACACCATCAGCGACCGCATCCTCGATGCCTGCCTGGCGCAGGACCCCAAGAGCCGCGTGGCCTGCGAGACCCTGGCCAAGGGCAACGTCGTCGTGCTGGCCGGTGAAATCACCACCAGCGCCAAGTTCGATTACCTCGCCGAGACCCGCGCCGCGATCCGCGAGATCGGCTACACGAACAAGGATTGCATGTTCCAGGCCGACACCTGCCAGATCCTCTGCGCGCTCAGCGAGCAGTCGCACGACATCGCCCAGGGCGTCAACGACGACGCGCACGAGGGCAAGGACACCGACGAACAGGGCGCGGGCGACCAGGGCCTGATGTTCGGCTACGCCACGAACGAGACTCCGGAGTTGATGCCGCTGCCCATCCAATTGAGCCACCGTTTGGGCCAGGAACTGGCGCGCCTGCGCAAGAGCGAGGAACTGCCCTGGCTGCGGCCCGACGCCAAGACGCAGGTTTCCGTGGAATACGAGGACCACAAACCCGTGCGGGTGGACACCGTGGTCGTCAGCACGCAGCACGCGGCGGACGTGAAGCACAAGGAAATCCGCGGCGTGATCGTCGAGATGCTCATCAAAAAGGTCATCCCGGTGCACCTGCTCGACGAAAAAACGCGCTTTTTCGTCAATCCGACCGGCCGGTTCGTGGTCGGCGGACCCGAGGGCGACAGCGGCCTGACGGGCCGCAAGATCATCGTGGACACCTACGGTGGCATGGGCCGGCACGGCGGCGGCGCGTTCTCGGGCAAGGACCCCTCCAAGGTGGACCGGTCGGCGGCGTACATGGGCCGCTACGTGGCCAAGAACGTCGTCGCGGCAGGGCTGGCGGAGCGTTGCGAGGTGCAATTCGCCTACGCCATCGGCTTCCCCGACCCGGTCAGCATCAGCGTCAACACTTTCGGCACGAACACAACGGACGAAGGCAAAATCGAAAAAGCCATCCGCGAGGTGTTCGACTTCAAACCGGCGGGTATCGTCCGCGAACTCAATCTCCTGCGTCCCATCTACTCGAAAACGACCAACTACGGTCACTTCGGCAAGGAAGACGACCTGGAAAGTCTCACCTGGGAAAAGCGCGACAAGGTCGATGCGCTCAAGGCCGCTGTCTAAGGACCACCCGGTAACCACCCAATCGACCACGTCAGACCAATTCAGCAGCCCAAATACCATGAGCACCGCTACCATCAACGCCCCCGCCATCTCCGCCGACCAGGACTTCGCCGTCCGCGACCTGTCCCTGGCCGAATTCGGCCGCAAGGAGATTGAAATCGCCGAAAAGGAAATGCCGGGCCTCATCGCCATCCGCGAGAAGTACTCGGCCGAACAGCCCCTCGCCGGGGTTCGTATCGTCGGCTCCCTGCACATGACCATCCAGACGGCCGTCCTGATCGAGACGCTCGTGGACCTGGGTGCCGACGTGCGCTGGGCCTCGTGCAACATCTTCTCGACCCAGGACCACGCCGCCGCCGCCATCGCCAAGGCAGGTGTGCCGGTGTTCGCCTGGAAGGGCGAGACGCTGGAAGAATACTGGGACTGCACCTGGAAGGCGCTGGTCAATCCCGAGGGCAAGGGCCCGCAGATGGTCGTGGACGACGGTGGCGACGTGACGCTGCTGCTCCACAAAGGCTACGAACTCGAAGAGGGCGACGATTGGGTGAACAGCCCCTCGGGCAGCCATGAAGAGGGCGTCATCAAAGCCCTGCTCAAGAAAGTCAACGCCGAGAACCCGTACATCTTCCACGAGATGGTCAAAGAGTGGAAGGGTGTGTCCGAGGAGACGACGACGGGCGTGCACCGCCTCTACAAGCTGCATAACCAGGGCAAGCTGCTCGTCCCGGCGTTCAACGTGAATGATACGGCGACGAAGTCGAAGTTCGACAACCTCTACGGCTGCCGCCACTCGCTGGTGGACTCCATCAACCGCGCGCTGGACCTGATGATCTCGGGCAAGGTAGCGGTGGTGTGTGGCTACGGCGACGTGGGCAAGGGCAGCGCGCAATCGTTGCGCGGCCAGGGCGCGCGGGTGATCGTGACGGAGATCGACCCCATCAACGCCCTCCAGGCGGCGATGGAAGGCTTCGAGGTGTGCCCCATCGAGGACACGCTCGGCCGGGCCGACCTGTACGTGACGACGACAGGCAACGTCGATGTCATCACCATCGAGCACATGAAGGCGATGAAGGACCAGGCCGTGGTGTGCAACATCGGCCACTTCGACAACGAGATCCAGGTGGACGCGCTGGTGACCTACGCGGGCATCAAGCACACGAACATCAAGCCGCAGGTGGACAAGTACATGTTCCCGACGGGCAACTCGATCTACCTGCTGGCGGAAGGCCGCCTCGTGAACCTGGGCTGCGCCACGGGCCATCCGAGCTTCGTGATGAGCAACAGCTTCGCCAACCAAACGCTGGCCCAGTTGGACCTCTGGAGAAACCGGGAAACCTACCAGCCCGGCGTGTACATCCTGCCCAAGAAATTGGACGAGGAAGTGGCCCGCCTGCACTTGGAGAAGATCGGCGTGAAGCTGACGACGCTCACCGCCAAGCAGGCTGAGTATCTCGACGTGGACGTGGCGGGGCCGTACAAGCCCGCGCACTACCGGTATTAAGCCGGGGGTCGTTCCGGATACATTCAGTGCCATACCCGGCGGGCTACGAAAGTGGCCCGCCGGTTTTTTGCTGCCTGTCGGGGCGGATCACCGGCCTGGTAGAGCGAGCGTTTTGGCGTCCGCCGTCATCCCCAGGATGATCCATTTCAGAGGCATCCGACGTGCTTCTAGCATTCGGGTACTCACCCGCTTCTGCCGAAACCGGCTGATTGTTCCGCGGTGGGTTGAAGATCCGCGTGATGAAAATCTGCCCGCAGTGCGCACTTTCCAACGAAGAATGTTTCCCCGCTTGCCTGTGGTGCAATACTTTGCTGGCCGACGTTCGTTCCACTCCTTCGACTGATCCGCGCGCGCCGGAACATCGGCAACGGGCGCTGGCCGGGCAGCGCCAAAAGGCGACCCGGCGGCAACTCGGCTTTGCGGCCGTATCTTACACGCTCGCCATCACTTTCCTCGCTGTGTGTCCGGGCTTTGTCTTCAACCCACTTCTTTTGCTGGCGTACTTCGGAAGCAGTGTGGTGGTGGCCGGTACAGCCCTCGCGGAGTGGACCGGTCCATTCTCGGCTTCGCTGCTGCAAGGATTCCTCGGCCTGGCGCTCGTCTTACATTTTGGACCGGTGCAGCCATTCGTGTTCTTCATGCTGTTGGGCCACGTCACGTTCCCTCCGGTATTCTGCCATTGGATCGAGATGATCCACGAAGCCAACCGGTAGCTTTTGGAAAAGGAGCGTCTCACGCCAGGAAATCATCAATAGCTGTCGATGGCCGGGTGGCCCAGCGCATCGCGCGCGGAGTTGCCCAGCGCGGCGTTGGAAGCGCCGGCGTCCTGGGTCGAGGCAGGGTTGGCCGTGGTCGCGGCAGCGGGATCGCCGGTGCTATCGCGGTGCGAACGACCGGACCCCCGGTGATGATGCCGGTGCGAGGCCGACGAGTCAGGGTGACTGCAACCCGCCAAGGCAAGAAGCGCAACGGCAAACGCGGAAAGAAGCGGTTTCATGGGTGTTCCGGTAATCAATAAGGCGGTTCGGCCGGGCCATCGTACCCGCACATGCCCAGACGTGGGGAGTTCACCAGGCGAACGGGGGCGCCGTAATTGTGGTGGCCGTGGGTCTGCTGGTGCGCGTCACATAGCAGGCCGCTTTGATCGTGCTCCGCCCGGCACTCCCGGCAGAACCATTTTGCCGGGTTCTCGCATTCCATGCAGGTTTCGGCTGGAGGGACGTTTCGCACCAAAAGCACGACCGGGTGTTTCGTGGTGGACTTGCCCTCGCGGGTGGCCACAGCCTTGACGGTGGTCTCCGACGTGTCGCCGAAATCGTAAAGATGTGTCCAGGGAACGCCGTTCGCGAAGATGTCGCCGATCTGGCGGGTCATCGCTGCCTTCCGGCCGCCGAAGCCGCCCATCGAGAACTCGCTCAGGTGGCCGCAGCATTCCAGCCAGATGCCGCGCAGGTACTTGTCGAGGTCTTTCAACCTGGCCGAGGCGCGGACTTCCAGGTCCAGCCAGTAGGCTTTGACGTAGGCATCCTGGACCCGCAGGTAGTAAAACGTCTCCGCTGGCCCCGCCTTGGCTTCCGCGGCGTCAACCGCTGCCTGACGTCCCGGACAGATGGCCAGGTGTTTGAGGGCCGTCCCGCGCGTCGTCGCCTTGCCGCAATACGAACAAATTCCCTTGGTTGGCTGGCCGCGTGGCATGTCGATCATGCTAGCACGGGGAAAGGGCGAACGGGAGCAACTTTCCGTGCGCCTGCGTTGACGCCACCGGTGAGTACGGACACGTTCTGTGCACGATGGAACTCACCCCCGCCGAAACCCGCGTGCTCGGCTGCCTGCTGGAAAAGGAGCGCACGACGCCGGACGCTTATCCGCTCACGCTCAACTCCCTGTTGAATGCGTGCAACCAGTTGACCAACCGCGACCCGCTCATGACCCTGAGCGAGCACGAGATCGAAAACGCGCTCGACGGCCTGCGCCAGAAGAAGCTCGCCACGGTGATCTTCGGGGGTGGTTCGCGCGTGCAAAAGTACCGGCACATCGTGCCCGACATTTACAATTTCTCGCCCCAGGAATCGGCGCTGCTTTGCGTGTTGCTGCTGCGCGGGCCGCAGACGGCCGGGGAACTCCGCGGCCGGGCGGAGCGTCTCGCGCCGTTCCCGACACTGGCAGACGCGGAAAACGTCCTCAACGGTCTGGCGGAAGGCAACGAGCCGCTGGCGCGGCTGCTCCCGGCCCGGCCCGGCCAAAAGGAGCGGCGTTACGTGCAGTTGCTTTCCGGGGAACCGGCACCGGCCGCCGAAGGCAGCGAAGAGCCACCTGCCCCGAGACCATCCGCGGAGGCCGTGCCCGGTGGGTTCGAACTGGCCGGGAAGGTCGAAACTTTGGAGCGTGAAGTGGCGGATCTGCGCGCGCAGCTTGCCACATTACGGGATGGTTTCGCGGACCTGCGCGCGCAGCTTGGCGGGTAGACCTTGGACCGTCGGCGCGGAGGTTTCTCCAGGCGGCCCGCTTGCGGAACCGGGCGTTTGCCGCCATCTTCCCGGCTTGAAAAATTCCGGCAAGCAAAGTCCCATCCTGCGCGTTCTCGGCTACGTGGTCCGCTATCCCGCGCTCGCTTCGGGGATGCTCCTGTGCGCCGTGCTCGGCACGCTGACGGTCATCATCTTTCCCGAGGTGACGCAGCATGTGACGGGCATCATCCAGAGCGGCCAGCACCGGGAAAGGGTGCTGCCGTGGGTGCTGCTGGCGTTGGGCGCGTTCTTCGCGCAAGAGTTGCTCAACGGCGTGCGCATCATGCTCAACAACGTGTTCGAGCAAAAAGTGATTTTCGACCTGCGCAGCGACCTGTACGCACACATCCAGAAGCTGCCGCTCGGCTGGTTCGACAACCGATCCACGGGCGACCTGATGACGCGCATCCTCGAAGACGTGACCAGCGTGGAACGCGTGCTCATCGACGGCATCGAACAGGGGCTCATCGCCGTGCTCCAGATCATCGTGGTGCTGGCCATGCTGATCCATTTCAGTCCCCGGATCGCGCTCGCCGCACTTTCGACGCTGCCGTTCCTCATCGCCGGGGCGCTTTTTTACACGCTGACCGCCCACAACCGCTACAAGCAACAACGCACGGCCGCGTCAGCCATGAACTCGCTGCTGCACGACAATCTGGCGGGCATCCGCCAGATCAAGACCTACGTGCGCGAAGCGGAGGAACACCGCCGCTTCAACGACGTGAGCGACCGCCTACGCACAGCCAGCCTCGTGATCATGCGCACCTGGGCCATTTACAACCCTTCGATGAATTTCTTCACCAGTGCGGGGCGGGCCGTCGTGCTCCTCGTGGGCGGTTGGGCGGTGTTCGACCGCCGGATGGACGTACCCAGTTTCGTGGGGATGCTCACGCTGGTCGGCTTCCTCTACGAGCCTATCCGGCAACTCCATAACCTCAACCAGCTCGTGCAATCGGGCCGGGCGGCGGGCAGCCGGGTGTTCGAGATCATGGACACGCCCCCCGAGACGGCGGACGAAGCGGCAGCCGTTGGGGCAAACCCGGAGTCCGGGATCGTTGGCGACGTGAAGTTTGTCAACGTCGGTTTTTCCTACGACGAGGAGCGGCCCGTGCTCAAGAACATCAACCTGCACGCTGTGGGGGGGCAGACGGTGGCGCTCGTCGGGCCGACCGGGGCGGGCAAATCCACGCTGGTCAACATGCTCACCCGATTTTACGAGTTCGACAGCGGCGAGATCGAGATCGACGACCGGCCGCTCAAGGAAATCCCGCGCTCGCAGTTGCGTGAGGCCGTCGGGCTGGTGACGCAGGAGAGCTTTCTGTTCAACGGCACGGTGCGCGAGAACCTGCGCCTGGGCCGCCCGCTCGCCACCGATGAGGAACTGCTCGCCGCCGCCGGGGCGGCCCATGCGCGCGAGTTCATCGACCGGATGCCGCAGGGGTTGGACACGGTGGTCGGCGAGCGCGGCGTCAAGCTGAGCGTCGGCGAGAAACAGCGCGTATCGATTGCCCGGGCGCTGCTCAAGGACCCGCCGATCCTGATCCTCGACGAGGCAACCGCCAGCGTGGATACGCAGACGGAACGGGCGATCCAGCAAGCGCTGGATGGTCTGATGCGTGGGCGCACGAGTTTCGTCATCGCCCACCGGCTGAGCACGGTGCGCCGGGCAGACCAGATCCTCGTGATGGAGCACGGCCGGATCATCGAACGCGGGCGGCACGCCGAGTTGCTGGCGGCCGGTGGCCTGTACGCCAAGCTGTGCGAGAGCGCGTTCCTAGATGGGGAGGACGAAAGCAAAAGCGGGGAACCTTTCGGGTTCCCCGCCGCGAGCACTGTCCTGGCAGTCGGTTGAGCCGGTGATCAGGGCGTCAGCACGACCTTGACGCAGTTATCCTGCTTCTTGGAGAAGATTTCGTAGCCGTGCGGGGCCTCGGCGAGCTTGAGGCGGTGCGTGATGATGTCATCCGCCTTAAATTCACCCTTTTCGATGTGCGCGAGCAGCTTGTCAATGTGAGCGTGCGCCGGAGCCTGACCCCACGCCATGAAGACTCCCTTGTCGAACACCTTGCCGACCGGGAAATCATAGTTCGCCGGGTAAACGCCCAGGACGGTCACCCAGCCGCCGCGCCGGACCGCGCTGATGCAGTTGTCCAGGACGCTGACGCTACCCACCTGCGCTTTGACGATGTTGAGCGCCTTGTCCAAGATGGAGCGATGGGCTTCCATGCCCACGGCGTCCACGCACACGTCGGCCCCGCGGCCCTCGGAAAGGGAACGGATGTACTCGATGGGATCGGTTTCCGCTGCGTTGACGATCTCGGCGTTGGTCGTCCGGCGCGCCATGTCCAGACGATAGGGTTCGATGTCCACG
Organism: uncultured Chthoniobacterales bacterium; assembly: GCA_964247665.1. GTDB lineage: Bacteria > Verrucomicrobiota > Verrucomicrobiia > Chthoniobacterales > SZAS-18 > CAHJWO01. The sequence goes on along the minus strand of CAXTVY010000034.1, from coordinate 4,156 downwards.
CCGATGACGCGTTTGGCCCCGCGCAGCCACGCGCTCTTCATTGCCATCAGGCCCACCGGGCCGCAGCCAAAGACCGCAACAATCTCACCGCCCTTGACCCCGGCCCAGTCGATGCCGCTGTAGCCCGTGGGGAAGATGTCCGTCAGGAAAAGCACCTGCTCGTCGCTGAGAGTCTCCGGCACCTTGCGCGGGCCGTAGTCGGCATAAGGCACGCGGACAAACTCGGCCTGTCCGCCGTTGTAACCGCCGTACAGGTCGGTGTACCCGAAGAGCGCGCCGCCCTTCTGGTTGGTCACGTTGCCTTCCGGGCCATAGAACTCCGGGTTGGAATTCTCGCAGTGGCCGGGCAGGTCGTGGTGGCAGAAGAAGCAGGTGCCGCAGGCGATGGGGAAGGGGACCACGACACGGTCGCCCTTCTTGAGGTTGCCCACCCCGGAACCCGTCTCCTCGACGATGCCCATGAATTCATGGCCCAAGGCCATCGGGCGGGTCTGCGGCAGGAAGCCGTTGTAGATGTGCAGGTCGGAGCCGCAGATGGCGGTAGCCGTGACGCGGATGATCGCATCGCGCGGGTCTTCAATCGTGGGGTCGTCGATGGTTTCAACGCGCACATCGCCGGGTTTATGGAACATGAGGGCTTTCATATGGATGTATTCGCTCCAGGTGCGAAAGGTTGGACCTATCGGAAGTGGGAAGTCGGAACCGGAGCAGAGAACATCTCACGGAGCAAAGCGGTGGGTCTGTGCCCTGCGGGCCCCCTTGCAGGCTGTCTTCGTTGCTCCATTCGGGGCCCGCTTGCGACTTCCGACTGCCGACTTCCTACTACGGAAATTTGCGCTTTGGGCCGGTGACTGCTTTTGTTGCCCGGAGTTTCGCCCGCTTTCCGCTCCCGCTTCATGACCGAACACGGTTACCTCGCCTTGGTGTTGCACGCGCACCTGCCTTTCGTGCGGCACCCCGAGTACCCGGAGTTCCTGGAGGAAGACTGGCTCTACGAAGCGATCACGGAGACGTACCTGCCTCTGTTGGGGGTCCTCGACCGCCTAGCGGGCGACAAGGTGCCCTTTGCCCTGACGCTGACCATGACGCCGCCGCTGTGCGCCATGCTGCGCGACGAGTTGCTGCGCGAGCGCTACGTGCGTCACCTCGACCGTTGCCTCGCCCTGGCAGAAAAGGAAACCGTCCGCACGCGCGGCTGGGGTCACCAGGAGGACACAGCCTGGTTTTACCTGACGCGGCTGCGCGATTGCCGCCGCCAGTATCTCGAACGCTGGCAGGGCGACCTCGTCAAGGCGTTCCGCCGCTTCCAGGACGAAGGGTTGATCGAGATCATCACCTGCGCGGCGACGCACGGGCTGCTGCCGCTGATGCAGAACATCCCGCAGGCGGTGCGGGCGCAAATTTTCATCGCGCGCGACGACTACCGGGCCTGCTTCGGACGCGACCCGGCGGGAATCTGGCTGCCCGAGTGCGCCTACGTCGCCGGGATCGACCAGGTGTTGCAAGAGGCCAACCTGCGCTGGTTCATCCTTGATGCGCACGGCCTGATGTACGGGCAGCCCCGGCCGCGGCGGGCGATCTACGCGCCGTGCTTCACTCCGGCGGGACCGGCGGCGTTCTCGCGCGACCGGGAATCGAGCCGGCAGGTGTGGAGTGCGCAGCACGGCTACCCGGGCGATCCGGCATACCGGGATTTTTACCGCGACATCGGGTTCGAGCTGCCTTTCGCGGAACTGGAACCGGTGCTCGGACCGGCGGGACCGCGCAAGTTCACCGGGTTCAAGTACCATCGCATCACGGGCCGCACGGTGGAAAAGGAGCCGTACCACCGCGTGTGGGCGCTGGCGGCGGCGGACTCGCACGCGGGTCACTTCATGAACGAGCGCCGCGCGCAGGTGGATAACCTGCGGCACGTGCTGGACGAGGACCCCATCGTGGTCGCGCCGTTCGATGCGGAGCTTTTCGGCCACTGGTGGTTCGAGGGGCCGGAGTTCCTGGAGCTGTTTATCCGCAAGGCGACATACGATCAGCAGACGTTCGCGCTGACGACGCCCGGGCGCTATCTCGACGCGCACCCGACGCAGCAGATCGTCGCGCCGTCAGCGTCGAGCTGGGGCCAGAACGGCTACTGGGAAGTGTGGCTGCACGCGAGCAACTCGTGGATTTACCCTCATCTGCAAACGGCCGCGCGGCGGATGGTCGAGGCGGCGCAGGCGGAGGTGAAGGGGAGGGGCTTCCTGACCCGCGCGCCGGAAAGCCAGCGGCAGGACGAAGCCCTGCGCGACCGGCTCCTGCGGCAGATGGTGCGCGAGCTGTTGCTGGCGCAGTCGAGCGACTGGGCGTTCCTGATGAAAACCAACACCGCGACGCACTACGCGGCCAAGCGCACGAAAGACCACGTCCTGCGTTTCACGCGGTTGTACGAGCAGTGGCGCAGCGGAGCGCTGGACCTGGAGTTTTTGGCGAACTGCGAGTGGCGCGACAACCTTTTCCCTGATCTGGAGTGGAGATACTATGTTTGAACGTGATGTGAAGCGGTTCGTTTGCTGGATAGTGCTTGCCGCCGGGCTGGGGATGCCTGGCGCAATAATGGGTCAGGAACGCGCGAAAATCGCCATTTCGTTCCTGCCGCCCCCGCTGGAGACGGCGACGTACAGCCTCGGCATCTACGAGGCCAAGACGCACAAGCTGGTCCGGCATCTTTACGAATTCGCACCGGCCAGCGTGTTCACCACTGGCCTCAACGGATTCATCACGAGTTGGGACGGCAAGGATGACAGCGGCAAGGCTGTGCCATCCGGGCGATATGATGCGCGCGGGTACGCGGTGGGTGAACTGAAAGTGGAGGGCAAGGCCATCCTCGGCAACGAATGGGCGGGGGATGATGAAAGTTTGCGGATCAAGCATATCGCCGCCATCGCTATGTTGCCTGAAGATCTCGGTCTGGTCATCGTTGCCGATGGGGCTAACGGTCATTCACAAGTGGCTTGCTTCAACGGCGCAGACAGCGCGTTAAGATGGTACAAGGACGTGCCGACAAATGCTTCTCCAGCCCCGGTAGCAAATCCGGTGTTTCTCGCGGTGGTGAGTGATACCTTGATTGTCAATGATGGCAAAGTGATGACTGGCCTGCGGCTAAGTGACGGATCGCGAGTGGGATTCGATTTATCGTTCCAACCTCCGTCCACTCAACAAAGCGCGGGCAAGGATGGTACGGTCTGGAAAATCGAGGAGGGTGTGCTCGGTCAATACTCGGCGCAGGGCGATAGATTGCGCAGCCTCGCACCGAAGGACGATGAACCCGTGCCTGTCGCAGTTGCGGCGTCGAAAACCGCGGACCGGCTCTACTTGTTGGAGGAGTCGAAAGACGTACAGCGCGTGCGCGGACTTTCCTGGAAAGAAACCACCAAGGAAGGCGACAAGGCGGTTTCCACCTGGACCACGTTCTTCGAGAACTCGATCCATTCTGCCTTCATGCCTGCCGGACCCGACAATACGCCGCTGACGGCCCAGACGGAAATCACGCTCGTGGAAAACCCGCTCGCACCCGGCAAGCCGGAACGCCTGAAGCTCAGCGCTACGTTCGACGCCAAGGGCAGCTACCTCACCGCCGACGGCCTGCGCCTGCGCCAGATCAGCCAGCGGCCGAACCTGCGCGCGGTGAAGCTCGCCAAGAACAAGGCGGCCAATGCGCTCACGCTCTACCAGTACGATGGCGCGGCGTGGGACGAGTTCTCCATTGAGGGAGCCCACGAGATGATGAGCTTCGACGCGGGCGAAATCGAATTGACCGCCACCGGCGAAAAGCCGTCCGAGAAAGCCACCGAGCCTGACCTGTGACCGCCAGCGGCAAAACGGCGGATCGGATGTATATTCTGCTTCCGCGCCACGGCGCGTTCGCGGCAAAATGACCGCCCTGCCCAGATGACCGCCCCGAAGAACATCGTCTATTTCGATCTCGAAACGCAACGCACCGCCAACGACGTGGGCGGGTGGGACAAGAAGCGCGACATGGGGATGAGCGTCGGCGTGACGTATTCCACCGGCACGGGCGAATACTCCATCTTCAGCGAGAAGACCGTCGATGGGCTGGTGGACCAGCTCCGCCGCGCGGACCTCGTGGTCGGCTTCAACATCGTGAACTTCGATTACGAGG
>CAXTVY010000033.1:1142-24572 GCA_964247665.1 uncultured Chthoniobacterales bacterium | reverse complement strand
ATCCGCCACCGGCATCGCGGCCGTCCGGCCCGGCGCGCGCCGGCTCGTCGGTCTGCGCGGCGAACTCGCCGGACAGCTTGAGATCATCATGCGCGTTTACTTCGAGAAACCGCGCACCACGCTGGGCTGGAAGGGGCTCATCAACGATCCGCACCTGGACGACTCCTGCGACGTGGAAACCGGTCTGACGCTTGCCCGGCGGCTCCTGCGCGAAATCGTGGACCTCGGGATGCCCACCGCCACCGAGTTTCTGGATTCCATCGTGCCGCAGTACATCGCGGACCTGGTGAGTTGGGCGGCCATCGGCGCGCGCACGACCGAGAGCCAGTCGCACCGGGAGATGGCCAGCGGGCTGTCGATGCCGGTGGGCTTCAAGAATGGCACGGACGGCGACTGCCAGACGGCGATTGACGCCATGCGCGCCGCGCGGCATCCGCACAGCTTCCTGGGCATCGACCAGCAGGGGCTCACCAGCGTCATCAAGACGACGGGCAACGCCACGGGCCACCTCGTGCTGCGCGGCGGCCGGTTACGGACGAACTACGATCCGCCGAGCATCGCCGAAGCGGCGCGCGGACTCGCGGCGGTCAAATTGCCGCCCGCGTTGATGGTCGATTGCAGCCACGCGAACAGCGGCAAGCACCACGCGCGGCAGGAACTGGTCTGGCAGAGCCTGCTGGAGCAGCGCCGCGACGCCGCGCAGGCCGGGCAGGACAGCCCGATCATCGGCGCGATGCTGGAGAGCTACCTCGAAGGCGGCAAGCAGCCGATTCCGGCGGACCACGAGGCGATCCGCTACGGGGTGTCGATCACGGATGCCTGCCTCGGCTGGAAGGAAACCGAGTCGCTGCTGCGCGCCGCGGCGGACGAAGTGGGGTAGGCCTCCGGCGATTCGGCTAACGGGCTGCAACGCTCTTTTTACCCGAACGCTGTTCAAACATACGGCAGGGTGCCCGCCCCACACGACTTCCGTACCACCAGCGTGCCTTCGAGCAGGATGTCGCGCGGGGCCAAGTGTGGATTTCCCGCCCGCTCCAGCATCGCCGCCACGGCCGCCGCGCCAATTTCCCGGCAGGGCTGGCGCACCGTCGTCAGGGGCACGGGCAACAGACTGGCGTAGCCCGCATCGTCAATGCCCACCAGCGCCACGTCCTGCGGCAGGCGCTTGCCCAGTGCCAGCAGCGCGTGCATGAGCCGCCCGGCCGTCCGGTCGCTGGAACACACCACGGCGTCCGGCCGGAATTCCTCCAGCATTGCGCGCACGGCCAGCACGTCGCCCGCGTCAAGCCGCCGCACCAGCGCGCCTTCCATCGGCGCGTCCTCCATGAACAGCGCTTCCCGGTAGCCCGCGATGCGCGAGTCCACCGTGGCGGCCACGTCCGTCGGTGCCACGAACGCCACCCGCTGCCGCCCGAGCCGCAGCAGGTGCTCGGTCGCCAGATATCCCGCCCGGCGGTTGTCCAACCCCACGAGATCGTGCCTCGTGCGCTTGGGGTAGGCCACCGTGTCGCGGTCCAGCAGCACCACGGGCATCCCGGCCTCGTCCAGCGCCGTCAACAGCCGCGCGTTGCTGGCCTCGCTCGCCCGGCCCTGGCCGAACGGGGCGAAAAACACGCCGTCCACCCGCCGCTCGATGAAGCGTGTGCACACCTGCCACGCCCGCTCCTCGCGCGCGGACAGCGCTTCCAGTTCCGGGCTGGCTGCCATCGTCGTGGCATGTCCCCAGAGCAGCCCGTAACGGTCAGCCTGCGGCGCTTCGGCCATGCCGCGGCAGATCGGCTCGAAAATTTCCGTTCCACCCAGGTCCGGGATCAGCAGTCCAAAGAGCAGCGGCGGGTTGGCCGTTTCCAGGTCCATGGACACGTCTGCCGTTGGCGGCAGGGGACGCACGTAGGTGCCCGAACCCGCCCGGCGCTCGACTAATCCCAGGCCGCGCAATTCGTTGACCGCGCGTCCAACCGTGATGCGCGAAGCTCCGAAGCGTTTGATCAGGTCTGCCTCACTGGGCAGCTTGTCACCCGAATGGTAATCACCCCGCAGAATCTCCTGCTGAAGCTGATCCAAAATGCGGCGGTATTTGAGTGCGGGTGACGGGAGTTCAGCCATGTGATAGAAGTAGTATATAACAGCTTTTTGAAAAAATATAACAACTTTTGCTTGCGGATCGGATTAAATCAGGGAAAGATGGCTTCGTCATCCAGCAAGCTGTCATAACAATAACAAGCAGCGTGCAAGGCAACCATCTTTTCTCCATGAACGCACATTTGCTCAAGGAATGTCTTGGCTGGACAGCTACGGGGGCATTCGCCGCCTCGTACCTGTGCCGCAGCCAGAATGCCTTGCGCATGGCCCAAGCGTTGGCAGCCCTGCTCTGGATCGCTTACGGCGTCGCCACGGGTTTGGTGCCGGTCATTGTTTCCAACACGGCCGTTGCTTTCATGGCGGTGGGTTACCCGCTGATCCGCCAGGCGGCGGAACGCACGCCGAAGGTGTCACCGGTCGAGGCAGAAACCACCATGAAGGCTCCGGCCTACGAGGAGTTACCACAAATCGTTTAACTTTCCCGGCGGACATCGTCCGCCGTTGGCTGCCGTCGCGCGGGAACCGGGGGGAACACGCGCGGCGGCAAGGCCGACAAAAAACAGTCTTTTTCAACTCTAAAAACCACTTCCCAGCGGGCATCGTCCGCTGTTGGCTGCCGTCGCACGCAAACCGGGGGGAATGCGTGCGGCGGCTCGGCCGACCAAAAAACTTCTTCCACCACCATTTCCCAGCGGGCATCGTCCGCTGATGGATTGTCGCCGCACGTGAACCGGGGGGAACGCGTGCGGCGACTCTGTTTTCGGGCGGCGACTCGAAGGGTGCATCAGTGGCACCTACTGCGGCCCGCCCTGTTCCAACAGCAGCAGGCGCGGCGCGTAACGGTTGCCGAACCGGTTCATCGACCAGAACAGCAGCCAGTAAAATCCCACCACCGCGACCAAGGTAACCAGGGCCGCCGCCCAATGGTAGGAGCGAAACCGCTTCCTCGGCGCGAAGGCAACCACCGCGAACAGACTCAGGATCACGATGACCGCATCGAACGAACCGCGCTGCCAGTAGCTGCCGCCCAGGTGCAGCCACATGCCGAACTCGTCAAAGGTCAGCGCCATCCCGAAGCCATAAATGAACGCCATCTTTTGCTTCGCGGCGTCCCCGAGCGGGACGAACAACAGCGCCGCGCCAACGAACGAGAGAATAAAAATCCCGTAGTTGAGATGGTGAACGTGCGTGCCACCCAGGTGCAGGAACAGGTCCGGCACGCGCTTGGCCATGATAAGAATGACCAGCACCCGGGAGGCGATGAAGGACAGCAGGAACGTCGTGAAGACGATCCGGGCGAGCCGCCGGGTCTGGGTGGTGGCCGGGGGCGGGTCTTCCTGCATCCCGGAGGGCGCCCCAACCGGGGTATCCGCTCCGCCAGGTTCCGTCAAGCGCGTGGGCATCGCTGGAGAAAGCAAGGGATTGTCGGTCACCTTCGACTTTCACCGTCGGCCGGGACGAGGCACCGCGCCGGTCACAGGCTGACCACCCGCGCGCTGAGAATATCGGTGTCGGCGTGAATCCGTTCCATCGTGGCGGCGTCCGGCGCGCTGTCGAGGTTGAGCACGGTCAGCGCCTTACCCCCAGCGGCGTCGCGCGAGAGGCTCATCGTGGCAATGTTTACCCCGCTGCCACCCAGCAGGCTCCCTATTTTGCCGACCATGCCGGGCACGTCCCGGTTTTCCAGCAGCAGGAGCACGCCTTCGGGCCGCGCCTCGATGTGCTGGCCGTTGATCTGCACGATGCGCGCTTTCGAGCCGAAGAACGTACCCGCCACCGACGCCGTTTCACCGTCGCCACCAGCCGTGATCTCGAACAGGTCCGTGAAATCACCCGGCGCGTTCTGACGGGTTTCGACGATTTTGAGCCCCCGTTCCCGCGCCCGCGAGAGCGCGTTGACCGTGTTGACCGACTCCGCGCCCATCGCCAATTCCAGGAATCCTTTCACCACGGCTCGCGTCACGGGACCCGTGTCGGCCTCGTTGACCTTGCCCGAATAATTGATGGCCAGCGTCTCACTGCGCTTGGAGGGCATGGTCTGCGCGAGGAACCGGCCCAGCTTCGCGCCGAAATCCAGGTACGGCCCGACGACCGCGAGCGTCTTGGCATCCAGGCTCGGCGCGTTGACGGCGTTGCGGATGACTCCATCCACCAGGGCCGCGCGGACCGCGTGCGCGATCTCGATGCCGACGCTTTCCTGCGCCTCGGCCGTGCTCGCGCCCAGATGCGGGGTGAACACCATCTTCGGGTGTGCGCGCAACGGAAAATCCGCCGGGGGCGGCTCGACCTCGAACACGTCCAACGCCGCTCCGGCGACCTGGCCGCTCTCCAGGGCGGCGAGCAGCGCCGCCTCGTCGATCAGGCCGCCGCGCGCGCAGTTGACAATGCGGACCCCCGGCTTGCACAGCGCCAGCCGCCGCGCGTCGAGCATGTGCTTGGTTTCGGGGGTCAGCGGCATGTGCATGGAGATAAAATCCGCGCGGGGCAAGGCGTCGTCGAGACTGTCGGCGAGTTCCACCTGCAAGGCGCGCGCGCGGCTGGCGGCCATGTACGGATCATAGGCCACGACGCGCATCCCGAAGGCAATCGCGCGCCGGGCGAGTTCCGAGCCGATGCGGCCCATGCCCAAAATGGCGAGCGTCTTGCCGTACAACTCTACTCCCTGGAACTTCTTGCGTTCCCATTTGCCTGCCGCGACCGACGCGTGCGCCTGCGGCACGGTGCGCGCGATGGAGACGAGCAATGAAAAAGCGTGTTCGGCGGTCGAGATCGTGTTGCCGTCGGGGGTGTTCATCACGATGACGCCGCGCGCCGTGGCAGCTTCGACATCCACGTTGTCCACTCCGACGCCCGCCCGCCCGACGACGCGCAGGGATTTGGCCGCGTCGAGCACCCGCTGATTGACCTTGGTTTCCGAGCGCACGATGAGCGCCGCGCAATCCGGGATGATTGCGAGGAGTTCATCCTCCTTGAGACCGGTCTTGAAGATCACGTCGAACTGGCCGTCGCGGGCGAGATCGTCCACCCCGCGGGGTGAGATGGGATCGGCAACGAGCACTTTGGGCTTGTCCATAGAAAACAGAGGGTTGGGCGAAAGGTGGACGAAGACGGTAAAGGGCAAAAGGCAAAAGGCAAAGGCGGAAGTGGGAAGGCGGAAGGTGGAAGGGTGATCGCTGAAGTTGAAGTCCAAACGTGGATGGCCGGGCGCGAGTTGCGATCCGAAAAGCCAGTGTGCCGCCCGAAACTTTTGTCCTTTTGTGACGGTTGCATTAATCTTCTCCGTCCTTCCGCCTTCAGTCTTTCCCATGCCCCCCACCCCTCTGCCGCCCCGCAGACCGCTGTTCTCACCGGAACCACCCCGGCGCCGGTTCAATCGGCTGGCCATCTTCCTGGCCATCGGGATCGCTCTTTTATTTATCCCTTTAACGCTGCACTACCAGCAGGAGCGCGTGCGGGAACTCCACGCCAGACACGTCCCGACGCCTACCCCCACCCCGGCAAAATCCATCGAAGAAGCCGGTGACCAATCCGTGCCGGCGGAACTCCGCCAGTGGCACATGGACGACGTGGACGGCATGACCGAATCGCAGGCGCTCAAACGCTTCGGCAATCCGCTGCTCTCACGGGAATATAACGTGACCTACGGCGCATTTCTGGGTCCGAAGTTCGGCCTGAAACATTATCACCTCACCAACGCGCCCGATTACGCACAGCTTGAGAAGGACGCACAGAAGGTTTGGAACTTCCCGCAGTATGCAACGATCCGGGAGATGATCTTCAAGATGCACGAATCTTACCTGACGCTCTGGATGTACGAGCCGCGCGTGGAGGTCAGCATCAAGGACGGCACCGCCGACGCGCTCTTTCCGCGCACCAAAGCAGGCGAATGGGTGGTGCTCGATAATTACCGTGTCGGGCAGGACCTGGTCAGAAACCCACCCGTGGCCGCCACTCCAGCCGCTGCGCCGTAAGCCGTGATCGCCGCCGCAGGTGCCCCGCCGCGCGCCGTCCGGCGTTCGCCTCAACCGAGTTTGCGCCCGATGATCAGCAGCGTGCGCACGGGAATCCGGTAGTCGTTCTTGCCGTCCTTGACGATTTCCAATTCTTCCAGCACCTCCTCAGGCGTCGCGGCCAGCAACGCGCGGATCTGCTTAAGCGCCTTCGCGCCCGAGTTCCCCAACTCGCACCACCGCTTAACCGTCAACCCGCCCGGGAACTCCGTCTGGCGGTTCTCGCACGCCTCGACTTCCAGGCCATTGTCCGCGAACCATTCCTGCCACTGGCGCGCCGTGTAGGAACGGACGTGGGTGGGGTCGTGCAGCGTCTCGATGTCGTGGTTGAGTTCATCCAGGTCCGGGTCTTCGTCACCTTCCATGTCGATGACGGCCACGTGGCCGCCCACCTTGGCGAGCCGGGCCATTTCTTGCATGGCTCGGGTCACGTTCTCGAAGTGATGCGCTGCCACGCGGCAGACGACGAGATCAAAGCCCTCGTCGTCCAGCGGCACGTCCTCGGCGAACGCCTCCACGGTTTCGACACCGGCCGCGCCGCGTTCGTCGGCTAGCCGCCGCACCTCCGCGAGCATCTTCGGCGCGGGATCGACCGCCACGATCCGCTTCGCCTTGCCCGCGAAGGACAGCCCCGTGTGGCCCGCCCCGCTGCCGACATCGCAAACGGCTTCAACGGACTCGGGCAGGAGGGCGTGCAGACGCTCGACGGTCGGGCTGCTGGTATGAACCTCGCTGGTGGCGTAGTTGGCGGCGAGGGAATCGAAACGTTCGGCGGAGGAGGTCATGGCGACAAAAGGGTAAAGACGGAAAACGGAGGAACGGCGCGGTGCCACGCTCAAGCCGCTAGGCTGGCCGGAAAACGGGTGGTTTCCGTGCGGCGGGGCGGCGGGTGGCTCCGGGTGGAGGATGTGATGAAGCCCGTTATTACCCATTCGCCCGGTCCCTTGATGCGGTCAAGCGAGCGCAGAAAAGCTTCTTCAAACTCCTTCGCGAGCAAGCAGCAAACCGCAGCAGGTGCAGAAGCGGGTCTTAAACCGGCCTGTGCGGAGCTTGAATCGTTTGTGGCAGTGGTCGCAATGGGCTGTCCAGCCGGCGAATTGATTATATTCAGACCGAAGGTCACGCCGGCCACATTCCGGGCAGTAAGATCCAAGTTTCTGACTAAGTTGGTTGTTACAACCTGGACACTTGATCAAGCCAGACAGAATAACCAGGAGGACAAACAATGAAATGCACAACGTACAATAGCCGAGTTGCCAAGGATAAGGCTGCATCGAATTGGACCGCCAAGAGAGAGTATCCGGCGGCGAAAAAAAACTGACGCCTGTCGCACTTGCGAATAAGAAGTAGCACGCCCGGTGGATGAAGCGATAACACTTGGCACTTGGAATGAATGCTTGCTCTATTTTCGCAGCTTCCTCCGGCGAATAGTCGGCCGCCTCACGCAGGGGCGGATTCGTTGGTCTCGAAAACAACGGCATTGTTCGCTAGAACATGACATGCCTCGTCCGGCCCGCAATACCGCGCACGATGCGAACCTTTCCACGGAATCCCTTTCTTTCCTCACCCCGGTTCCGTATGCTGCACGGTCTTGCTTTTTCGTACTACCTGATGACCTCGCCAGAACCTGCCAACGCTGCCCCCTCCCCCGCTCACCGCGCTTTCTCGGGTCCCATGCTCGACGGCCCCGACCGCGCCGCCAGCCGCGCCATGCTCTTCGCCGTCGGCTTCGAGCGCGAGGACTTCGCCCGCTCGCAGGTCGGCATCGCCTCCACCTGGAGCCAGGTCACGCCGTGCAACATCCACATCGACGGCTTGGCGCGGGAGGCCGCCGCCGGAGCCGATGCCGCCGGGGCGAAAGCCCTCATCTTCAACACGATCACCGTGTCCGACGGCATCTCGATGGGCACGGAGGGCATGAAGTATTCGCTCGTCTCGCGCGAGGTCATCGCGGATTCCATCGAAACCGTCGCGGGCGCGGAAGGCTTCGACGGCCTCGTGGCCATCGGCGGCTGCGACAAAAACATGCCTGGCTGCCTGATGGCCCTGGCGCGGCTCAACCGCCCGGCGGTGTTCGTGTACGGCGGCACGATCCTGCCCGGCTGCCTGAACAACAAGAATCTCGATATCGTCAGCGTGTTCGAGGCCGTCGGCCAGCACGCCGCAGGCACCATCGGCGACGGCGAACTGGCTGACATCGAGCGTTGCGCCATCCCTGGCCCCGGGTCCTGCGGGGGCATGTACACGGCCAACACCATGGCCAGCGCCATCGAGGCCCTGGGCATGAGCCTGCCCAACTCCAGCGCGCAGGCCGCCGTGTCCGAGGACAAGAAACGCGACTGCCGCAGCGCGGGCGAGGCCGTAACGCAGCTCATCACGCGGAACATCCGCCCGCGCGACATCATGACGCGCCACGCTTTCGAGAACGCGATCACCGTGGTGACGGCGCTCGGCGGCTCGACGAACGCCGTGCTGCACCTGCTTGCCATGGCGCACGCGGCGGAAGTTCCGCTGCAACTCGACGACTTCACGGCCATCGGCGCGCGGACGCCCGTCCTGGCCGACCTCAAGCCCAGTGGCAAGCACGTCATGGCCGAACTCGTCGCCATCGGCGGCTTGCTGCCGCTGATGAAAATGCTGCTGGAGCGCGGCCTGCTGCACGGTGGCTGCCTGACCGTCACCGGCCGGACCCTCGCCGAGAACCTCGCCGACGTGCGCCCGTACCTGCCGGGACAGCAAGTCATCCGGTCGTTCGACAATCCCATCAAGCCCGACGGCCACCTGGTCGTCCTCTACGGCAATCTTTCGCCGACCGGCGCGGTCGCCAAGATCACCGGCAAGGAAGGAATGCGCTTCACCGGCACGGCGCGCGTGTTCGAGAGCGAGGAACGCGCGCTGGAGCGCATCCTGGACGGCACGGTCGTGGCGGGCGACGTGATCGTCATCCGCAGCGAGGGTCCGCGTGGCGGCCCGGGGATGCGCGAGATGCTCTCGCCGACCTCGGCCATCATGGGGCGCGGCCTGGGCAAGGAGGTCGCGCTGATCACGGACGGCCGGTTCTCGGGCGGCAGCCACGGGTTCGTGGTCGGCCACATCACGCCCGAGGCGTTCGAGGGCGGCCCGCTCGCCGTGGTGCGTGATGGCGACACGATCACCATCGACGCCGAGTCGCGGCAGTTGAACCTGGAGGTGCCCGCGACGGAAATCGCCGCCCGGCTGGCGGCGTGGACGCAGCCCGCCCCGCGCTACGCGCGCGGCGTCCTGGCGAAGTACGCGCGCGTGGTGGCCCCGGCGTCGGTCGGGGCGGTGACGGACTGAACCGCAACCAGAGGGAGCACCATGTTCGACTGGGAAGCGGAACTGGAGCCGAAGATCGAGATTGGTTGGCGTTGGCTGGTCTACAGCGAGCGCGGCGAGAGCTTCAAAATTTACATCGACCCGCCGACCCGCTTCGGGAAGCCGTTCACGTTCTACCTGCCCGGCAAGGACCGCTGGCGCGAGGTCTTCCCCGACTGGGCGGCCGAACGCCGCGAGGAGATCGTGGCGCGCATCAAAGAGGAGTGCGCGCACTTCAACGCGGAATGGATCGAGGGCTGAGCCATGGATTTCACCGCGCGTTTTTCCTACGATCAACTGGCCTATACCGGGCAGGCGTACCATTACACGCACCCCGAGCGGCTCGCCGCCGTCGGCCTGATGCACGGGATGCACCCCGCGCCGGTCGAACGCTGCCGCGTGCTCGAACTCGCCTGCGGCGAGGGGGCCAACCTCATCCCGCTCGCCTACACGTTGCCGGACAGCACATTTTTGGGTCAGGACCTCGCCCCCACCCAGATTGCCACGGGCCAGCAGTTCGCCGCGGAACTCGGGTTGACCAACCTGAAACTGGAGGCGCTGGACCTGCTCCTGTTCCCGGCAAACGCGGGCCAGTTCGACTACATCATCGCGCACGGCTTCTATTCGTGGTCCCCGCCCGCCGTGCGCGACAAGCTGCTGGCGGTCTGCGGCGCGCACCTCGCGCCGCAGGGGGTCGCGTTTGTCAGCTTCAACTGCTATCCCGGTTATCATTTCCGCGATCAGCAGCGGCAGATGATGCTCTACCATCTGTCCCGTCAGCAGACGGCGTCGCCGCTCGAACAGGCGCGGCAGGCCGTGGGCCTGCTCGGGTTCGTGGGCGAGGCACAGCCGCCGGGGTCCGATTACGGCTCGCTGCTGCTCACCGCGAAGGAGGGCTACGAAAAGTTGTTCGGGCGCGGTCCGCAAGAACTGGCGTATTTCCATCACGACCTGCTCGAAGCCGTCAACGACGCGGTGTATTTCCACCAGTTCGCCGACCACGCCGCGCGGCATCGCCTCCAATTCCTCGATGAGGTCGCCCCGTACCGGCTGCTGGCGCAGTCCTTCCCGCCGGACGTGATGGCCGCGCTCCATTCGCTCCAGGGCGACGCGGCCGCACAGGAACAATACCTCGATTTCGTCGCCTGCACGGCGTTCCGGCGCGTGCTGCTGTGCCGCCAGGAGATCGCGCTCAAACGGCCGCCGGGGCAGGCTTCGCTCCAGGCGCTCCACTTCGCGGGCGACTTCCAACCCCAGGCTGTAGCCCCTGGCACGGCGAACGCCCCGGAAATCTTCCGGACGCGCGCGGGCGAGATCACCGCCGGGCATCCGGTCGCCAGGATGGCTTTCGGGCTACTGGGCAAGGCGTGGCCGGGGACGCTGGCGTTCCCCGAGCTGGCCGCGCGCGCTCGGGTCAACGGTGGCACGACGCAAGAACTGGCCGATCTTCTGTTGCGCCTCTGCGCGACCGAGGCGGTGGATTTCCAGTCGCGCCCACGGCTCGCGGTGCGCACGGTCAGCGAGCGGCCCGCCGCCAGTCCGATGGTCCGCGCGCAGGCCGCGCGCGGCTTGGCCGTCGTGACGATGCGCCACGAGAGCCTGCACCTGCCGCCCGCGTTGCGGCGGCTGCTGACGTGGCTCGACGGCCAGCGGGACCACGGTGACCTGCGGCGGGAATGGCGAGCCTGGACGGAATCTGCCGAGGGACGGTCGGCCGGGGCCGGGAGCCCCGGGGCAGCCGCGTTTTTGCCCGCGGCGCTGGACACCGATCTCGACCCGGCCTTGCAGCAGTTGGTCCGGCTTGGCTTGTTGGCGGGTTGATCGGCGGGGCGGCGAATTGCTTGTTGCTCGCCGCCGGTTGCTGCTAACATTTCTGCCATGAGCACGCAGGAAATCATCGAGGAGTTGCCACGGTTGTCCCGCGAAGAGCGTGAACGGGTCGCCCAGGCGTTGCAGGATCTGGCGGTAAAGCATCAACCAGGTTGGCCCCGGCCAGCCGGTCGGATGCGCAAAGCCGGGCTGCATGAAGGGGCTTGGCACTACATCGCCGATGATTTTGATGCACCGCTGCCTGACAGTTTCTGGCTTGGGAACGGCATATGAAACTCCTGCTTGGATACGCATGCTTTCATCTGGTGGGATATTGAGCCCGCACGCCTCTCACCTGAAGCACGCTCGGCTTGCGCGGACTTGGAAAACAGCCTCCATCCGAGCGTTGCAAGCATCTGGGAACTCCAAATCAAGATACAACTTGGCAAGTTTGAGATCGGAGGATCGCTAGCCGAAATCCTCGCGGAACAGCAAAGCAACGGTCTCTTGATCGAAGGTGTGAGCGTGGACGACATCCTCGGCCTCGCCGCCCTGCCGATGATCCACCGCGACCCTTTTGACCGATTGCTGGTCGCACAGGCCCGGCACGGCGGCTATCACCTCGTCAGCCATGATCCTGAAATCGCCCGTTACGACGTGACTGTCCTCTGGTGACGCCCCGGCCGCCGGACGGCGGACTGGCCATCGCATCGCAGCATCCAAAAGACTGTTCTTTTGATTGAGCGTGCGGTAATCATCGCCGCAGTCCCGTGCGATTTTCCCTTTCTCTCTGCTTGTGGTTCCTCCTGTCGGCACTCTGCCACGCCGACGATCTCACCGTCGCCTCTTCGCCTGACTGGCGGGGACTGGACGACGCGCAGGTTAACCTGATCCGCAGCAAGTTCGACCCGAAAGTCGCGCGGCTCGCGGAGGCTTCCCGGTACTCGGGAGGCGGCATCGCCATCCTGGTCGTGAACCAGGTCCAGCGGGTGATGAACCCGGCGAACATCGAACTGGAAACGGCCGGATTCATCCACGGGCTGCAAACCAGCTGTGCGACGGTGACCGACCGGCAGCCAGCGCGCATCGGACCGCTGGCGGGCAGCTCCGTCCTGTTCGAGAACCAGGCCAACGGCCAAACCGTGGACGGCGTGGCCTACCTGGTTTTCGGAGCCCGCGACATGTACGCCGTGAGCTTCTACGGCAAACCAGGGCTCACCCGCGACTCTCCCCTGGTCGCCAGCTACCTGGCGCGGATCAAGGTCAATCCCGCCGCCGCCACGGGTCAATCGATTCGTCTCGACCCCGATCCGTTCGGAGACCTGACCACCAAAATTCTGATTGGTGCCTGCATCGCGCTGCTGATCTTCTTCGGGTCACGCAAACTCCGGCGCGGCTCCCGCTGATCGTCATCCACCGCCCCACCCGCACCAGCCGACCGCGTTACCCAGCGATCATCACCCCGGGCTCGTTCGGACGCCTTTTTCCATGCTTCACCCGGTCACACCATGAACCTCCCTGCCACGCGTTTTTCCTACGACCAGCTTCACTACATCGGAAAGGCCTACCTGCAGACTCATCCCGACCGGCTTGCCGCGCTGGGCCGGCTCCACGGGATGCGGCCTGCCCCTGTTGATTGCTGCCGCGTGCTGGAACTGGCCTGCGGTGACGGCTCCAACCTCATCCCGTTGGCTTACAGCCTGCCGGGCAGTGCCTTCGAGGGCGTCGATCTTGCCGCCGCACCACTCGCGGCCGGACAACGGAAGGCGGCTGCCATAGGGTTGACCAACCTGCGGCTGGAAGCGTGCGATCTCCTAGAGTTTCCCGCCGACGCGGGCCAGTTCGACTACGTCATCGCACATGGTTTCTACTCGTGGTGCCCGCCCCCCGTGCGCGACAAAATCCTCGCCGTATGCGGCGCACACCTCGCGCCGCAGGGGATCGCGTTTGTCAGCTTCAACGCCTACCCGGGTTACCACGCCAAGGACCTGCAACGCCAGTTGATGCTCTACCACCTCGCGCACGTGACGGCGGATTCTCCCACCGAGCAGGCGCGGCACGCCCTCGGGGCGCTCGATTTCGTGGCGCGCTCCCAACCCGCCGCGAACCCGTATCAGACGGCGCTGACGGAAGCCCGGGATCTGTACGCACAGGAGATCACCGGCAAAGGCGACGCCGGGCTCGCGTGGTTTCACCACGATCTGCTCTCGACCTGCAACTCGCCGGTGTATTTCCACGAGTTCATGCAGCACGCGGACGGGCACGGCCTCCAATACATCTGCGACACGTTCATGCGCGTGCAGCGTCACATGGAATTCCCGCCCGAAACGCACCGCGCGTTGCAGGCCATGCAGAGCGACATCATTACGCAGGAGCAGTACATTGACTTCATCATCAACGTGCCCTTCCGGCAAGCACTGCTCTGCCGGAGCGAGGTCGTGCTCGAACGTTCGCTGGGTCCGCACCTCATGCAGGGATTGGGTGTGGCCGGGAACCTGCGCCTCAAGCCGGACGAAAACGTCACGGACGGGTCGGACCCGAACCCGCAAGCGACCGAAACGTACTTGTCGCCGCACGGCGAGGTGACGGTGCAGGAGCAGGACTCGAAAGACGTTTTGCGCAAAATCGCCGCTGCCTGGCCCGGGCCAGTGAGTTTCGAGGCACTCCGCGCGCAGTCCACCGAACCCGGGACGGAGAAGGGGTTGGCGGAATTTCTTTTGGGCCTGTACACGGGCAAATTCATCACTTTCCGCACTTTGGCCCGCCTGTCGGCGATCAAACCCGGCGAGCGGCCCGAGGGGAGCGCCGTCGCCCGGCTGCAAGCGCCGGCGGGCCCCGTGGTCACGAACCTTGACCACGACACGGTTGCACTCGAAGCGCCCGTGCGGCATCTGCTCGGGCTGCTCGACGGCAGTCGCAACCGGGCGGAATTGCTGGACCGCATGCGTGCGTGGATCACCTCCGGCGAGGCGGCCGAGGCACGGCGGCAGGCAGCCGACGTAGAACCCGGGCAGGAGAAAGCCCCTTTTCTGTCGCTCGACAAGTTGGAAGCGGACCTGAACATGGCTTTGCAAGCGATGGCCGACCTCGGACTGCTCGTACGTTAAGGCGTTTTTTTGGCGCTTGGGCGGCGGATCGCTTCCTACGGCCCCAGGCTTCGGAAGGAATCAACGGCCGACCCACGCGGTCGTGCATTGATCCCTCAGACCCATGCTTGAGCCGCTACGCCCAAAGCCGCATCCTCCGGCCTGATCGCGGTCGCCAGCAAGCTCGTGCGCTGGTTCCACTGAAACCGGCTTTACGCGAGCCGCATCCCGACCAGGGCCATGGCTGCATCCCGCATCCTGCATCCCGCATCCCGCATCCTCCCAGCCCGACGGCGCAACGTTTTGTTGGACACCGGCCCAACCCGCCCTAACTTCCGAAAAATGCGCGGACCCGTATGGGACGCGCGGGTCCAGGGATGCCAAACACATGAATCGACGTAAATTCCTCCAGTATACCAGTCTAGCGACCGGGTCACTCTTCCTGCCCATCTGGGGCCGGCACGTCAGCGCTTTCGGCGAAACGGCTCCGGTGCCCGCCGCCGACAAGAAAAAATTGGCGGACGCTGCGCTCAACGCCGCGACCAAAAAAGGAGCCACTTACGCCGATGTGCGGATCGGCCGTTACCTCAACCAATTCATCTTTGCACGCGAGGACAAGATCGAGAACCTCGTCAACACCGAGAGCTACGGTGCGGGGGTTCGCGTTATCGCTGACGGCTGCTGGGGTTTCTACGCCACCGACCAACTCAACGAGCAGGCCATCGCCCACGCGGCCGAGGAAGCCGTCGCCATCGCCCGGGCCAACGCCGCCGCCAAGCTGCTCGAAACCCCGGTGGAACTCGCTCCGCAGAAGGGCTTGGGTGAGGTGAGCTGGAAGACGCCCATCGAGCGCAACGCCTTCGAGGTGCCCATTGCCGAGAAAACGGAACTCCTGCTCGCCGCCAACGCCGCGGCGCTCAAAAACGGAGCCAACTTCATCCGTTCCAACCTGTTCCAGGTCAACGAGCAGAAATACTTCGCCAGCACCGACGGCAGCTACATCGACCAGGACGTGCACCGCATCTGGCCGACGTTTGACGTGACCGTGATTGACTCTAAAACGGGCAAGTTCCAGGACCGCGGCGCGCTCAGCACGCCCTGCGGCCGGGGCTACGAGTACCTCGCGGGCAAGGAGGAAGACAAGCGCCGGGGCGTCGCCACGATGTACACCAAGTCCTACGACATGATCGAGGACGCCGCCGCTGCCGCGACCCAGGCGAAGGAGAAGGTTGCCGCCAAGAGTGTGCAGGCCGGGCAGTACGACCTCGTGCTCGACCCCTCCCACCTGTGGCTGACGATCCATGAGTCCATCGGCCACGCGACCGAACTGGACCGCGTGCTGGGCTACGAGGCCAACTACGCGGGCACGAGTTTCGCCACGCTCGACAAGTGGAAGAGCGGCGACTTCAAGTACGGCAGTCCGCTGGTCAACATCGTCGGCGACAAGACGCAGCCCGGCAGCCTGGGCGCGGTCGGCTACGACGACGAAGGCGTCCCCTGCAAGAAGTGGGACCTCATCAAGGAAGGCATCCTGGTCAACTACCAGAAAATCCGCGACCAGGCCCACATCATCGGCCAGAAATACAGCGACGGCTGTTGCTACGCCGACAGTTGGGATGACGTACAGTTCCAGCGGATGCCCAACGTGTCGCTCCAACCCGGCAAGGAAGCACTCTCGCCCCAGGAACTCATCAAGAACGTCGAGCGCGGCATCTACATCGTCGGCGACGGCTCGTTCTCCATCGACCAGCAGCGTTACAACTTCCAGTTCGGCGGCAAGCTCTTTTACGAGATCAAGAACGGCGAAGTCGTGGGCATGTTGCGCGATGTGGCCTACCAGTCCAACACGCAGGAGTTCTGGAACTCGTGCGTGGCGGTTTGCGATGAGCACGACTACGCGCTGGGCGGATCGTTCTTCGACGGCAAAGGCCAACCCGGCCAGATCAGTGCCGTCTCGCACGGTTCGGCCACGGCGCGCTTTAACAAGGTGAACGTCATCAACACCGCCCGTAAAATCGGCTGATTTCCTCTGGCCTTCATCCTTCCGCCTTTTACCTTCTGCCTCTAACATCATGGCTCAACTCAGCGAATCAGACGCCCAGGCCGTCCTGAAAAAAGTGCTCGGCCTTTCCAAAGCCGACGAGTGCGGCGTGTCCCTCGACGGCAACCGCGAAGGCAACCTGCGCTTCGCGCGCAACGCCGTGTCCACCAGCGGCGGTGCCGATACGCTTTCCCTCGTCGTCACGTCGAGCTACGGCAAGAAATCCGGCACCGCGACCAGCAACGAGTTCGACGACGCGGCGCTTGAAAGAGTCGTGCGCAACTCCGAGGAACTCGCCAAATTCGCGCCCGAGAACCCGGAGTTCGTCTCGGAACTCGGGCCGCAGAAATACGAGCAGCCGCCCAGCTACTTTGATACGACGGCCAACATCGACCCGGATTACCGCGCGAAGGCCGTTGAAACCAGCGTCGAGCTTTGCCGCCAGCAAAAACTCACGGCGGCCGGGTTTCTCCAGCACAACAGCGGGTTCAGCGCGCAAGCCAACTCCAAGGGTTTGCTCGGCTATACGCGTGCGTCCGGCGTGGACTTCTCCGTGACGATCCGCACGCAGGACGGCAAGGGCAGCGGCTACTCCGTGGCGGATTATAACGACGTGGCCAAACTGAACACCGGCGCGCTCTCGGAGATCGCCGCGCAGAAGGCGGTCCGCTCGCGCGAAACCCGCGCCATCGAGCCGGGCAAGTACACCGTCATCCTGGAGCCTGCCGCCAGCGTGGACCTCATCAGCCACATGGTCAGCCAGATGGACGCGCGGCGCGCCGACGAGGGCCGTTCGTTCCTCACCAAAGCCGGCGGCGGCAACCGCCTGGGTGAGAAGCTCATGGACGAGCGGGTCAACATCTACTCGGACCCGATGAACCCTGAGGCCCCGGGCGCACCCTGGGCCGGAGACGGCCGCCCGCGGCAGCGGGTGGAATGGGTCAAGGATGGCGTCGTGGCCAACCTTGCCTACTCGCGCTACTGGGCGCAGAAGAACAACATCCCCGAAGAAAAAGCCGTGCCGAACATCCGCGACGGCTTCGGGCGCGGCCCGGCGGTCGGCGCCTTCGAGGGCGCGCAGGGGATGCTCATGGCGGGCGGCACGGACAGCCTGGAGGATCTCATCAAGGGTGTGAAGCGCGGCGTGCTCGTCACGCGCATGTGGTACATCCGCGAGGTCGATCCGCAGACCGTGCTCTACACCGGTCTGACGCGCGACGGCACGTTCTACGTCGAGAACGGCGAGATCAAGTACGCGGTGAAGAATTTCCGCTTCAACGAGAGCCCGGTGATCATGCTCAACAACATTGAGGCGCTGGGCAAACCCGTGCGGATGAACGGTTGCCTCGTGCCGCCAATGGTGGTGCGCGACTTCACCTTCTCCAGCCTGTCGGACGCGGTGTAGCGGAGACACACGGCGCGCCGATGCCGATGGCAGGCTCCAGAGGGGCGAACGGTTTCCAGGCCGTTCGCCCCTTCTTTTTTCGGCCATCAATCTCTTTGCAGGGCCGCCGGAGGCCTGACATGATGCCGGTTTTTCTTCGTGCCATGCCTTCCCGCTCCCTGTGCATCCTGCTCGCCGCCGTGCTGTTGGCCGGGGCGGCGCACGCCTCCGCCGGTCCGTTCACGGGCGGTCCGACGCTCAGCGATCCCCTCGTCCACCGCTCCACGAAGTTCCGGTTCCCGGCGAAATTCGGTTCTTTCGAGCGTGCCTTGCCCCAGCAGTACGACGCGAACGGCGAGGATTTTTCCATCGCTTACGACAGCTTCCTGCCGCCCGTGTCTATCACGGTATTCGTGTATCCCGCCGCCGACCGCCGCCTGGAAGACGAACTCGCCCGCCGCCAGGGCGAGATCACCATCCTCCACCCCGATGCCCGGATCATCGCGCAGGGCCCGGCCGTGCTTTCCCCAAAGAAGGAGGCTGCGCTTTCGGTTTCGTATCGTTACCGCGCAACGTTCGGCGAGGAAGAACAAGCGGTCTTCTCCGAACTGATCATCGCCCGCCATGACGACCGCTTCGTCGCTTACCGCATCGTTTATCCCGCGGCAGCGAAGGCGCTTTCCACCCCCGCGGTGTTGAAGTTCGCGCAGACGTTCCCGTGGCCGTGAAATCCCTCGCGATGAACAAAATCACCCTGGCAGAGAAATTTGCCGCGTTCTCGGAACCCTGGCGGCCCAAGGTCGTCGCGGAACTCAACGGACAGGAAGTCAAAGTGGTGCGCCTGCTCGGGGCGTTTGCCTGGCACCATCATGCGCACGAGGACGAATTGTTCCTCGTGTGGCAGGGCGGGTTTCGCATGGAGTTCCGGGACCGTCCTGCCGTGGAACTGCGCGCGGGCGACTGCCTGGTCGTCCCGCGCGGCGTGGAGCATCGGCCCGTGGCTGCAGAGGAGGCGCAGGTGATCGTCTTTGAACCCGCGGGCGTCCGCAACACGGGCAACGTGGTGGACGGTGCGTTGACCGCCCCAGGCGGCGTGCGCCTCTAGCGCCCCACGCCCCGGAAGCGCCGTCGGCCCAGCGCCAGCGCGCCGAGACCCAGCACGGCACACAGCCAGGTGGAGGGCTCGGGCACATCGCCGATGTTGATGAACGTCCCGGCGGGCTGCACGGTCTTAGCCGCGTTGGAAGCAATGCTGAAGTTGTCGGTCTCGAAGGCCGAACGCGATTTCTGGCCGAACACGATGGTGTCAAACTCGGTGCCGGCGGTGGCGAGTACGTCGATGTAGGCGAAGGGTTCGCTGCTGTCGTTGCCGGTGCCGGACTGCCCGTAGTAGCCGCTTTTGGCGACGGTATCGCCGTTCACATCCTTGAGCGGCGTGGCGTTGAGCGTGTTGATGAGGCTCTGGGTGGTGTACGAGCCGATCAGGGTCGCGCCGTTGTAGAGCGAGAACGTGTTGTTCGAGTCGCCTGCGTAAAAATCGAACCCGAAGTAGGTGACCGGGCTGTTCAGCTTGAGGGTCACGGTTTGCAGGTTGCCCGGGTGGTTGGTGTCCGCAGGCACCGAGAGGTACTTGCCCTGGCCGTTGCCGCCATAGCTGCCGGTGCCAATCGTGGGGCTGACCGTGTTGGTGGAGGCGGCCGTCAAGGTGGCGTCCAGGACGCTGGAGCTGAAGCTGCTGCCCGCTGGCAAGGTGGCGGGCGCGGCGTTCGCGCCGGTGCCGTCGAACGTCTCGGTCAGGAACGTGACCGCCGTGTTGTCGGTGTACATCATGCCGCTGGTTTCGGCGGTCTGCACGCCAGGACCGGAGATGTAGGCGGTCACGTTGGCGGTTGCTCTCCCGGCCGAGGCGGCGAGGATGGCGAGGGACCAGGCGGAAAGAGTGAGGAAGTGCTTCATTTCAAGTTGAAGGAAGCTCGCAAAGCAGGGTGAATGCCAACCCAAGGGGGACCGGCTGTTTACGTCCTGTTTCCCGGGCACGGGTACCAGCCTGATCGTGGGGGTTGCCGCGCCGCCTCTCTGCCGCTATTCTTCTGCCAGGGTGGCTGCCTTCGTTTTCAACCGTCTGCAGTATGAATCGGGTGACTGGGATCTCGTGGACCAGCGGATGCCTTCCAACCTGCTCGATTCGCTGGCGGCTTACACCACGGTCGATTTCGACCCGCACGAGGCCGTCGTGCCGCTGGGCAGCAAGGAGGTCTTCAACGCCCCTTTCGTGTACCTGAGCGGGCACAAGCTGCGGCAGTTCACCGACCGCGAGCGCGAGAACTTCCAGGCTTACGTGCGGCGCGGCGGGTTCGTCCTGGCCGACGATTGCAATCACGACATCGACGGCCTGTTCGCCAGGAGTTTCGAGGCGCAGATGGCGGCAATTTTCGGCCCGGATGCGCTCAAGAAGATTCCCAACGACCATCCGCTGTACCACGCGTTTTTCCCGTTCAACGAAGGTCCACCGACGACGAGCTTCGAGCTGAACGGCTGGGGCGACGATCTGGTGCACGACTACCTGCGGGGAATCGAGATCGACGGTCGGCTCGCAGTGTTGTACAGCAACAAGGACTATGGCTGCGAGTGGGACTACGATTTCCGCAACAAGCGGTTCCTGGCCGAGGACAACACGAAGTTCGGGGTGAACATCATCGTCCACGCCATGACGGCGTGAACCGACTTACGATCCATCGTTCTGAAGGCTATCACGCTGCAATGATGCCTCCTCTTAACTCTGTCATCCTGAGCGGAGTGTAACGAAGCCGAAGGACCTTCCGCCGCCGGAGGCAAAGCTGCCATGCCAAGGGAACATGATTACTGGGTGTACATCATCACGAACCACACGGAAACCGTCCTCTACATCGGCGTGACGAGCGACCTGACGCAACGCGTGTGGAATCACGCGCACGGTATCGGGTGCAAGTTCAGCCGCATGTATCATCTCGACCGCCTGATCTACCACGAGCATTTTGGCGAAGTGCTGGACGCCATCGCGCGAGAAAAACAGCTCAAAGGCTGGACCCGCGCAAAAAAAGAGGCATTGATCCGCACGATAAACCCGACCTACGCTGATTTGGCCGCTGGGTGGTATCCTGTTGCCTGCCGGCGGCCGGAAGGTCCTTCGGCTCCGTTACACTCCGCTCAGGATGACAGAGTAATATGACCACCATACCGCCTGCCGACCTCACCGAAGCACAGGTCCATGCCTTGCTCGCCAAACTCCCGCTCCTCCGCCGCGAGATCGGCAAGGCGGTCATCGGCCAGCAAACGGTCGTCGAGGAGCTCCTTACCGCGTTCGTCGCGGGCGGCCACTGCCTGCTTCAGGGCCTGCCTGGCCTCGGCAAGACTCTCCTGATCCGCACGCTGGCGCAGGCCGTGGACCTCGTGTTCCACCGCATCCAGTTCACGCCCGACCTGATGCCCAGCGACATCATCGGCACGGAAGTGCTGGAGGAGGACCACGCCACGGGCCGCCGGTTTTTCCAATTCAATAAGGGGCCGCTCTTCGGCCAGATCGTGCTGGCAGACGAGATCAACCGCACGCCGCCCAAAACCCAGAGCGCCCTGCTCGAAGCCATGCAGGAAGGCAGCGTGACCTACGGCGGCAAGACGTACCCGCTGGAAAAACCCTTCTTTGTCCTGGCCACGCAGAACCCCATCGAGCAGGCCGGGACCTACCCGCTGCCCGAGGCGCAGTTGGACCGCTTCCTGTTGTATCTGACCATCGACTACCCCACCGAGAACGACGAGTACACGATGCTCGCGCAGACCACCGGCAAGGGCGGGGCCGCCGTCGAGCCCGTCATGTCCGCCGCCGACGTGCGCCAACTGCAAGCCCTGGCGCGCGACGTGGCGATCACCGAGGAACTCACGCGCTACGTTGCGCGGCTGGTGCGCGCGACACGGGACAAGTCGCTGCCCTACATCGCGCAGTGGGTGCGCTGGGGAGCCGGGCCACGTTCGGGTCAGTCGCTGATTCTCGCCGCGAAAGCGCGCGCGCTGCTTTCCGGCCGCTTTGCTGTGACGCCCGACGACCTGCGCGCACTCGCCGCGCCCGTGTTGCGCCACCGCATCCTGCTCAACTTCGAGACGGAAGCCGAGAACATCACCACGGACAGCGTGGCACGGGAGCTGTTCAAGCTGGTGCCGGGGCCAAAGAGTCCGCTGCAATGAAGCGATCAATTACGCCGCGCTTTGCCGCCGTCGTATTGATTTATGCTGCGGCCGTCACGAACAGTTTTGGGCAAGGGATCATCAGCCGCTCATCTGATGGACGCTACCAGATTAGACCTTCATACTACGCTGATCCTTACGACATCCCGTTGAAGCTGTTCCACCTCTCTATCTTTGACACAAAAACAAGGAAAACGATCTTTGTTCATCAGGCCCGCTATGACGTGCGGTACGGGATGGATGAACTGGTGCTCTGGCATCCTTCATTGCCAATTCTAGCCATCCGGGTTCATGATAGCAGAAGGTATAGTCACACCGAGATCTATGCGCTTGAAGGCAGGCGGTTCACAGCGCTGGAGGTTCCCGACTATCAGAACAGCGCTTTGGAAAAGGTCGATGCCACTCGGCCGTTCAACGTGATGTTCGACCGCCTCGATTCCTGGCACGGGAGCGAACTGCTTCTGGATCTCGAATTCAATGCCTGCGAAAAGGGCTCGCATGACTATGCCGGAAGCTACGCTGGCAAAGTCGCACTGCGCGTGCAGCACGCGGGAACAACTCCCCATGTTCAGCTCCACAGCGTGACTGTCAAGCCGGATTGAACCTCCCCTGTTCCAAAGACGATATGCCCGCCGTCCTCGACCCAAAACTCCTTGCCGCCACGCGCGGGCTGACCCTCGCGGCGCGGCATCTCGTGTCGGGGCTGCTGCCGGGGTTGCACGCCAGCCGACAGCCGGGGATGGCACGCGAGTTTGCACAATATCGCGCTTACCAACCCGGCGATGAACCACGGCACATCGACTGGAAACTCTACGCCCGCTCCGACCGCTATTTCGTGCGTGAGAGCGAGATCGAAACCGCCGTCACGGTGCGGCTGATCCTCGACGCCACGGGCTCCATGCGCCACGCCGACGCGGGCTCCGGCGGCGAGACGAAATTCGACCGTGCGCGCGTGCTCGCCGCCGCGTTGGCGCTGCTCGCGCAGGCGCAGGGCGACCCCGTCGGTTTGCACGCGCTGACCGGCGGCGGGATCGTTTCCGCGCCCACCGGTCAGAACCGCCAGCCGACCGAACGGCTCCTGCGCACGCTCGCCGGGCTGTCGCCCGCCGGGACATGGCCCGCCGACGGCGCGCGGGCATTGCGGCAGGCAATGGCAGCGGGGCGCGGGGGCGCGGGCGGAGAGGATGCGCGCGAGATCGTCGTCGTGCTCAGCGATCTGCACGAGCACGAGGAAGAAATCCGCGTGGCGCTGGCCCCGTTGCGCGCGCGGCGGCACGAGTTGATCGTCTTTCACCTCGTGGGCCGCGACGAGGTGAACTTCCCCTTCCATGGGCCGGTGCGGTTCGAGGACTGGGAGACGGGCGCGGTCATCGAGGCCGACGCGGACGCCGCGCGCGCGGCGTGGACGCAAGGCCAGGAAACGCGGATCCGCGAGTGGCGGCGCGCCGGGGAAGGGGGGGGCGT
>CAXTVY010000033.1:0-1132 GCA_964247665.1 uncultured Chthoniobacterales bacterium | reverse complement strand
GGGGGCCGTTTCGAGTACGTGCGCTTCCGCCTGGACGATCCGCCCGACCAGGCACTACGCACCTACCTGAGGCAAAGGATGGGACGGCGATGAAATGACTAAATTCCAATGACCAAAGACCAAATTCCTGGCCGTTGCACGCTCTACCTCTGTCCACGCACCCGCGCGTTTGTTGCCGCTTGTTCAAGAGTGCACATTGGGCTTTGGTCATTGGAACTTGGTCATTTCGCCGCATAGCGGCGTCACGCCATGCTCCAACTGCTCTCACCCGCCGGTCTGTGGACGCTCGCGACGCTCGCGCTGCCGCTGGCGATCCACCTGTGGCGTCCGCCGCCCATAACCGTGCGCCTGGGCAGCCTGCGGTTCCTGGACAATCTGCCGCACCGCCGCCTGCGCAACCTGCGCTGGCGCGAACGCGCGCTGCTCGCCGTGCGATTGGCGCTCTTGGCGGCGCTGGCGCTGCTGGTAACGGGTCCGCGCTGGCGAACGAAACCGCCTACCGGACCACAACGCTGGGTTCTGCTCGACCCTACCGCCGCCCTGTCCCGCGAGTCGGCCGTGCGGCTGCGCCAACTGCGCACGGACGGCTACACCGTCCACCGGCTAACCCCGGGCTTACCCGCGTCTGACTCTCCTCCAGCGGCCGATCCTTCAGGCGAACCCGCGACGCCGCCCAACTTGTGGTCGCTGCTGCGCGAGGCGGACGCCGCGTTGCCGGCGGGGTCCGTGCTGGCCGTGTTCACTTCCGGGAGGCTGGCGGCCCTGCACGGCGCGCGTCCGGCGTTGCGCCACTGCCGCGTGGAGTGGATCACCACGCCAGACACGGCCGGAACCGCCGCGGCCCCGTGGATCGAATCCCTGCGCTCGTTACCCGCAGCCAACGGGAAACCGGCGACGACGCGCGCGACCGTCGGCACGTCGGGAGCGACGGCCACGATGTTCACGACGACGCAGTTTCCGTCGGCACCCGGCGCGGCGGCGAATCCGGCGCTGGAGTTCTCAGCGGACGGATCGCGCGCGCGGCTGGCGGGCAGGCCCTCCGGCCCCTGGGTGGAAGCGGTGAAGCCGCCGGGCGCGCTTCGCGTGTTGATCCTGCACGCTGGCGACCGGGCGGAGGATGCCCGCAGCGTCG
>CAXTVY010000032.1:16311-25229 GCA_964247665.1 uncultured Chthoniobacterales bacterium | reverse complement strand
CGTCCACCCGATCAACGATTGTCCCTACGCCTACCAGAATCCCGACGACGAGAAGGACTACGTGGACATTGCCTGGATGTTCGCGGCCTACGTGAACGAGGACCACCCGGCAATTCCCGGGCTGCTCAAGGAAGCGCAGGCGACGGGCGTCGTCGACGGCTTCGATGCTTACCAGTCCGAAGATCCGGGCCGGGTGTTGCTCCAGGTGTTCGCCGTGTGGGAAGCATTGCGCCAGCACAACATCAAATACAGCGACATCGGCACCACCACGACGGAAAGCGAATCACTCTACACGCTGCACGTGCGCTTCATCGAAGAAAGCCTCGCCGAATCACACGCCAACTGCGTGGATGCCAGCGTGATGCTTGCAAGTATCCTGCGGCGCATGGGGCTGGATTCCTTCCTCGTCCTTGAGCCCGGGCACATGTTCCTGGGTATTTATCTGGACCGTGAGAACAAGCAGAGCATTTGCCTGGAAACGACGATGCTGGGCGACGCGGACCCGGCGAAGTGCGCCGAGAACCACGCCCTGGCCAGGATCGCCACGCACGAGATCAAGCAACTCAAAGGCTGGAAATGCTTCAACGACGCACTGGATTCCGCCACCAAGGAATACAACAAGCATCGGAAGCGTTTCCGGAGGGAGAACGACCCCGAATACGAGATCATCGACATCGCGGGCGCACGGCACGATGGCATCGCGCCCATCGGGTATGTGCAACCGGATGGTTCCGTGTCACCGGCGGCGAGAAACTAACACGTCGGGGCATGCTGCTCCCGCAGGAGCTTGTCCGCCACCATCTGCCCGCTCAGGCAGACCAGCGGCAGCCCGCCGCCGGGATGGGTCGAGCCCCCGACAAAGTAGAACCCGGGCGCGCCGGGCCGCTGGAGCTTCGGACGTTGGAAAGCCGCCCGGACCCCGTGGCTCGCGAAACCGTACAGGCTGCCCGCGTGCGCGAGGTAATGCGTCTGGAAGTCGGCGGGCGTGAAATGCCGCCGCACCCGGATCGCCTCGCGCAATCCGGCGAAGCCGAAATGCGTTTCCAGCCGCTCGATGATCTGATCGCCGTAACTTTGGCTCAGGGCGGGCCAGTCCACCCGCGCGTCGGGCGTGAGCGCCGGGGCATTGACCAACACGAACCAGTTCTCGCATCCGGCCGGGGCGCGGGACGGATCGGCCTTGGAGTGGACGGCCACGTAGATCGTCGGCTCCGTGGCAGGCAGCCTTTCGTCGAAAAGCTGGCGGAATTCGACCGGGTAATCGTCCGAAAAGAAGATGTTGTGGTGCGACAACTGCGGATATTGCCGTGCGACCCCGAGATAGAGGATAAACCCGGAAATGGCGAGGTCCGTGGTGGCTACCCGCCGCTGCATCGCGGGTTCGTGGCCAAGAAAGCTCAACACGTCCTGGTTGCACACGACGGCATCGAACAGCCCGGGCGATGCGCCGGACGGAGCCTCCCGGCAGGTAAGCCGCCACCGATTGTCCATGCGTTCGGTGGAGATCACCTCCTGCTCGTACCGGAATTCCACCCCCGCGCTGCGGCAGATCCGTTCGAGGGCGCGCGCGATCTCGTACAGGCCCCCTTTGACGTACCAGCCGCCGAAGCGCGCTTCGACGTAAGGGATGATGTTGAACGCCGCCGGGGTTTTGTACGGCGAGGACCCGTTGTAGGTGGCGAAGCGGTCGAAGAGCTGCACCAGATGCCGGTCGCCGCCGAAGAAGCGGCGGACAACCTGATCCATCGTGGCGAAGGAGGCGATTTTGGGCAGATGGCGCAGCTTGGCAAAGTTCCGGGGGCGAAGCTGCCGCCACCACTCCTCCAGGGGGTGATGCAGGAACGCATCGGCGCTCAGATCGTACAATCCGCGCGTGTAGGCGAGGAAGCGCGCCACGTCGGGCCGCTGCCAGAACGCCGCGTCCTCGTCGATCTGCGTGCCGTCGGTCCAGCGGTAGCGGCAGGTCACCGGCAGGGGGATGAGTTGCAGGTCATCCTCCAGCCTGCGCCCGAGTTTCGCCCAGAGCCCCTCGAAAACGTAAGGCATGGTGAGCAGGCTGGGGCCCATGTCCCAGGTGTAGCCGCCTTCCTCCAGCCAGTTGAGCTTGCCGCCCGCGCGGGCGTTGCGCTCGAACACGGTGACGCGCAGGCCCGCCCGTGCCAGCAACGCCGCGCAGGTCAGTCCGCCAACGCCCGCCCCGATGATGGCGACACGCTTCATGCGAGCAGGGGGACACGCTCGCGGATGCGGGCGATGGCCCAGCGGGCGTGTTCGGCCACGAGTTCCTCTTCCGTGGCGGCGGCTTTTTCCAGGGCGGGCAGATCGTCCGCCGTGCCGACGTTGCCGAGCGCAACGCACACGTTGCGCAGCAGTCCACGCCGCTTCGTGCGCTTGATCGGTGAACCCTTAAACGCCGCGCTAAAATCGTCCTGGGTCATGGCCAGGAAGTCGCGCAACGGCAGTCCGGCGGTGGCCGCGCGGGCCTGGAATGCCGCCTCGCGGCTGGCTTGCGCGAAGCGGTTCCAGGGGCAGGCGTCGAGGCAATCGTCGCATCCGTAGATGCGGTCGCCCAACAGCGGACGCAGCTCGGGCGGAATCGGCCCCTTGTGCTCAATGGTGAGGTACGAGACGCACAGGCGGGCATCGAGATGGTACGGACGGTCCCGCCGGATGGCCCCGGTCGGACAGGCGTCGAGGCAGCGCGTGCAGGACCCGCAGCGAGCGGCCATGGGCACGTCGGCTTCGAGGTCCAGCGTGGTCAGCAACTCGGCCAGGAAGTACCAGGTGCCCAGATCGGGGTGCAGGAGCATCGTGCTCTTGCCCTGCCAACCCGCCCCGGCTGCCGCCGCGAAATCGCGCTCCAGCACAGGGCCCGTGTCCACGTAGTAGCGTTGCCGCCCGCCGCGCGCCGTGAGAAAGCCATCGAGGGCACGCAGGCGGGTTTCGATCATCTCGTGGTAATCGTCCCCCCAGGCATAGCGCGCGATGGTGCCGGTGCCCGGGGCGCTCTGCGCCGCGGTGCGCGGCCCTTGCCAATAGTTCATCGCCAGCACGAGGACGGACCGTGCTCCGGGTAACACTTCCTGCGGATCGAGGCGGCGCGCCTTGCCACGCTCCAGCCAGGGCGACATTTCCCCGGCCATCCCGGCGTCCAGCCACGTCTCGAAATCTTTCCCGTGCGAAGGCGGCGCGCAGGCTGCCACCCGGCAGAGTGCGAAGCCGAGACCGCGCGCCTTGGCGAGCAATTCGGCTTTCATGGCGGTAAAATCTCCGCCGTTGTCACCGGGACGGTTGCTCCCACGCGTGCGAGCAGGAAGTTGGCGGCACGGGCCAAGATTGTTTCCGCAACCTGGGCGTGTGAGTCATCGGAGGTATCAACGGTGAAGTGCGCGCAGCCTTCGTAAAGCGCGTGCCGGCGCGCGAGCAGGTCGCACAGGGTCGCGCGGGGGTCGGCGGTGTGGAGAAGGGGACGGCGGCGGTTGCGTGAAACCCGCTCGAAGAGCACCTCTTCGCGGGCCGTCAACCAGACGACCACTCCCAGTTGCCGCAAAAGTGCGGCGTTCTCTGCCCGCGCGACGATGCCTCCGCCCGTGGCGACGACAAGGCCGGTGTCAGCCACCAGCGAGGCCAGCGCCCTGGATTCCAACTCGCGGAAGTGCGGCTCTCCGTGATGCGCGAAGATCGTGGCAATGGAAAGCTGCGCTTGATCGACGATTAATTTGTCCGTATCGACCCAACACCGTCCGGTACGGCGCGCGATCTCCCTGGCGATGGAGCTTTTGCCGGAACCCATCGGGCCGATGAGGACCACGTTGGGCAGCCCTGCCACACGGCGCGGACCGGGGGGCAGCGGACCTGTCACCGGACGCTCCCGTTACGGCTGCACGCGGACGACGTTGCGCGCTTTCGCGCCCTTGTCGTCGTTGTAAAGCTCATATTCGACTTGATCGCCTTCCTGCAACGTCTTAAAGCCATCGGACTGAATGACGGAAAAGTGGACGAATATATCGCCCGAAACGTTCGGGTCCACGATAAAGCCGAACCCTTTCTTTTCGTTAAACCATTTCACAGTGCCCTTTGCCATAGTGAGCTGCTCGTTTTGCATAAAGGATGCTTGTACTGGTTATTTTTACGCCGTCCCCGGATACGTAGATGCCCGGGAACTTTTTAATGTGGATGTTTTTTGCGGGGCAATGTGCCGATGCGTTCCGGGTCGGCGCACCTCCGGTTTTTTGACATGAGTTTTCCGCCACCGTTACCGGTCGTGGCTCTGGTCACCGACGCCCCCGTGGCGGCCGAGGCCCTGCACCTGTCGGCGCAAACCTTGCGGGAGTTCGAGATTGCGGTCGTTGAAGTACCGGCACCCACCGGCGGCATATCGCCCGAGGCCCTGGCACAACTCGCCGCGACCGCCACAACCAGCGGTTGGCGTGCGGTGATCGTGGCGTCGGCGGATGCGGTGCTCCCGGGCGCAATCGCGGATGCGGTCTCCTTGCCCGTCATCCGCGTGCCGTGCGCGGGCGGCTCGAAGGCCGGGCTCGAACTGCTGCAAACCACCGATGGCAACCTCCCGGCTTCGGTCGATGACCGAGCACCCTTTGCCACGGTGGCCATCGGGGCGGCGGGGGCGAAGAACGCCGCGTTGTTCGTCGTGTCCCTGTTGGCTCTGGATGATGAGCCTCTCCGGGAGGCGTGGGAGGCATTCCGTGCCGCGCAGACGGATGCCGTCTTGCAACAACCGCCGCCCGCCCTGGGCTGACCCGTGGAAACCGTTCTGCTCGCCGCCGATGCCCCCGGGGCCGTGTCGCGTGCGGCCCGGCTGCTCGCGGGCGGCGAACTCGTCGCACTGCCGACCGAAACCGTCTACGGTCTCGCCGCCGACGCCGCGCAGCCGCAGGCCATCGCAGCCATCTTCCAGGCCAAGGAACGGCCTTTCTTCGATCCGCTCATCGTGCACGTGCCGGGTGCGGAATGGCTGGAGCGGATCGCGCGGCCAGGGCCGGGCGAACGGGCTCTGGTGCAACGTCTGGTAGCCGCTTTCTGGCCGGGACCGCTGACGATCCTGCTGCCGCGCCACCCGGAGGCCGTGCCGGACATCGTCACGGCGGGCAGCCCGTTCGTCGCCGTGCGGATGAGCGCGCACCCGGTCTTTACCGCCGTGCTCCGGGAGTTCGGCCGTCCGGTGGCCGCGCCGAGCGCCAACCGCTTCGGGCGGATCAGCCCCACGACCGGAGCGCACGTCGAGCGTGAACTCGCCGGCAGAATCCCACTCATCCTGGACGCGGGGCCGACGCTGCACGGCCTGGAATCAACCATCGTGGCCTTGGAAACCGGCGGCGATGGCCTGCGTATTCTGCGGCCCGGTCCCGTCACCGCGGAGATGCTCGGCACGTTTGCCGCGGTTTCGGCCGGTTCCGCGCCGACGGGGCAGGAAAAAGCCGCTCCCGGCCAACTCCCCGGCCACTACGCTCCGCGCACCCCGCTGCGGCTCCTGCGCACCGGAGAAACCGTGCCCACAGATGCCGGTGAGCGGAGGCATGGGCTGCTCGCGTACCGGCATGACGTTCCTGTGGCGGGCGGACCGTACACGCGAACCGAGACGCTCTGCGCGACGGGCGATCTGCGCGAAGCCGCCGCCAACCTTTTCGCGGCCCTGCGGACGCTGGATGACGCCGGGCTGGATTTGATCCTCGCCCAGGAAGTGCCGGAAAACGGCCTCGGCGTGGCCATCATGGAACGCCTGCGCCGGGCAGCCGCGGGGTCAGGCGACACCGGAGCATCTGGCGAGGGAGGGCGGGAGCACCGGTAGATTGGCCTGCCCGCATCGTGGATGCCATCCACTCCCTGCGTGCGATGCTACGGGGAGCGGCACACCAGCAACGGCCAGCGAAGGAAAATTTTGCTTTTTAGTTTTCGCCCGTTCCCTAGTTTGCTGGCGTGCCTAGCCTCGATAAACCGGGTTTGACGGGAGAACCACCTACCCCCGCGCCGGCTGCTGCCGTGGACAACTCAATCCCAACCAACCGGCCGGATCACTCTGGCAGCACGAGGGCGGCTGGTGTCGTGGGTCTGGCCGTGATGTGTAGCCGGGTCCTCGGTTTGGCCCGCGACCAGATTTTTGCCGGACTGTTCGGGGCAGGCGCTGGCACGGACGCTTTCCTGACGGCGTTCCGCGCGCCCAACCTGCTGCGCGACCTTTTCGCGGAGGGCGCACTTTCCACCGCGTTCGTCACGACTTTCTCGAAGAAAATCCAGTTGGAGGGCGACCAATCGGCGTGGCGTTTGGCCAACAAGATGGCCACTCTGACCGTGATTTTCATGAGTTTGGTGACTCTTCTGGGGATCGCGCTGGCACCCCAGTTGATCGAGGTCCTCGGCGGCGGGTTCCATGCCGTGCCGGGCAAGTTCGAGCTGACGGTCAAGCTCACCCGGATCATGTATCCGTTCATCCTCCTGGTGTCACTTTCGGCGCTGCTGATGGGGATGCTCAACGCCAAGCACGTCTTCGGCGCGCCCGCGATGGCGTCGAGCTTCTTCAACCTGGGTTCCATCGTGGGTGGGGTGGGCATCGGGTACTATCTCGACCCGCATTTCGGCAATCGCGCGCTGTTCGGGATGGCCTGTGGCACGCTGCTGGGCGGCTTCCTGCAATTCGCGGTGCAGATTCCGTCCCTCGGCGCGGTGGGGTATCGCTTCCGGCCAGACTTCGCGTGGCGCGATGACGGCGTGCGCGCGATCCTGCGCCTGATGGGTCCGGCGGTCATCGCGGCGAGTGCCGTGCAGGTCAACGTGATGGTCAACGCATCGTTTGCCAGCCACCAGGGCAACGGCGCGGTCACCTGGCTCAACAATTCCTTCCGGCTGATGCAGCTCCCGCTGGGCGTGTTCGGCGTGGCCATCGCCACGGTGACGCTGCCGCTGGTCAGCAAGAGCGCCGCGCTGGGTGACGACGCGGCGTTCCGCGCGACCCTCGCCCGGGCCTTGCGCCTCGCCTTCTTCCTGACGATCCCCTCCGCCATCGGGCTGATCTGCCTCGGGGGTCCGATCATCTCCCTGCTGTACCAGCACGGCCGGTTCACGGCGGAAGCCGCCCGCCAGACCGGGGCGGCGCTGCAATACTACGCCATCGGGCTGGCGGCTTACTCGGGGATCAAGGTGCTGGCCCCGGCCTTTTACGCGCTGGACCTGCGCAAGACGCCGATGATGGTGTCTTTCTTTGCCATCGGCATCAACTACCTGCTCAACAGCGTCTTCACGCACTGGCTGGGCTGGGGGCACCGTGGGCTGGCCTTCTCCACCAGCCTCACGGCCGTCGTTAATTTTCTCCTGCTGTACGTGCTCATGCAGCGCCGGATGGGGGGGATGGAAACCCGGCGGATGGCGTTCACGCTCGCCAAGCTGGCGGTGGCGGGTGCGGTGCTCGCGGCGGTATGCCTCGCTGGCCAGCGCTACGCCATGGGCGATTTCTACCACCTGGGGCTGGCCCGCAAGTGCCTGTCGCTGTTTGGCGTCATCGGCGTTGGCGCCGCCGCCTTTTTCGCCGCCTGCTACGTGTTCCGTTTGGACGAAATGCAGGAAGCGGTCGGCATTTTCGCGCGGCGGTTCCGCCGGGGCCGCCGGAGGTAGGGCTCTCCCGGGGGGCAATGCGCCGTTGCCGTTTGGCGGGCGACTGCGTAGGTTCGTCCATGTTTACTCCCCCCGCCATCTACGCGGACCCGGCCTTCGACATGGCCTGCGAGCAGTTCCGCCTGATCGCCGATTACCTCAACATCGACCGCAACGAACGCGACCGGCTCCTGCTCCCCAAGCGTGCCGTCACCGTCGCCCTGCCCATCCACCGCGACGACGGCTCGGTGAGTGTGTTCACGGGCTACCGCGTCCAGCACCACCTCACCATGGGGCCGACCAA
The DNA here is from genome assembly GCA_964247665.1 of uncultured Chthoniobacterales bacterium. Classification (GTDB taxonomy): domain Bacteria; phylum Verrucomicrobiota; class Verrucomicrobiia; order Chthoniobacterales; family SZAS-18; genus CAHJWO01. The sequence continues at coordinate 17,320 of CAXTVY010000032.1, read as the reverse complement.
GGGCGGCACGCGCTTCTCCCCGAGCGTGAACATGGGCGAGATCGCGGCGCTTTCCATCTGGATGAGCTGGAAATGCGCGTTGGCCGGTCTGCCCTACGGCGGGGCCAAGGGCGGCATCACGGTCAGCCCGCGTGACCTTTCCATCCGCGAACTGGAGGCGCTCAGCCGCCGCTACATGCAGGAGATGATCCCCTTCGTCGGCCCGCACACGGACATCATGGGGCCGGACATGGGCACGAACGAGCAGGTGATGGCATGGTTCATGGACACCTACAGCGTCCACGCGGGCCACACGGTCAATGAAATCGTGACGGGCAAGCCGGTGTACCTCGGCGGCTCGGCCGGCCGGCGCGAGTCCACCGGACGCGGCGTGGCGTTCCTCGTCGAGCGGGCGCTGGACACGCTCAAGATCAAGCCCGAAGGCTGCACGGCCATCATCCAGGGCTACGGCAACGTGGGCAGCGTGGCCGCCGAGGCGCTTTACTACAAGGCGGGCGTCAAGATCGTGGGCCTGTCGGATGCGTATGCGGCGTTCTACGATCCGAAAGGCATCAACCTGGACAAGGTCTCGGCGCACCTGCGCGCCCATCCCGATCTCAGCGGCTTCGACGGCGCGCCGACCATCGACCCCGAGGAAATGTTGATTCAGCCCTGCGACATCCTGATCCCCTGCGCGGTGGACCGCGTGATCAACGGCAGCAATGCGGGCCAGTTGAAGTGCCGCATCCTGGCTGAGGGAGCCAATGGCCCCACGACGCCCGAGGCCGACGAGATCCTCGACCAACGTTGGGATTAACTCCTGGTTATCCCCGACATCCTTTGCAACGCGGGCGGCGTGATCGTCAGCTACTTCGAATGGGTGCAGGACCTCCAGAATTTCTTCTGGAACGAAACCGAAATCGCCGACCGCTTGTTCCGCATCATGGAGACGGCGTTCGCGTCGGTGCTCAAACGCGCGCGGACGGAAAAAATCTCCTACCGCAAGGCGGCGCTGGCCATCGCCGTGGAG
>CAXTVY010000032.1:0-16301 GCA_964247665.1 uncultured Chthoniobacterales bacterium | reverse complement strand
CAGACACGCGGCCTGTTCCCCTGAACCCCCGTGCGGGACCCGGTCAGTAGATGGTTTTTTCTTCCTTCTGGCGCTCGGCGTGGCCGGGAGCGAGGAAGTCCGGGTTCTCGGACATCCGGTACAACGAGCGCCGGCACACGCCAACCGCCCAGGGAGCCATCCGGTCGTACCAGTGGGAGGCGCGCACGTAGAGCGTCGCGCAGGCAAAAAACAGCGCCGTGGCCGGGATGGCGATGGCCCCGGCAACCCACCCGGTGATGGCGGGCCCAGTCGCGGCAATATCGGCGGGCCACCGGATGGCAGCCACCCAGGCAGCCAGGGCGACAGGGCCGCTCCAGGCAAGCGCGGCCCGCAGCCAGGAGCGGTGCAGCGTCCAGTAAAAACGTTCCGGGGGCACGGGCGGACGGCGCTTGTCCATGCCGTCCAACTCGAAGCGGCGATGCAGCTCCAGGTAGATCGCCCAACCGAGCAGCGGCACCGCGATGGCCGCCGTCAGCAGGGTGGGGAAGGCGGCCAGCGTGGAAAGATACTCGCAGAAGGTGCCGAGCAGCAGCCCGAGCACACCGAAGATGAAGAGGATTTCGAACATGCGGGGCGACGTGGAATGCAGAAAAAGCGCCTCTGGAACGCCCGGCGCGCAACTTGTCTACCATGCCTGCAATCGGGCCGTTTGGCAACGCGCCATTCGCACGGTAGCTTCCTACCCTGCGAATCCATGGATGCGCCCGTTTATTACCAGTGCCAGCGTTGCACGAACTGTTGCCGGTGGCCCGGGTTCGTGAAGGTCGATGCCGCAGACATCACGGCCCTCGCAACCCACCTGCGCCTGAGCGAGCACGACTTCATCCAGCGCTACACCCGGCTGCGCCCCCAGCGCGACGGCCTGGCGCTGATCGACAAGCCAAACGGCGAATGCATCTTCCTCGCCGGCCACGACTGCGCCGTTCAGCCGGTGAAACCCACGCAGTGCGCGGGCTTCCCAAACACATGGAATTTCCCGGGCTGGCGGGAGGTTTGCGAGGCGGTGCCCGTTGCTATTTGAGTGTCAGCGCAATTTTGCCGAACTGTTCCGCCCGCTCCATCGCAGCCAGTGCGGCGTTGCCCTCGGCCATCGGGAACACGTGGTCCGCCAGCGGCACGATCCGGTGCTGCTCCACGAACGCGACCATCGCCGCGAAGTCAGCGGGACTGCCCATCGTCGTGCCGAGGATCGAAAGCTGTTTCCAGAAAATCCGGCGCATCGGCAGTTTGCCCGGGTCTCCGGCGGTGGCCCCGAAGAACGCGATCCGCCCGCCCGGAGCGGCCAGTTCGACCAGCGACAGGAAGCCGTCGCCGCCCGCGCTGTCGATGGTGACATCGAAGCCGCCCCCGGCGAGCGCCTTGAGCTTTTTATCCCAACCGGCTTCCTTGTAGTTGACGCCTCCCGCCGCGCCGAGTTCCACCGCCCGGGCCACCTTCGCGTCCGAACCGCTCGTGACGAACACCGTGGCGCCCGCTGCCAGCGCGTACTGCAAGGCGAAAATGGCGCCGCCACCGCCGATTCCGGTGACCAGCACCCGCTCGCCTGCCTGGAGCGCGCACCGCGCAAACACCGCCCGATAGGCGGTCAGGCCCACCAGCGGCAGCGCCGCGGCGTGGACGGCGTCCAGATGGACGGGCTTGGGGACCAACTGGGAGGCGGGGACGGACACTTTCTCGGCGAACGTGCCGTTGTCCGGCAGGCCGAGGATGCGGAAATCATCCGCCTGGGCAGCCGCGCGTCCGCCCCAGTCGAGCGCGGGGTTGATGATGACTTCTTTGCCCTGCCAGGCAGCGTCCACCCCCTCGCCGCATTGCTCCACCCGGCCGCAGCCGTCCGAGCCCAGGATGATCGGGAATTTGAGTCCCGCGTACTGGCCCTTCTGAATCCAGAGGTCGCGGTGATTGAGCGCGGCCCCCTCAATGGCGACCACCACCTCGCCGGACGCGGGCACCGGGTCGGCGGCTTCCTGCCATTGCAGCGGTTGGTTGATGCCTGCGAGTACGAGGGCCTTCATGGCAGGCAACGTAAGAGGCCGTTTCCCGTTGGCAAGCCGCAGAGTGGACACGGGCCGCGAGACGGCCGAAGGTGTTTGGAAAGATGAAAGTTGTCAGCAGTCCTGCGGCCATGATGCGCTTGGCCGCGAAGTGGGACCGCCGGGTGGCCCTGGTTCCGACGATGGGGGCGCTCCATGCCGGGCACCTCGCGCTGGTGGACCGGGCGCGGCGCGAGGCCGGCCGGCGGGGGCTGGTAGTAGTGAGCCTCTTCGTCAACCCCATCCAATTCGGTCCGAAGGAAGATCTTTCCCGCTATCCGCGTCCGTTGCGCCACGATCTCGCCCGTTGCCGCGAGCACGGCGTGGATCTCGTGTTTCACCCGGACGCGGACGGCATGTACGCGCCCGGACGCTCGGTGGCCATCGACGAATCCCTCCTGAGCGCCGGGCTGTGCGGCCGGTCGCGGCCCGGCCATTTTTCCGGGGTGTGCACGGTGGTGGCCAAGTTATTCAACCTCGTCCGCCCGCACACCGCCGTGTTCGGCAAGAAGGATTATCAGCAACTCGCCATCATCCGCCGGATGGTCCGCGACCTGAACTTCCCGCTGGAGATCGTGGGCGAGGAAACGGTGCGCGAGCCGGACGGGTTGGCGCTTTCCTCCCGCAACGTGTTCCTGAGCGCCGAGGAGCGCGCGCAGGCCCCTGTTCTCCGCCGCGCGCTGCTCCGCGTCGGGGAGCGTGTGGACGCCGGGGAACGCAGCACTGCCCGCCTGCGGCGCGGGTTGGAAAAGGAACTGGCCGCCGCCGCGCTGGCGCGGGTGGATTACGCCGAGGTCGTTCGGGCCGAGGATTTGCAGCCAACGGCGCGGTTGGACCGGCCCGCACTGGCGGCGCTGGCCGTGTTCTTCGGACACACCCGCTTGATCGACAACGTCGAACTGCCCGGCCAGAACTAGAAGAGCGTCATCGTCAAATCACACTCATGCAATCCTTCGATTTCATCGTCATCGGCAGCGGCGTCGCCGGGCTGACGTTCGCCCTCAAAGCGGCCGAGCACGGGCAGGTGGCCATTATCACCAAGCGTGCGGCGTCCGACACGAACACGGCCTGGGCGCAGGGCGGCGTGGCCTGTGTGACCGGCACGGACGATTCGTTCGAGCTGCACGTTCAGGACACCCTGGAGGCCGGGGCGGGCTTGTGCGACGAGGAAGCCGTGCGGACCATCGTCACGGAGGGGCCCGCACGAATCCAGGAGTTGCTCGCGCTGGGCGTGCACTTCGATGAAAAAGAGGTTCCCGACGGCCACGGCGCGACCGAACTGGACCTCGGCCGCGAGGGCGGACACTCCAAACGCCGCATCCTCCACGCGCAGGACACGACGGGCCGCGAGATCGAGCGCGCGCTGCTCGACGCCGTCGCCACACACGCGAACATCACCGTGCTGCAACGCCACATGGCCGTGGACCTCATCACGAGCGCCAAGCTCGGCTACGCCGCAGAGAACCGCTGCCTGGGCGTGTACGTCCTCGACGAGGATTCAGGCGAGGTGGAGACCTACCGCACGTTGCGGATGGTGTTGGCGACGGGCGGCTGCGGCAAGGTGTATCTCTACACGACCAATCCCAACGTCGCGACGGGCGATGGCGTGGCGATGGCGTGGCGGGCGGGAGCCACGGTGGCGAACATGGAGTTCATCCAGTTCCATCCAACCTGCCTGTACCACCCCGAGGCGCGCTCGTTCCTCGTGACGGAGGCCGTGCGAGGGGAGGGAGGCATCCTCAAAAATGCCCGCGGCGAAGCGTTCATGGACCGCTATCATCCGCTGGCGTCGCTGGCTCCGCGCGACATCGTGGCCCGGGCCATCGACGCCGAGATGAAGCGCTCGGGCGACAAGTGTGTTTACCTGGACATCACCCACCAGCCGGCGGAGTTTCTGCGCGAACGCTTCCCGCACGTGTACGAGACGTGCCTGCGCTACGGGATCGACATCACCAAACAGCCCATCCCGGTCGTGCCCGCCGCGCATTACCAGTGCGGTGGCGTGCGCACGGACATGGACGGCGCGACGAGCATCGCGGGACTCTACGCGGTGGGCGAGGTGGCCTGCACGGGCCTGCACGGCGCGAACCGGCTCGCGAGCAACTCGCTGCTCGAAGGGCTCGTCCTGGCGCACCGGGCCTGCGAGGCGAGCCTGCGCCGGGAACCGGCCAAGGGAAAAATTTTCGAGGCCTACGAACTGCCCGAATGGACCAGCGGCAATGTGCATGACATCGACGAACTGGTGGTCATCTACCACAACTGGGACGAAATCCGCCGCCTGATGTGGGACTACGTCGGAATCGTCCGCACGGATAAGCGGCTCCCGCGCGTCGCCGCCCGGCGGCGCAACCCCCAGGCGGAGGTGCAAGACTTCTACTGGAACTTCCGGATCACGACCGACCTGTTGGAGCTGCGCAATCTCGTCACGGTGGCCGCCCTGATCGTGGACAGCGCGCTGAACCGCAAGGAAAGCCGGGGGCTGCACTACACGCTGGATCACCCGCTGCTCGACGAGTCGCGCGGTCGCCGCGACACCCTCCTGCGGCGTTACTGAGCGCCCGTCCGGCAGGATCGGCCCTCGAAGTAGCGGGACCTTGCCCTGCCTGCTGCCTTCATTGCCCTGGCAGTGATCCTGCTCGGAAAATAAAGTGAACGATCCGGGCGCGCAGGCATCTATTACAGACTGTCCGCCTGCCGGTCAGACCAGGAAAACGCCTTGCCAACCCCCTCAGCCCAACCTACAAGCAGCCGCGTGAACACGATTGCCCGTCGCTTTGTTCCCTCCCGTCGTGCCGGGATAGTCGCGCTGAGCGTCGCGTCCGCGTGGACGCTCGCCGCGACTCTCCTGGCCCAGTCGCCCTACAGTTCCTCCTCGGACTTCGAGCAACATGCCCGGATGCTCCGCGAGAACGCATTGATGAAGGTCGAGCCGCAGGTGTGGGTGCCCACTACATCCGTGCGGGCTCCGCTGTTTTCGCGCTACGCCTGGAAGACGAACATCACCACCACGATCTTCTGGATTGGCGAGTTGCCGACCAAGAACAACCCCACTCCCAACCACGCCAGCAGTTGGGACCCGAACTGGGCCAACAACTACGGGGGCTATGATGATCCCGACCCCACGCATCGCAACGGCTTCCTGCCCCGGGCGTTCGTGCCGCGGCAGAACCCTTTTTACTGCGCGCTGCCGTACAACGACGTGACCCACGGCACCACGAAGCCGGAATCAAAGGTGGTGATCCCCTGGTTCAAGCGGGAGTTCGTGCAGGAAGGACACACCGTCTGCAAGAGCCATTGGCTCGCCATCATGCACGGCAGCCGGGTGGCTTACGCGCAGTGGGAGGACTGCGGACCGTTCCGCACGGACCATTACCAGTACGTGTTCGGCAATGCCATCCCTCTGCCCAACCTCAACGGCGGGGCCGGGCTGGACGTTTCGCCCGCGGTCCGCGACTACCTGGCCATGGATTCGACGCGCGACGTGTGCTCCTGGCGCTTCGTGGAATTGAACGAGGTACCCCCGGGACCGTGGAAGCTGTACGGAGACAACAACCAGTTTGCCACCCGTGCTTACAATCCCAACGCGGGCGGGGCCAGAGTCCAGGCGGGCGGCAATGCGCTGTTTGGCCGCTGAGGTTGGCTCAAGCGATGACCTGCACGGCGTCGCCGACGCGCAACCGGCCGCCGGGGCGTTCGTGGATCACGTTCTGTCCGAAGATGACGCCGCCACCGGCTGAACGCCGGTAGCCAGCCAGCGTCCGCAGGGGTTCCTGGCCGCGTGCGAGCGTGCGCTGATCGGTGGTAACCACGACGCATCGTTCGCAGGGCTTGGCTGACCAGAGCGTCGCGTCCCCGACCCGGTACACTTTCCAATCGTCTTCCTCGTAAGGACGTTCGCAGCCTGAAATTACCAGGTTGGGGCGGAAGCGGTCCATGGGGAGGGGAGGACCGTCGAGCCGCCCGTTGAGTTCATCCAGCGATTCCTCCGAGATGACGAGCAGGGGATAAGCGTCCGGGAAGGCCACCTGCCGCGCGTGTGGTGCGTCGGCGGGAAACCCCGGGGGAATGCGGCGGGCAGGCAGGTCACGCCGGGAGGCGCGGCCGATTCGCACGAGCCGGCACGGTTGGCCCAGGACCTCGCCCAACCAGTCCGCCGGTTCCTCTCCCGCGTCGTCGGCGAGAAGAGTGTCTTGCCAGACCGTCACCTCGCGGCGGATAGGCTCCCCGGCGCCGGCGGCGGTTTCCCACGGCACCGCCAGGTCGGGGCGGCTGGCATGTCGCAGGAGCAAGGTGGCCGGCGTGAGCGCGGTTTCGATGAGCGCCAGGGCGGGGGTGGACCGCTGGGTCAGGAAGCGGTTCCGGTCATCCACGATCAGGAACTCGCGGTCGTGGAGGATGCCGCGGGCGTCGAGCACCGTCTCCGGGAGCGCAACTCCCCGGCAGGATTTCACCGGGTAGCAATAAAGGGCGGACAGGGTGGCCATCGGATCAGACGTCAACAAAAGAAACCTGCGACGTGCTTCGCACCCTAACGACAGCAGGCACGTGGCGGAACGAAAAAACGCCGTGCCCGCCCCTTCTTTCGCCGGTGACGCCGGTTGGGACGGGCAAGGCAGCCGCCTCCCGAGGAAAAGTGATCGCGTGGCCAGCCGGGACCATCTTTCGCGGTGCGGCCGGTCGTGTCGGCGGAGCGTCCACGCTTTTTGGTGTGCCCCGGCGGCACCCGTTGAAGTGGTTTCCTGCTGCTCCCGGCGGCTCCCTGGTGTATGGCAGGGAACCGCCGCTGTTCGACGATGCCGCTTCCCTCCTCCTCCCGCTCCCAGATTCTTCCGGCGCTGGTTTTAACCATCGTGCTGGTCGTCGTTTTCTGCCTGGGTCTGGTCCACGAGAATCCGCAGGTCTTCTGGAACGATGATTACCAGATTTCCATCCTGCCCGTTTTCTCCGATGTCGCCCGGTCATGGCGGGAGGGGCACTGGCCGCTGCTGAGCCCGTATTCCTGGGCGTGCGGCAACCTCGCCGGGGAATACCAGTACGGCACGTTTTCCCTGTTCGTGAATGCGGTGGCCGTGGCGGTGTGGCAGTGGCCGCTGTCCTTCGCGGCCCGGGCGGCGGCCATGTCAATCGTGCACCTGGCCGTGTTGGCGGCCGGGGGCTGCCTGCTCGCGCGCCAGCGGCGGCTGCCGTCCGCATTGGCGGTGATGGTCGGGCTTATCAGCGCCCTCAACGGTTGGGAGATCGGCTGGGGGGCCACGGACTGGTTCGGGGCGCTGGCCGCGCACGCCTGGCTCCCGTGGGCGTGGTGGGCGTTCGAGGTGGCCCTGGAGCCGCTGCCGGTGCAGCCGACGCCGCGCCAGCGGCTGCGCTGGCTGCTGCCTGCCCCGTTCGTTTACCTCGTGCTGACCGGCGGCTTTCCGTACACGGTGGTCATGCTCATGCTGATCACCGGCTGGCTCGGCCTCAAGGCGTTGGCGGAACGGCGCGGCGTCAGGTCGTGGCTGCCGCTGCTGGCGGGCTGGGTTTTCGGGCTGGGCCTGTCCGCGCCCGCGTGGCTGTCGCTGCTGGCGGCGATGCGTGGCTCCAGCCGGGCCCAGGGGGTCGGGCCGGGCAACCATGCCTGGACGGTGCCGCTTTCTGCGCTCCCTGGCGCGATCCTGCCGACGTGGAGCACGAACTGGCATAACTTCAGCGACGAGCCCTCGCTCCACGCCGCGTTGGAACTGACCGGGGCATTCGTGCCGTTGGCCGGGCTGATTGCCTGCGTCGCTTGCCGCCGCCGCCTCGCGCGCGCCTGCCGTTGGGATCTGCTGTTGCTGGGCGTGATCCTGCTGCTTTGCCTGCTGCCGAGTCCGGGGGTGTTCCGCTGGAGTTTCCGCTGGTTGCCGCTGTTGCACATCGTCCTCGCCCTCGTGGGTGCACAGGCCTGGCAGTTGCTGGCTGGCGGCAGGACGGAACCGGACGTCCGCCGCACCGGCAGGTTGTCATGGCGCGACCTGCGCCAGAGCGGAGGGTGGTGGGCAACGGTCGCGGTCGCGGCGGCGTGGCTGGGCATGTCCTTGGGCGGCACCAGTAATCCCGACGCCATCACCCACTCCCTCCCGGCATGGATGCTCGGGTGCACGCTCATCTGGTTGGCGGCGGACCTCCTGCCGGGCTCCGGCCCATGGCGGCGCTGGCTGCCCGCCGCGTTTGCGCTTGCGACCCTTTGGCTGACCTACCAGCATCTTCCCACGAACTGCGGTCTGCCGAAGTACACCTTCGACGCGAGTCTGGCCGATCCCACGCCCCTTTCCAGGGACCGCCTTTACCTGAGTTTCTATCGCGCGCCGGAAAAATTCTACGTCGGGAGCGCCGCGCCACCGGGGTTCGGCACCGTGATGCGGCCGGGTAGCACCAACCTCTTCGCGGGGCTGCGCTTCATCAACGGCTATAGCCCCATCATGGGCGCGGGGATCGGTCGGCGGCTGCGAATCGATACGCATGGCGAGATTCCCCCCGAGGTGGCCCGCGACCTTCTCGCCCGGGAGGCAGGTCCGGCTGGCCTGCTGGCCGCGCTCGGCGTGGACGGTATCCTGATCGCCCGGAACTATCCCCTGGATGTGGTTCCACCCGCCGACGAGTGGACCCCCGTGCAGACCTCCGAGGAAGGCACCGTGTACCATCGGCATGGGCCGCCGTTGGCGGCGGTGACTCTCACGGAGATCGGTTCCGCGCCGACGACCCCGCCGCGCCCCTTGAAGATCATCGAAAACTCGCGTCAGACGGTCGTGGTGGATGTCTCGGACGCCAACGCGGGAGGACTGGTCACTTACCGGCGTGCCTATTTTCCTGGCTACGTGGCGTCGGTGGACGGCACGTCCACCAAGGTGGCGTCGGCGGATCTCTGGATGCCCACGGTGCTGCTGACGCCGGGCCAGCACCGGCAATTGGTCCTGCAATACCGTCCGGCTGCCGTGGTGTGGGGAGCGGCGGCCGCTGGCCTCGCGCTGCTCACCCTCACCTTCACCGCCGCCCTGTCCTACCGGGCTGGCTCACAGCGGATTAAATTGTAGCCGGTCCACCTTGCCGGACTCGGTGTCGAGGGTGATTTCAAGCAGCCATTTGGCGTCGCCCACCTGCACCCAATAGTGATACTCCGTCTGATCACCAATTTCCGTACGGCTGACGAGTTCAAATTCCCCGAAGGCGGGCAGTTTCGAGAGTTGATCCTTGATGGTGCCGAGCACCGTTTCGTTGTAGGCGTCCCGGCCTTCGTCGGTGAAGGCCTCTTCTTTCAGTTTCCCCTCCCGCAATCCGCCCAGCACCTGGCGTAAGGTCTTGGTCAAGGCGGGTTCGTGATCCTCGATGGGATGGTCCGCCGGCGGCTTGAGGTCGGGCCGCACGAGGCTGGCGACGCCGTGCGCGATCTCCCAGGGGTCTGCCTGCGCGAGGTTGGCTAACACGATCACGGACACCCGCGCGCGGGGAAAGCGCAGGATGTGTGCTCCGTACCCCTGCAAGTGCCCGCTGTGTTCGTAGTAAGGTTTGCCGTCCTGGTCGCGGATGAACCAGCCGAACCCGTAGGGAAACGTCTTGCCGCTATTGAGCGTTACCGGGGTGAACACCGCCTGCCACGCCGCTGGCGGCAGCAGCGCGCCGGACTGGATCGCAGCATCCCATTTTGCCATGTCCACGACCGTGGAAACCAGTCCGCCGTCCCCCGTGCCGCAGACGGACGGAGACACCCACTCCTGGTTCTTGAGCAGCCCTTCCTCCAACCGGTAGCCACTCGCCCGGAACGCGAGCAGGTCCGCGTCACTCAGCAGGCGCGTGCCGCCCATGTGCAGCCGGGAGAAAATGCGTTCGCGCAGGAAATCCCCGTAGGGCTGCCCGCTCACGCGGTGGATCAGGATGCCCAGCATCACGTAACCCGTGTTGCTGTAGCTCCAGCGTGCGCCGGGGGCGAACTTGCGCGGCAGGGCACCCGCCAGCCGCACGAGTTCATCCTCGGTGTAGTCGCGGTGCGGGTCGAGCGGCTGGTTGGCATCGTCGTAGTCGGGAAGGCCCGAAGTGTGGGTGAGCAGGTGGCGCACCGTGATGTTCGACCAGGTGCCAGGGGCATCCTGGAGGTAGCGGGTCACGGGCTCGTCGATGGAGAGCTTGCCATCCTGTGCCAGGAGCAGGATCCCCGTCGCCACGAACTGCTTCGTGATGGATGCGAGTTCGTAGACGCTCTCCGCCACGGCCGGGGAACGCAGTTCCACGTTGGCCAGCCCGTAGCCTTTGGTGAAGATCAACTCGTTGTCGATGGTCACCGCGAGTGACAGCCCCGGGATGCGCTGTTCGTCCATCTTCTGCTTGATGAACGAATCGATGGCCGTCTGGGAAGGGTCGATCACTTCGTCCTGTGCACGGCACCCGCACACGCCGGCGAGCAGGCCCAGGGCAACGGCACACCCCGCGCTGAAGAGGCGAACCCGAACCGACCGGCAAGCGGCATGGTTCACCGGAAAGATGCCGCGAGGCGAATTTGTCATGATTTGTAGAGGCATCCGCTACAAAAATTAGTGCGGGTGGCCCACATGCTCATTCGTGCAACGGCGGTCGACCGCGCGTTCATCAGGGTTGCCACGCGCAGGATTTTGCCGCATCCTGCCCGGCTGATGGCTGCCGTTGCTCCCGTCCCGGATCGCTCGCTCCCGCCTGTGGTGCGGCTGTGGGTCGCAGCGGCGGCGGTGCTCTTGGTGCTGTTGGGTCTAGCTGTGATGGAAGCGTTGGTGCGAGGCCGGTTGGTCATGCACCCGGAGTTCTTCAACGTTTACCCGCAGCCCGACAAGCTGATCGGCGCAGCCGTGCAGCAACGGGTGTTCCGCGACCCGGCGCTCCTGCCGGTGTACGGGAGTTCCGAGTTGACCCAGCCCCGGTGGAACCGTGCGGACGAGTTCTTCGGCCAGCATCCCACGGGCTTTGGTGCTTTCCTCATCGGCAACCCGGGTGAGACCAATCTGATGATCGCCTCCAAGCTGGCGGCGGTCGGGATGGAAGCGCAGGGGAAAAAAGTGGTGATCTTTCTGTCGCCCGGGTCGTTCGTGTCGCCGGAGCTGGACCACCGGGGCTTCGGGGTCAACTTTTCGGCCTTGCACGCGGGCATCTTTGCCTTCGAGAGCCATCTGAGCACGTCGCTCAAGCAGGCACTGGCGCGGCGGCTGCTGGATTATCCTGAAACCATCGGCCAATCGGCCCTGCTCGACCGTGCGCTGCACGATCTGGCCGCGAACACCCCGGTTGCGCGGGCGGATCTTGCCCTGCTCGCGCCCCTGGCCGCGTTGCACAACTGGACGTTGCGCCAGTCAGACTACGGCAAGCTGGCCAACTGGAGCTGGCTCCAGGACCAACTGCCTCTGACCATGAACGCGGTGGAACCGCCGTCACCGCGGTCAGGACCGATCCATTGGGAGCAGCGCATCGACCAGGTCGAGGCCATTTTCGGGCAGCAGCGCCTGCCGACCTCATACAGCACCGGCCCCCGCACGGGTTTCGACGACAACCTGCGCGCGTTCTTTCGTGACAAGCAACATCCCGAACGTTCCGCGGACGACGTTTTCGCGCGGGCCTGCGAGGCGTCGAAGGAATGGGTGGACTTCCAGCTTGTCCTGCGGATCGCGCAGGAGTCAGGGCTGCACCTGTTGCTGGTGTGTCAGCCGCTCAACGCCGGGTTCACCCGGCTTCAAGGGTTGACCGCAAATTCGACCGACTTGTTCTACAACCGTCTCCGGCAGGCGGTTGCGCCCTTCCCGCTACAGCTCGCCACCTTCCCGAGCGCCGAGCCTGATCCTCACTTTTACCACGATTGCATCCATCCCAGCGCCAAGGCTTGGATCGTCTACGATCAGCGTCTGGACCGTTTCTTCCACGCTCCCGCGCTCTGAAGGCAACAGGAAGCGATCACGGAGTCAGGGTCACCCACCGACGGCTGCGCGCGCTTTCCTGCACGGCGCTCAGGATGCGCCCGGTTGCCAGGCCGTCCGCGAACGTGGGATGCACGCTCTTGCCGTCCACGACGGCCTGGATGAAGTCGGCGAACGTGTGCACGAACGTGTGCTCATAGCCGATGCTGTGCCCGGCGGGCCACCACGCGCCCACGTAGGGATGCTCCGCTTCCGTCACGAGGATGTCCCGGAAGCCACGTGCGTCCGCCGGATCGTCGTGGCGGTAGAACTTCAGCCGGTTCAGGTCTTCGAGGTCGAAGCCGAGCGTGCCCTGGTTGCCATTGATCTCGAAGGTCGCCTGGTTCTTGCGCCCGGCCGCGAACCGGGTGGCTTCCAGGTTGGCGATGGCCCCGTTCTCGAACCGGCCGATCCAGCTCACGGCGTCGTCCACGGTGACCTCGCCCATCGGCTGCCCGGCCCGGGCGGTGAGCCCCGCGCCGGTGTCAGCGAGGACCGGCCGCTGCTTGATGAACGTTTCCGTGAGGCCGCACACCTCCTTGATCTCGCCGACGAGATACCGCCCCAGGTCGATGAGGTGTGCGCCGATGTCGCCGTGCGCGCCGGAACCGGCGATGCCGGCCTGGAGCCGCCAGACCAGGGGAAAGCCCGGGTCCATGATCCAGTCCTGCGCGTAGCGGGCGTGGTAGTGGTAGATGCGGTCGCCCAGGTCGCCGCGCTCGATCATGCGCTTCGCCAGGGCCACGGCGGGGAGGCGCCGGTAGTTATGGCAGACCATGTTGACGACGCCCGCCTGCTCGACGGCAGCGACCATCTGCTCGCACTCGGGCACGTTCATGCCCAACGGCTTTTCGCAGAGTACGGCCTTCCCGGCAGCAGCGGCAGCCTGGGCAATGACGGCGTGGGTATCGTTCGGCGTGGTAATATCCACGATGTCGATCCCGGGGTCCTCGATGACCTGCCGCCAGTCGGTGCATGCGCCCGCCCAACCCAACTGCGCGGCGGCGGCAGCGGTTTTCGCGGCGTTGCGTCCGCACACGGTTTTCAGGGTGAGTTCCGCCGGCAGATCGAAGAATCGGCTGACCTGCCGCCAGGCGTTGGAATGAGCTTTGCCCATGAAATTGTAGCCGATCAGACCGACGTTTAGCTTCTTCATAGGGTAGGAGAGAGGGGCGGCCGGGGGCAGCGGTCAAGTTAGGCCGCGCCGGGAGCCTCCGCCCAACGCAATGACGCGGCTCCGCGAACCTCCCGGAACCGCGCCATCGCCCCGGGTGGCAGGGTACACCGCAATTTTCTCGCTTTTCCAGAAGCCTGCCGGAGCGTTCGGGCACGATTCGCACGGGAGACAACGTTTTACCGCCCTATGATTCCGCCTGACAACGATCCGTCAAACCGTCCGCCGAACCTGTACCAACTCAGTTCCCAGCGCGAGCGCAAGGGGAGTGGAGGCATGATCGTTCTTCTGTTGGTAACCCTCCTGCTCCTGGGCGGCGGCGCTTATTATTATTTCAAGGTCATGCCCAAACAAGGTTTGGCTGCCGCAAGTCTGCCGGCCGCGGCGACGCCCGCTCCACAAGCCGTTGCCACGCCCGCCCCGCAGACTGCGGCGGCGGCTGCTCCCCCCGTCGTCTCATACAACAGCCAGACCGAACAGAAATACATCGACCAGGCGGACCACGAGTTCATGGCCGTCCAGCAACCGAAAGTTCAGGCGTTCAACGATGCCTTCGCGGCGTTCAAGAGCGCGGGTTACATCAGTCCGAAGGGCTTGACCACCAAGGAGTCCGTGGCTGCCCGGCGGGAATTGATCGCCAAGTGCATCGCCACGAATGACGACTACGCCGCGTTCGTGGCGACCCAGGAAACCACCTTCAAGGACGCGCTGTCCAAGACTCCGCTGACACCTGCCGACGTGCAGAAAACGTTCGAAAATTCCGCCGTGAAAGCGAGAACACAGGATGTCATCAAGCTGCGGCAGGGTGAGCACGACTACCTCAAGGGCTGCGACGACATGATGGCCGCGCTCGAAAAATGGTACGGGAACTGGTCGGTGAGCGCCGCCGGGAAACTCCAGTTGAAGCGGAAAGAAAACATCGAGGAGTACAACAGTCTGGCCCAAAAGTGTAACGCCCTGGCCGCGAACGTCTCGCAGTTGCAGAACGAGTACAACGCCTGGGGGCTTTCTGACGCCCCGTCAGCCACCGCTTCACCGGCTGCCGCCTCACCGGCCCCGTCAGCCGCTGGCGCTCCGGCGGCAAGCGCCTCTCCGGCAGCGACGCCGTGAAAGGCCGCCGGGGCTACGATCAGGAACCGAACACCTGCAGGAAAGCGACTTCCAGCGCGAGCGCCTCTTGGATGTTGCGATCCAGGTTTTCGCGGAGTTCCTCGATCCAGGAGAGGCGCTGCAATATGTCTGCGGTGGCCAGCCGTCCCACGAGTTCCGCCGTGCCGTGATTCGGCGCATCGGGTGCCTTGCGGCCATCACCCGGCGCGGTTTGCTGGCGCAGCACGTCGCGCCACCAGCCGCCGAGCGCCTCCACCAGCCGGCCGCGTTCGGCGACGTAACGCGCCTCGGCCAGCCCCTTGTGGTACGCTTCGCGCTCGGACAGCCAACTGCCGTCGGTGGTCTGGCCATACTGCGCCTGTTCGCGTTTGAACGCCGCTTCCCCTTCCGCCAGCACGCGCGCGCGGGCGGCGGCAAGCAGTTGGGTAAATCCACGCAGGAAAAGGTATCCAGCCGCCACCGAGGGCGCGCCGTCCGCCGGGCGGGTGTGGGCGTACCGTGCGAGCAGGTCGAGCACGGCTGCCTCCTCGGGCGCGACCGTCCGTTTGGAGCCCCCATCTTCCCGGAGCACCACCTTGATGCAGCGCGAAAGGATGGTTTCCGGCAGACTCTCGGGCAGCGCCGTGACCAGCAGCAGCAGTGATTCGGCGGGCGGCTCCTCCAGGGTTTTGAGGAAGGCATTCGACGCCTGCACCTGCAGCCGGTCGGCCTCGCGCACGATCCCCACTTTGCGGCCCCCGTCGGTGGAGGCCCGCAGCCGCAGGGAGTTCTCCAGCTCGCGCATCTGCTCGACGACGATGCGCCGTGATTTCGACTCGGGCTCGACGACGTACACGTCGCGGTTGGCGAGGATGCTCGCCGGGTTCGCGTGCGCGACCAGGCCCGCCACCGCCTTCGCCAGCGCAAAAGCTTCCTCGCCGCCGATCAGCAGGTAGGCGTGCCCGAGCCGTCCGCCCGCGTGGGCGCGGCGGAGGTAATCAAGGGCGACGGACGGGGAAAAAGCCATGGCAGCGCGCGGTCAAATGTTTCCAGATCAGGCCTTCGATTTCGTCGATGGGCTGGCTGGCGTCAATGGTGACAAAACGGTCGGCGCAGACTTCCGCCAGCCGCAGGTAACCCGCCCGCACCTGCTCGTAAAAAGCGGGTGGCTCCAGCTCCATGCGGTCCGGGCGCTGGCCCTCGGACTGGTCGCGGCGGCGGGCACGGTCCAGGGCCAGGTCGGCCGGGAGGTCGAGCAGGAAAGTCAGCGCGGGCCGCAACGTGCCGGCGGCAAACTCGTTGATCGCCGCGACACTGGTGGGCAACAGCTTGCGCGCGACGCCCTGGTACACGGTGGTCGAGTCGAGGAAACGGTCGCACAGGACCACCCGCCCGGCGGCCAGCGCGGGGAGGATCGTCTCGCGCACCAACTGTGCGCGGCTCGCGGCAAAGAGCAACAGTTCCGCCTCGGGGACGACGCTCCAGCCGGGGGCGGTGTGCTTGAGGAGGCGCCGGGTTTCCTCGCCCAGCGGCGTTCCGCCCGGCTCGCGCAACCGCAGCACGGAGCGTCCGGAGCCGTTGCCCTCCAGCCGCCGCGCCAGCCGTTCGAGCTGCGTCGTCTTGCCGCAACCCTCCGAGCCTTCAAACGTGATGAAAATGCCGGGTTCCATGCTGTCTGGGGCATCTAACGGGCAAAGCCGGGTTTTGTCCATCGTGTTGCGTCTGAGCCGTCCGGTGAACGGACGGTCCGCGAGGATTGTCCAAGCAGAAGCGTTGCGACCGGGAGCCGACCGGCGCAACAATCCGGACCTGAGGCCATGAGCATCTATTTTCTGGAAACCGAGCGGTCCGAAGTCGCTTTTTTCGAGGCGGCCTTGCCCGGACGGCCCATCCGGTTCGTCTCGCGGGTCCCGGACGTGGGCGCGGACGCGGAGATTCTCTGTCCGTTTATCCGCACGCACGTGGATGAGGCTTTTCTGCGTGTGCATCCCGCCCTGCGGCTCATTGCCACCCGTTCCACGGGCGTGGACCATCTCGACCTCGCGGCGTGCCACGCGC
>CAXTVY010000031.1:0-25513 GCA_964247665.1 uncultured Chthoniobacterales bacterium | reverse complement strand
AGTTCGTGTTGCTCTGCGGGTCCTTCACGTTGAAGAAGCCGTTGCCGGTGATGGCCAGGTCCGTCGGCACGCCCGTGGTGTCCAGCGTCCCTTCGTTGAAGTTGGCCTTGATGGAGCTGATCTGCATCCCGAGACCGATCTGGGTTGCCGTGGTGTTCGATGCGTTGCTGTTCGCGGAATCGGGCGAGGAACGTTGCAGCACGTCGCTGAACGTGTCCGCGTAGTTCGTCGTCGAGCCCTTGAAGCCGACGGTGTTCACATTAGCGATGTTATCGCTGATGACTTCGAGACCTTTGGAAAAATTGGTCAGCGCGCTGATGCCGCTGTCGAGAGAACCGATGAGTGCCATAAGATGTTAGGAGTGCTGAAAGTGGACTGCGTTGTTAGTTGGACTGCGAGGTGCCGAGCACGGAGGTGAGAGCGTTGGCCACCGTGGCGGCGGTGGAGGCCGCCGGGGCGTTTGCCACGCTGGTGACGGCGGAAAGCGGGAAGTCCTGGCCGCCGATGGTCAGCGTGACGCTGTTGTCGTAGATGTTCACCGCGCTGGGCACGCCGGTGACCGGGTTGCCCGTGTTTGGATCGGTCGCTGTGATCTGCTTGTTGAGGTATTCCGGCGCGGAGATAGCCTGTTGCGAACTGGCGTAGGAATTAAAGCTCGTGTTGAGCGTCTGCATCTGTTGCAGCGACGAGAAGTTCGCCATCTGTGAGATGAACTGCGTGTCGTCCATCGGCTGCGAGGGGTCCTGCGACGCGAGCTGCGTGGCAAGTAGTTGCAAGAAATCACTCTGCCCGAGCGACTGCTGCGGTACGGCGGTCGCCGGGCCGGTCGCGCTGGCAGAAGTAAGCGAGTCGTAGGGCGACGTGGTGGTGGCAGCCGTGGCGGCAGTGGCGGGAGTAACGGTCATGGCGGATAGATGGGAACGTGGAGAAAGCGGTGGAGTTTCAGGCCCAGCCAGTCCAGCGGCTGGTGGACCGATCCGACACCCCGGCCGGTTCGCTGCCGGGTGACGTGACGAACCGGCTGCCGTGCCAGACCGACCCGCTGCTGGGCAACGCATCCTCGGGCGTCGGCGGAGCGTCCTGGCGAGGAGCATTCTGCTGGCCACCGGAGAAATCAGCCGTGGTCTGCGCGCGGCTGGCGGCGGGCGGTACAAAATTGGGGGACGCCACGGCCACCGGCGAGCTTTGCACGGCGGCGTGGGCGGTGAAATCGCTCCAGCCGCGTTCGAGCGCCTGACGCAGCTCCGGTGAATCGGTCTGAAAGGTGACGTGCATCCGGTTGTCGGTCATCTGGAGCTGCACGGTCACGTCGTTCGTGCCGCCGTCGAGGCGCACGTGCATTTCCATCTGGCTGCTGCCGTTCGCGCCGGTTTTCACCCCGGCGTCGAGCACGGTCTGGAGCAGCGTCTGCACGTGATCCATGGTGAGCGCGGGATTGGCCGTAGTGGCTAGCGGGGCGGTCGCGGGGGCGTCCGGTGCGGCGCTCGTGGCGAGGGACGGCAGCGCGGTGACAGTTTTGCTGGTGCCTGTGATGGCAACCGCCTGGCCGGTGAGTGTGGACACCGGCGGCATCGCCGCACCCCGCCGGAGCAAGTTGCTACGGTCAATGGTCGCTTCGGGGATGGTGGCTGTGGCAGTCACGGCAGCTTCCTCCTTAGCAACAGGCGTGCCAAGATGGTTGAGGGTGCGCGTTAGTTGTTCTGGTGTAAACACTTGTGTGGAGGGAGCGCCTGTCGGGGCAACAGCTCGCGCCGCGCTACGCAGCGTCTGGGCGGCAAGGTTTGCCGATCCGGGGATGAAGACGGAGGGAAGATCTGTCGCCTCATCACCGTCGGCCGGGGCGGGAGAGGGCTCTGCTTTCGTCGGGCTGATCGCCGTGATCGCCACGGCGGGCACGGGCACCCGGGCCTGCATTGAAGTGGTGATCTCGACGGCTGCGGGCGCAAGGTAGACCGGTGCTGGGACCGGCGCGCTGCCACCGACCGGCGTTGCGTTGATGGATGCGGGCACCGGCACGCCTGTGCCGGTGGCATCTTGGCTGTTATCCGGCGACGTGGGAAGCGTGGTGGTAAATTCACCTTTCGCCATGCTCGCGGGCGGATTTAGCGTCTGTGGCGCGAGGTCGGCAGGCGGGTTCGCGGGAGCAGGGAGAATGGTCGTGTACTCCCGTTTTCCCATGCCGACCGGGGACACTGGCCCGGGGGGCAAAGGATCGTCGAGCTGCACCGGCGGCCCGTGCGGGTCGATGGGAGACGTATTGAATCCCTTCCCCGGGCTGCTTGTGAACAACGGCGTTATCGGGATGGTGTCGCCCGCCTGCACTGGCGGCCCGTGTGGAGCGATGGAGGGTATGACCGCGCCTTTGGCCGACCCGCTTGTCGGCAAAGACGGCGGGGCAACCGGGTCGTCCGGCTGCATGGGCGGACCGTGTGGGTCAATCGGGGAAGCGGCTACCCTCTTGCTCGTCCCGATGGTGGGCACTGGCAACGCTGGGGCGGGGTCGTCCACTGGAACCGGCGGCCCATGCGGATCAATGGGGGAAACAATAGGGAGAGGATTAATTTCCTTGCCCGGCCCCGCGGTGAGTGCAGGCTTTGGCGAACCTGGATCGTCTGGCGGGACTGCCGGCGGGTCGTGCGGTTCGATGGCGGGCACGGCCGCTTTCGGAGTCCCCGGGACCACGGTGGCCGCCGCCTGTAGATTGGCGTCCACCGCCGTGAGCGGCAGGCTCACGGATGGCTTGGGTGGCGTGGTGGTTGGGGGCGCGGCTCCTGCCGCGACGGGCTCGGTGTCCGGTGAATCGTCCTGCCCGTCCGTTGGCGGCGGGCCGTGCGGCCGGATCAGCGGCGGGCGTGCGCGCGGGTCCTGCGAAGGAACTGCCGCTGTCTCGCGGGTCGAATCATCGTCCGCCGCCGGGCTGGACGCCTCGCCACCCATACTGGGCGTGGGAGTCAGCACCACCTGATAGGCCGACGTTGCCGGAAACGGTGTCAACGCCGCCATTGTCGCGGGCGCGGGCGGGGCGGCATCCGCGTCGTTGGCCGCGTTACGGGCCGCCTTCAACTTCGCTGGAGCGGCGGCATCCGCTTGATCGTCGGTAGTCGGAGGAGAACCCTTTCCTTGTTTGTCTGACAGGAAGTCCGCGAACGATGCGCCTGCGCCTACCGCCGCGGTGGACCGACGCGCGATACCCGCGGCGGCCGGGGATGCGGGGAGAACGGATGGCAAGGAGGTGGTGTGCAGCATAGTGGGGTTGGCGGGCGGGGCATCACGGAGCGGGCGCGGACGCGACCGCGCCGGTTGCCGGGGCTTTCTTGAGCAGGCGCAGCTTTTCGGTCAGCGCGGCGGCACGGGTGGCCATCGTGCCGTTCTGGTCGCTGGTGTGCGCCATTTCCTCGAAGATCTGGCTCACGGCGTCGTTCTTCATCAGCGAGAGGATCTTCAGCGCCGTCGAGTCATCCAGTTCCCGGAAGATTGCCACGGTGGCGCGGGGGGTCAGCTTGGCGTAGGTCTGGGAGAGCGGGCGCAGGTTGCGCGTCTCGTCCTCGGTCATCTCGGTGGCGGCCTTGTCGAGTTCCTGCCGTGCCGTCACGATTTCGGTTTTGAGCCGGTCCAGTTCCGCGCGCTCGCCGTCGAGCCGGGTCTTGAGCGTGTCCAGGTCGTGTCCACGGTCGTCGAGCCGGGTTTTCTCCCGGCGGAGTTCGGCGATCATCTCGTCCGTCTCGGTGCTCCACACGTCGAAAGGCCGCGCGCCGACGAGCACCAGCGCGGGCTTCGCCTTCGCGGCAGGCGTGGCTTCCTCGGGCGTGTGCAGCCGGGTCCAGTTCTTCTGGAGGACCGCAGCCGTCGTGCCGAGGTACGTCAGCCCCGCCAGCAGCATGAGCACGAAGGGATTGCGCAGCAGTTTGCCCATGGCGGAAAAAAGAATCAGGCCCCGGCGAGCTGAGCCGCCGCGCGGGCCCGGCGGATCAGGTTTGCGTTGAAGAAATCGGCCAGTGCGTGTTCGTCGTGGCGCAGCCCTTCCAGGCGCTGCTCCTCGTGGTGGCGCTCCCGCAGCTTGAGCACCATCTCGTGCGCCCGGCGCGCCTCGACGAGCGCCGCCTGCGCGACCGCCTCCACCTTTCGCGCCTCCACGATCTTGCTTTCGAGCAGGCGGCAGCGGACCTGCCCCTCCTGCAAGGCCGACCAGTGGCGGGCGTGCGACGCGGCGGCGAACCCGGTCGTGCAGCGGTGCTCGCCGTAGGCATCGGTATTGTCCTCCAGCTCAGTGCGGGCGGCGGCGAGCGTGGCCTGGGCGAATTCCCGGGCGCGGACGGCGTCGCCCAGCCGGGTGCGCGCCTGGTCCTCCGCGTTGGCCCGGAGCAGCAAGACAGAGGCGAGGCGAAACTTGGCGGGATGCATGGGAGTGGAAGGTGGGAAGGCGAAAGTGGGAACCGATCAGACGCCCGCCGGTGCGTCGGGGACGATCTTCTGGAGCACGTCGTGGCTCTGCGCGCGGGTGGTGTGCTCGTCGAGCCCCTGGCGCAGGATGGCCTCGAACAACGGGCGGCGGTCCATGGCCACGTCGAGCTTTGGGTTGGAGCCTTTGGCGTAGGCCCCGATGCTGATCAGGTCCTCGTGGCGGCGGTAGAGCGCCATGAGGTCGCGGGCAAAGGCCACGCGGGCGAGCTGGTCGGGCGTGGACACGTCGCGGTTCAACCGGCTGATGGATTCCAGCACGTCGATGGCCGGGAAATGGTTCGCGGTCGCCAGCGCGCGGGAAAGCACGATGTGCCCGTCCAGGATGCCCCGCACGGTGTCGGCCACGGGCTCGTTCATGTCGTCGCCTTCCACCAGCACGGTGTAGAACGCCGTGATGGCCCCACGCTCGGCGGCTCCGGTGCGCTCCAGCAAGCGGGGCAGCAACGCGAACACGCTCGGCGGGTAGCCCCGGCTGGCGGGCGGCTCGCCCACGGCCAGGCCGATCTCACGCTGCGCCATGGCGAACCGCGTGACACTGTCCATCATGAACAGGACGCTGCGGCCCTGGTCGCGGAACCATTCGGCCACCGCCGTCGCCACGAGCGCCGCCCGCAGGCGCACCGGCGCGGGCTGGTCGCTCGTCGCCGCGATGACCACCGTGCGCGCCATCCCGGCGGGTCCTAGGTCCTTTTCGATGAACTCGCGCAGTTCCCGCCCGCGTTCACCGATGAGCGCGATGACGTTGACATCGGCCTCCGAGCCTTTGGCGATCATGCCCATGAGGCTGCTCTTGCCGACGCCGCTGCCCGCGAAGATGCCCAGCCGCTGGCCGCGGCCGACGGGGGTGAACAGGTCGATGGCGCGCACGCCTGTGCCGAACGAATCGCGGATGCGTTCACGACGCAGGGGATTGGGCGGCGCGCCTTTGAGCGGGTACGCGGCATCGACGTTGCGCAGGGGTCCGAGGCCGTCCATGGGGTTGCCCATGCCGTCGAGGATGCGCCCGACGAGCCCGGGGCCGACGGCGAGCGTCGAGGCAGCAGGGCAGGCGACAACCTCCGCGCCCGGCCCGAGCCGCCCGATCTCGGATAGCGGCATGAGTAGGAGGCGGTGTTCGCGGAAGCCGACGACCTCCGCGTACAGAGGAGAGGAATTCGGCGCGGCGGAGCTGGCGGAACGGCCCGGGTCCGCCTGGGGCCGGATTTCGCACACGTCGCCTAGGCCCACGTTCGGGCCGTCGGCCTCGATGACCAGCCCCGTCACCTGCGCGACACGCCCGATCTTCTGGACGGGCGAGAGCGTCTGGAGGCGCTGGATGAACGTGTCGAAGTCGAGCATGGCCAAAAGAAAGGTCGCTCACCAGCAGGTAGGCAAAATGTGCCGGTTACAGAGAGCAATTCCTTCTAAGCACCTTCCATACCCGGCTCTTTTTTGCCTGCTGGCTCCCGGGGTGGCGGGAAACGGCGCGCAACGGCGGACGCGCGAAAGATTTATTTGCCTGCAAAGAGGTCATAATACCCACGCATCCAGACGGATGGGCGTAATGAATAACTAACTTGTTTTCCGCCGTTCGGGGAACGGTGTGTCTGGTCGTCCGTAAACGGGCGGCGGCACGCTTTGTGCGATGACTGCCACTTGCAATGTCTGGCACAACCTCGGACCCACACCCTCACCGCCCCTTTTGGGTGGCAGGTCTTTCTTTCCGGCGCAAGCTGGCGTTGATCGTCGGCATTCCCAGTACGGTCGCCTTGTTGGGCAGCGCGCTGACCTTGAGCCGGGTGGCCTCGGCTTACCAGCGTTCGCGCGTACTGGAGAAAGCGAACACTTCCAGCAGTCACCTCATCCAAGCTGCGGCAACGCAGGCGAAGGAACGCGGGTTCACAACCGCCGCGCTTTCCGACCCGGGCGCACAAAACGCCCGGCAGATCGTCGCTTCACTGCGCGTCGAGGGAGACAGATTACTCGATCAGGCGCTGGACGAATCCCAGACCGCACTCCGCGGTAACCGGGTGTTGGCCGCTGCCTACCGTCGGCTCGTGGAAGACCGCCGCGCCCGCGACCTCAAGCGTACCGCCGTGGACGACGCGTGGCAGCATGGGCAAGGTATCCGCCAGTCCATGGTGCAGGAGTGGTTTGACTCCCAGACCCGGCTCATCCAGGCGGAGAGACTCTTCGGCAACGCGCTTTTCCTGGCTCAGAACCCTTACGAGCTGATCATTCAATACAACGGTTTCATCAAGGCGAACGTCTTCGTGGCCAGCGAGTTCGCCGGGCGCGAGCGTGGCCGCATCAGCCGGCTCATCGCCAGTGGAGCACCCATCCCGCCGGATCGGCTCGACGAACTGCAACGCTGGCGGGGAGTGGTGGAGGAAAACCTGGAGGCCATCGCGCAGTTGCGCGCCAATCCCGCGATGTCCGCGCGGGTGCTCCAGAGTATCGACCGCATGGAGAGAATCTTCCTCGGCGACTATGAGCAAGTGCGCAAAGCGGTGTACGCGGCGTCATCGCAGGGGGTTCCGTACCCGTTTACCACAGACGAATGGATCGCGGCCTCCACCCGGGGGATCGACAGCATCCTCGCCGTTTCGGATGGCATCGGGGAAGAAGCGGCGCGCATCTCCCACGAGCAGGCGGCCTTCAGCCTCGCCAACGTCCTTTTCATCCTTGGCTTGCTGGGCTTGCTGGCACTTGCCATCGTGGCCTCCGTGTTCGTCGCACGCCAGTTGGCGCGCCGGGTGCGCGCTTTGCGCGCCGCTGCCGAGCGGGTTGCGTCGGGCAATTACACGCAACCCATCGCGGAAGCGAACCCGGGCAACCACGCAGGCGACGAACTCGCCGTGCTCGCGGCCGTTTTCAACACGATGCAGACCCGGGTGCAGGCCGGGATGGACCTGATCCAGGCCGAAAAGCTCGGGGTGGAAGCCAAGGTCCACGAACGGACTCGTGAACTCTCGGCGGCCAACGCGCGTCTACTCACACTCAACGCCGAGAAAGACACTTTCCTGGGAATTTGCAGCCACGACCTCAAGAATCCCTTGAGCGGGATCATTGGTCTGGCGGACCTGATCGACGCGGACGCAGCAGACCCGACCCAAGTGCGTGCTCACGCGGCGGACATCCTCCAGTCGGCCGAGTTCATGTTCCAGCTTGTCGCCAACCTGCTCGACATCGGGGCCATTGAGCAAGGCAAGTTCAATCTGACCCCCGAAACGGTGGATCTCAGAGCGCTCGCGGAGCGAGTGGCGGACTCGTACCGGCGGCAGGCGGAAGCCAAGCAGATTCGTCTGCACCTGGCTCCATCGCCGGAGAAAACCGCTATTCAGGCCGACCCACGCGCGGTGACGCAGATCGTGGACAACCTGGTTTCCAATGCCGTGAAGTTTACCCCGTTGGGCGGCACCGTCGAGATCTCGGTGGGACGGGCTGCGGAGCCGGGGAAAATCGCCTTCTCGGTGCGCGACTCCGGCCCCGGCCTCTCGGCCGCCGATCAGGGCCGTTTGTTCGAGAAATACGCCCGGCTGTCCACTCGAACCACCGGCGGCGAAAACTCCACGGGACTGGGGCTGTCCATCGTCAAGCAGCTTGCCGAGGCGATGGATGGCACCGTGACTTGCCGGAGCAATCCCGGACAGGGCAGCGTGTTCACCGTGGAGCTGCCGGCGTACCACGGGTAACGGCTGACAGCCCCGCAACGACTTGCCTCCGGGTTTGGCTTGCCGCCCGGGGATGCCCCATTTACCGGGACCCCGGGCCAAACTCCTGGTCGGCATTTTGCCTCAGCGTTCCAGCGCGTCCGTTTGTCGATGGACCAACTGGTCAATACTGAACGCGCCCGAACCGCGGAAAGCGATCAGCAGGAAAATGAAGCAATACAATACTGCTGGTTCGCCGTGGTTGACGATAGGGAAAAAGCCGCCTTTGGCGTGGAAGTTGAAGTAGGCGAAGGCCATCGTGCCGCTGAGCAGGAATGCGGCCCATCCTCCAAACAGGCCGAACGCCACCAGGAAACCGCCAACCAACTCGATCAAGCCGCCCACCCCCTGGAACGTGCCCATTGCGGGTGCCTTCATCGCCGGGACAAACATGCCAAACGTGTGCGCGCCGCCGTGGCAGGCGATCAGGAGGCCAGAGATGATGCGCAACAACGCGTAAGCATACGGGGAATACGAGCCGAGGTAACGTTCCATAAATTAATGGGCAACCAGCGCGGGGAACGAACCGGCTCAGACCTGACCGGCCGCCTTGACGATGCTCAGGCCACCCGAGAACGTCGCGCCGTCATCCATCGCCAGCCGTACCGTCGTCAGGTTGCCCTGAATATGCGCCGTGCCCTTGAGCGACGACCGTTCGGACACCTCGACGTTGCCTTCCACCAGCCCCGCGCTGCTGAAATTCTTGACGTGCACGATGGCGGCGCGGATCTCCGCCTGCTCGCCGATCACGAGGTCGTCGCCCTCAATGCTGTCGCCGATGAACTTGCCTTCGAAAAGCAGTTCGCCTTTAAATTTCATTGTGCCGGTGATTTCCACGTCGTGGGCCACTTTGCTGGAGCGTACAGTCATGTGATCGGAAGGTGTTTGAAGGTTGAAAACGGGGAAGCTTGTACCGTCCCGCAGAGGTTGACAACCCTTCTTTTCGCCCGGGCGACTTGCGGGTTGTTTAGCCAGCGCCTGCCCGCCTCCGGCGTCGGCCGTGATGCGCATAAGCACGTCCAGCACGAGCTGTCGCCCAAGGCGGGAGCGCGGCGATTCCTTTTGAAGAAAGCCTTTCACTTGACTATGAATAGGTGTCCTGCTCCCCACCATCGCTCCCGGCCCTCGTGATGACTCCCCGCAAGACCGCCACAGGCGGATTCCCGATTGGTTTTCGCCGCCTCGGCACTGACTGGCAGAAATCCACCAGCACCCTGGCCAACTGGGCCGTGCGCAACGGCTTCGGGTTCGTGGACCTGGGTCGGGACGATGTGACCGCAGACCTGACCGTGCTCATCCGGGCCGGGCTGGCAGCGGGCTCAGCCGACCTCCTGGATTGGAACGGTTACCAGGCCATGATCGCGCCGGAGTCCGCCGAAAGGAAGGCGGTAATCGAGGCCACCTCGACCCACATCGAAGCCTGCGCGGCGGCGGGAGCCAGCATTTTCTTCACCGTCACCATCCCGGCGGACAAGACGAAGCCACGGCGGGAGAATTTCGCACTGATGGTCGAGGCTTACGCCGCCCTGATCCCGGCGTTGGAGCGCAGCGGGTCGCGCGTGGTCATTGAGGGCTGGCCCGGACCGTCGGCGGTGTGCTGCACGCCCGAGACGTACCGGGCGTTCTTCCGGGAGGTCCACTCGGACCGGTTTGGGGTGAATTACGATCCGTCGCACCTGTTGCGGATGGGGGTGGACCCGAAACGCTTTCTCAGGGAGTTCGTGGACCGTGTTTATCATGTCCACGCCAAGGACACAGCGCTTTCCGCCGAGGGCATGTACGAGTTCGGGTACGAGCTGCCGCCGACCTGGGCGAAACCGCCTGGTTGGGGCGGGGGATCGTGGCGTTACACCATTCCGGGTCATGGCCAGTCGGATTGGGCGGAGACGTTCCGGGTGTTGGACGCGGCGGGCTACCGGGGGCTGGTGAGCATCGAACTGGAGGACGAGAACTTCAACGGTACGCCGGCCGGCGAAGAGCGGGGCTTGATCCAGTCGCGCGAGTACCTGGAAGGGTGCTAGCAAAGAGCTAGGCATCCGGCGGGGGTTCGAACCCACAACCTTTGGCTTCAAAAGCCATACTTTTACCTAGGAAGGCCGAGAAAACGCCAGGGGTTTATGTAGTTGAGCAGCACCAATCAAGAACTGCTCGCGCAAAAGAGTTGCAACCTGTTGTTGATGAAAATGACTTGGGCAAGAGCGACGTGTACACCGATGGCTGGCTCGCCTACGACGGCTTGGCCACCGCAGGCTGCCACCACCATCGCATTTGCCGTGAGGCCAACGAGTTTGCCCGGGACAAGAACCACGTCGACGGCATCGAGAGCTTTGGGGGCTTTGCCAAAGCTAGGCTGGCCAAACAGAATGTGAGTAGCATTTTAATCATCGCAAAGAAACCGCTACCGCTTACTACTGACCCAATTTAGGCAAAACTGCTCTCAGCTAGATAAACCCCCTTCTGATTATGGAAGTGAGCACGGCAGGAAACTCTTTTCTAGATTCCAGGCTCGACTTTATTACACGCTACCGCTGTGCTTGTGACTATCGGCTAATTTGCAATGACAGCACCCATCATCCGACACGTTACAGAGGCAGAGCTTCTTTGGATCGAAAGCCAGATGGAGGCGGGTCGAAGTTTTGTCACCCGATATTCACCACCATCCATTGATGATGATAGCCTGAGCCTTGAGACACTGGATGCCGCTTGGAATTCATGGATGGGTACGTCTCCGACGAATACGGATGACATAAACGACGCCATCAACTGCACCGGAATACCGTTCGGTGCCTTGCTGGTGCAGACGGGTGAATTTACTTGGTGCATCGCTTCTGATGACTGGGGGACAGATTTGGCGGTGCGTGCTTTACCGGATCGGGGCGACATCTTGGTCTATCCAGCAGACTTCGTTTCCAAACGATGGGAGAGCCGAACCACCAGTTTTTTGGCGAACGCATTTTCACGTATCATCGAGCATGTTTCCAAAACTCGGGAGGAGTGGGATGCGGCCAAACCTCTGGCATAACCACGAGCGAGTACATCGGCACAAGATGCCAAAAGTGAAACCCGATGCGGTACACGAAACAGAATGAAAAACATCATCCCTCTCATCAGTTCTGGAACCGCAGGGCCACTTGGAGTAAAGCACCTGCCGAGGCTCTGGCTCAAAACTCTCTTGGGTGCCACCGGGAACTTGCGGCACACGCCCGGCAGCGAAACTGTTGGTGGCCGCAAGCGTTCCGGCCGTTCTTGACGATGCGCTCGCTGCCGCACACCGTGCAACGCGGGGCTGCTTCGACTGCCAGGGAGGACGTTTGTGCCATCGCGCAGCATCGCAGATAAAATCGAGTTCTGTCCTTTAAGGAATCGCCACTACCAGTGGTGGTTGTGTCTGAACGAATGATAGGGTGAGAAAGGATCTGACGTTTGCTTTGGCCTTGCCGTGTGTCCCCAAAAGAGGGTAAACAAGCGTTTCATGAAAATTCTCCTTTCGCTCAAGCAAGCCCTGCTGGTAACGGTGCTTGTTCTCATCTGCGGGATGGCTCCGGCAACGTCCCCATGTGCGCGTGCATTGAGCATCTCGATTGGTGAGCCTGCGATGGATCGCCAAGTTCACAAAACCGGCGTCACGGGTGATGACGGGATCGCCCTGTTTCTCTTCGGGGCATTCTGCGCGTTATGGGCACAAAACACAGGACGTAATGCTTGGCTCTGGTTCTTCCTGGGTTTGTTTTTCAGCGTTATTTCGGTCGTCGTGCTCTTGAACAAGAATTCAACCGACAACTTTGACCGAAAGGTGTACGGTCGAACGACTCGTGATTTACGGCCATGAACCCCCATGATCTACTCGTCATCGTGGCTCTAAACGGCCAAGTGGCGGCATTACTCAAGAGCAACGGTAACACTCTTTGGTCGACCAAGCTCCCTGGCATGATGGGAGATAGTTTTGTCACCATCTCTGCTGACGACGCCCACGTTTACGCTTTCACTCGTGGGAAGATCCATTGCTTGGACTTGGTGAAAGGAGACATCCTCTGGACCAACGAGCTGAAAGGATTTGGCTACGGCATCGCTTCCATCTGCATTCCAGAAATGCTGTCAGCGCCCGATGTTGCCACGCACGCCAAGATTCAATCAGATCGACGGTCATCCTCCTCGTCGCCTGCTCCCTCAACCACGTAGGTGAAAGTTCCCGTAATCCCGCACATGACAAAGTTGAACATCTGGTGAAACCGGACCATGCCAAATGATGCAGCCTCGTTGAGCGGTATGGAAGAGCGTTCCACTTTCATGCGTGGAACCGAAACATTTTGCGAAAGAGTAAACACAACCATCTTGTTTCAGATTCAATCTACGCCGCAGACGAAGAATCCTGTTTTTCGACCCTCGCAACCAAATATCACTTTGACCTCGGCGTGAAAATTATCTTCTGTCTGCTTTTTGGTGTGGCGATGTGTTCACCGCTCCTGGCCGATGTGCCTGCGTCGGATCAAGGCTTCTTGAACGTCCGCCGTTTCGGTGCCGTTGGGGACGCAAAGACACTCGATAGCCCAGCGATCCAACAATCCATCGATGCGGCGGCAAAAGCGGGTGGAGGAACGGTCCTGCTCCCTTCGGGAACCTATCTTTGCGGGAGCATCCATTTGCAGAGCAACATCCATCTTCTGCTTGATGCGGGCGCTACCATCCTTGCGGCACCGCAGTCCTTGAATGCTTACGATGAGACGGAACCTTGGACGGAGATCGCCCACGAGGATGGAGGCCACGTTTATTTTCACAATAGTCTTATCTGGGGCGAGAACCTGACCAATGTTTCCGTCACCGGCCAAGGCAGTATTGTAGGTGGCAGCCAAGGCGAAGGCTTGGCGCGTGAGGACGAGGTGCTCGATCAGATGAGCGGGTACACCATCTGGAATAAGTCCGGTGCTCCTTTGCCGAAGAGAAATCCCGTTCGTCTTGGGAACAAGGCTATCGCCCTGAAGCTTTGTCGCCACGTCCTGATCCGAGACATCACCATTTTGCACGGAGGACATTTTGCCATCTTGGTGACTGGCTGCGATGGCTTGACGGTCGATAATGTCATGATGGACACCAACCGGGACGGCATCGACATCGACTGCTGCCGCAACGCGACCGTCTCCAATTGCCGGATCAATTCGCCGGACGACGACGGTCTTTGTCTCAAGAGTACGTTCGCTTTGAACAGGCTTGTCATCACCGAGAATGTCACCATCGTTAATTGCCAGGTGTCCGGTTTCGCCGAAGGCAGCTTGCTCGATGGAACCATGAAACCAAGCGTTCGCAAGAATGGCCGCATCAAATTTGGCACGGAATCGAGCGGTGGCTTCAGGAATTGCACGATCTCGAATTGCACGTTTCGGGGTTGTATGGGCTTGGCTTTGGAGGAAGTCGATGGGGGGATCATGGAAAACATCCTCGTTGATCAACTCGCCATGCTGGATGTGGCCGGGTATCCAATTTATCTGACCACCGGCAAACGTGATCGCACGCCAGATTTAAAGGCCAACAGCCGCATGAGGAACATTTCCATCTCGAACGTCGTTGCCACGAACATTGATCCGATGAGTGGCGTTCAGATCACGGGGCTATCCGAGCAACCCATTGAGGATGTGCGACTCAATAATATTCGACTCATTTTCAAGGGTGGCGGAACCGCGGAAGACGCTCGACGCCTGGTCCCTGAACTGGGCACCGGGTATCCTGATCCTCCTAACATCGGTCGATTATCCTCTTACGGGCTTTTTATGCGCCATGTGCACGGATTGGAATTGGCCAACATCAGTCTGAGTACGGAGGCGGACGATCAGCGTCCAGCGATTCAAGGTGAAGACATTGACGGGATGGACATTTTCAACTTCAAGGCACAACTTGCCAAAGGAGCAGCAGCGGCGAGATTCACGTCGGTCAAACATCTGAATATCACGAACTCGCCGGTGCTCGACGGGGTTGCATTGACGCACCCGTAGCATTTTCGTGAAGCAACAATGATGCACCCAATAGCCACACCAAATCTGGAGTTAGATTGTCTATGACCAACTCGCTGGTGAACTATGAGCGATGAGCAAAACTTGAGCTATCGTTGCCATTGAGCCGCGGCGCTCAATTTGATACAGCGGGTGGAAAATGTATGTGATGAGGTCAGCAGGCGCGGTCGCTTGAGCGGCAGCGGCGTGGAAAAAGGGAGCGAGGAAACGGACGAAACGGGAAACGTCACTCCAGACTTTTCACGGCATCCGCCAGGTTGTCATAAATTCGCAACTTCACCTCCGGGCCGTAGTGGAAACGCGACATGATGTTGAACCCGATGTCCTTCTTGGGATCAGGGATGACCCGCACCACCGTGCCAATCTGCTGGTCGTTACACAGTTTCATGATGTGGACGATGTGCTCGGCACAGCCCATCTCCATCACCTCCAGGTTGCTCAGGTCGTTGAGCAGACGAAAACCCGGCTTCATGTCGGCCAGGGCGGTCTGGATTTCCTGCGCTCCACGTTTCATCTCCTCCACGTCCACCCGCTGCGAATAGCTCAGGCTCAGCAATTGTTTGGACCCGTCGGCCTGTACATCCATCATGAGCGGGAATATCGCACCGATTGTTCATGGCCGCTGAGGGCGGATCTCCGGCTGGATTCAACTCGTCAGGACATCCTGGTTTCGGTAGGGTAGCCAAGACGTTTCCCCGTGCGTTGCCAGCCATGAACCCCTTCCTCCCCCTGGAAAACATTGAAGAGGTGATTTCCATCCTCTCCCAGATCTCGATCTTTGGCGGTGTCAGCGAGACGCAACAGAACGAAATTTTCAACCGTCTGGAAATCGGCTGCTGGAAAAAAGGCGACTTCATTTTCAGGAAAGGGGATGAACCCTCCCACATCTACATCGTCAAGAGCGGCCTCATCGAATTGTTCATCCCGGACAAGGATGTCATGGTCGAGAAAAAGAGGCTGGGGATCGGGGAATGTTTTGGTCAGGTGGCACTCATGAGCATCCATCAGCACACCGTTTCCGCCGTCGCCGTGGAAGACAGCGAGGTCATTGTCTTTTCCAAACGCCTCCTGCATCAACTTCACCACGAAGACATTTCACTTTTCGCCTTGTTGATGATGAACATTGCCAGGGAACTTGCCCGCAGGCTCCAGTGGACAGACGAACTGCTCATCCGATCCATCCACAGCCACGATCAAATCCCGCCCGCGGTGAAGATTAGCGGGCCGTAATGATGGACCGGCAGGTTTTCAGCACCGGCGGCGACAGCGGGTTTGACGGGGAGTGGGACGTCAATGAGCAGAGTAACCGAAGCGGAACACAAAATGCTTTCGACAGTGGGCTGTACCTCCATGCTGATCAAACAAAAAGATGACCTCCAGCCGACTGTCCACCTATTGGAAGGATTTTTGGCATTGCAAAGTATTTCGGGTAGTGAACGAGAACGGATTGAAGATGAACTGAAACGGTTCTGTGCAGGTGCCAGAGGGGAAAAGGAAGCCGCCTACCACATCGATTTCACCCTCAAGAATGGCAAAAACTGGGCCGTCATCCATGATCTACGGCTAGAGCATAATGGTCGGGTCGCCCAGATAGACCACCTGCTCATCAATCGGATGTTCGATCTCATCGTCATCGAGAGCAAAAACGTCCAAACCGGGCTGCGTATCAGTCCAAATGGAGAGTGGGATGTGCAAACCCGCTGGGGCTGGAAGGGCATGGCTTCACCTGTGGAGCAGAACAGGCGACACATCCAAGTGCTCGGCGAACTTATTAACGACCACAAGCTGACGCCGAAACGCCTGGGATTTCACATTCCGCCCAAGTTTCATAACTGGGTCTTGATACCGCCACAATGCAGCCTGCCTAAGAACCGGGGTGACGAGGCAACCATCCTGAAGATGGATCTGTTCGAGCGGGGACTGGATGAGCACAACCAAAAGCTGAGCGACATGTTCATCTTGGCCAAGCTTTGTGCCCCAGAGACCATCCAAGAGTTTGCTCAGAAGTTGGTGACGTTTCACCGTCCTACGTCATTTGACTACGCCGCCAAGTTTGGAATCACCGATTCTCAGCAATATTCCTCACCCCTTTCTGTCCCGGAGAAATTAGTCGCAGCTCCACAAGTAGACAAACCAACTTGCGTGCGATGCCAAGTGCCGGTGGAAGCGAAAGTGGTCAGTTTTTGCCGTTCAAACGAGAAACGGTTTGGAAGAAAGATTCTGTGCCGGACGTGTCAAGCCACCGCTGTCCATTCTGCACCTGTGCCTGAGCTCGCCAGTAACATTTCCGGGCCATTCTGCCAGGAGTGCCACACTTCCGTTGATGCGAAGGTGGTTGCTTTTTGTCGGTTCAACAGCCGCCAGTTTAACAAGCGGGTACTTTGCAGGAGCTGTCAGACGAATGTGGCTGTGGCGTTGGGTTGATTGCCATGAACAGTCATCTCAAAAGGCGGTAAGGGCGTAGGGTAATCCTTGGCAAGGGCTCGCAGGCGGCTCGCCATCGGCGCGATGTACTCGTCCGTGAACCCGGCGTCTTTCTTCGCTCGGAAGAACTCCTCGACGAGCGCGCCGACCTCGATGCTGCGCTCGGTCGTATCGAGGTGGGCGAGGAAAAAATCGGTCGCCTCCCGCAGCGAACGGTTGCGGGAAGCGAGCCGAGCAAAGCACTGGGCGGCCTCGAAATTCTGTGCTTCGGTCAATCCAGTTGCGAGGGCATCCGCACTGCGCTGCACGGCCACCAACTCGTCGCAGAAGTGCTGCGCCTGGGTCTTGTTCGGGAAGAACCGTTTGGCCTGCGGATACTTGGCAGGAAAGCGGCTCCAGATTGCCTCGGGGACACGGACGTAGAGGAGAGTGGTTTCCCGCTTGATGCAGCGGGGTTTGATGGGCGTAGTTTTCGGCATGGAGCCTACAACGCCACCTCGAAAAACGCGGTACGAATCCGGTACTGCCGAAGAAACGCCTTCCCTCAGTGGGGGCACTTGCGGACAGGGAATTTACCTCTGAGAGTGAGGACTTGCACCCGGCGGGGGTCGAACCCACAACCTTTGGCTTCGGAGGCCAACGCTCTATCCAATTGAGCTACGAGTGCGTCTCGGTCTTCGGCAAGGGCTTGCCAAAACGAAGCGATACTTCTAATGGTGCGGCTCCCGTTTGGCAACCCCGGATTCCATCAAAACTGCGGCTTCGGCGTTATTTTGGTCCTTCCTGAACGCCCTGAATATCCTGTCAATAATTACCGGATTTTCCGGGGTTTTCCGGGGTTTTCCGGGTTTTTTTTGAATTTTCATATGAAACTCGCATTCCGCCGCGTGGTCATCAAACTGGGCACGGGTTTACTGACTCGCCCCAGGGGTGATTCACTCGACCAGGCACAATTCCGGCGGCTGACGGCCGAGATCGCCGCGCTGGTCGCTGCTGGCCACGAGTGCATCGTCGTGACCAGTGGGGCGGTCGGCGCCGGGATGATGGTGCTCGGCCTGCGGGAGCGATCCGCCGACACGCCGACGATCCAAGCCTGCGCGGCCATCGGACAATCCCGGCTCATGCGTGTCTACGAGACGCACTTCGCCCGGCACGGCCTGGCGGTCGCGCAACTTCTCCTCACCCATCAGGACCTGGACAGCCGCACCCGTTATACCAACGCGCAGAACACCTTGGCCCGGCTGCTCGCGCACCGGGGCGTCGTCCCCATCATCAACGAGAACGACAGCGTCGCGGTGGAGGAACTGCGCTTCGGGGACAACGACCGGCTCTCGGCGGAAGTCGCCATCTTGGCGGATGCGGACCTTCTGGTTGTCCTCACCAGTGCCGAGGGCCTGACCCGCGAGGGCAACGGCCAAGGCGAGCCGATCCCGGTCGTCGAGAATGTGGATGAGGTGATGTCACTGGCCAGCGGCGAAAAGGGGCGGTTGTCCACGGGCGGCATGGGGACGAAGCTCCAGGCGGTCAAGCGGGCGGTGGAAGCCGGGGTCCCCGCCGTGATCGCCAACGGCCGCCGACCCGGCTTGCTGGAGCGGATTGTTGCCGGCGAGTCCGTCGGCACGCGCTTCCCCGCGCGGCCGGATTCGCTCGCCGGGGACACAGATTAGGGGTTGCTTCTTGCCCTGGCCGGAGGCTTACTGACGCGCCCCATGGACCTTGCTCACGCCATCCTCGAACACGGCCAGCGCGCCCGTGCCGCCGCCCGCGTCCTCGCCCGGCTGACCTCGGCGCAGAAGAACGCCGGACTGTGCGCGATGGCCGATGCGCTGCTCGCTGCCCGGCCCGCCATCCTCGAAGCCAATGCCGCCGACGTGGAAGATGGCCGCATCAAGGAGCTTTCCGCCGCGATGGTGGACCGGCTGCGGGTGGACGATGAGCGGCTCGAAGTCATGGCGGAGAGCATCCGGGCCGTGGCCGCGCTGGACGATCCGGCGGGCGAAACCCTGCGTGCTTGGACCCGTCCCAACGGGCTGGAAATCAACAAGGTACGAGTGCCCATCGGTGTCGTCGGAATCATTTATGAATCGCGCCCGAATGTCACCAGCGACGCAGCCGTCCTCTGCACGAAAACGGGCAACGCCGCCCTCCTGCGCGGTGGCAGCGAGGCCCTGCGCTCGAACCTCGCCATCGCCGGGGCTCTCCGGGCTGGCGCGGCGGCGGGGGGACTCCCGGCGGATTGTATCCAACTCATCGGACAGGCGGACCGGGAAGCCGTGCGCCTGCTGGCGGAGATGGACAAATACGTCGACCTGATCGTCCCGCGCGGCGGCAGGGCGCTCATTGAGACGGTTGTCAAACACGCGCGGATGCCGGTCATCAAGCACTACCACGGCGTCTGCATCCTCTACGTGGACCGCGCCGCCGACCTCGGTATGGCGGTGGACATCGCCGTGGACGCCAAGTGCCGCCGCCCGGGCGTGTGCAACGCCATTGAGACGGTGCTCGTCCACCGGGCCGCCGCGCCGGAATTTTTGGGGCGGCTGGCGGAGGCGCTGGCACCGCACCGCGTGGAACTGCATGGCGACGCGGAAGTCCGGGCACGGCTAGGCGATGGCGTCCTGCTTGCGACCGAGGCCGACTGGAGCACCGAGTTCCTCGGCCTGAAGCTGGCCGTGAAGATCGTGGGTGACTTGGACGAGGCGATCACACACATCGAGACGTATGGCTCGCACCACAGCGACAGCATCATCACGGCCGATCCCGCTACGGCGGAGCGCTTCCTGAACGAGGTGGATTCGGCCGCCGTTTACTGGAACGCCAGCACGCGGTTCACGGACGGCGGGGAGTTTGGTTTCGGGGCGGAAATCGGCATCAGCACGGACAAGTTGCACGCGCGCGGACCCATGGCCTTGGAAGAGCTGACCACCTACAAGTACGTCGTCCGCGGCACGGGGCAGGTGAGGGGATGAGCACGATCCCGGCCCTGGAGACGAAGCGGCTCATCCTGGACGGTTTCGCGCCGGAGGACGCCGGGGCGGTGGAGCGGCTCGTAAGCGACGAGAACCTATCCCGCTACACGCTCAACATCCCTTATCCCTATCCGCCCGGGGCTGCAGCGGCGTGGATCGCCGGGCACGCGGGGGAATTCCGGCGAGGGGAGGGGGCAGCCTTTGCCGTGCGTTTGCCCGACCGGCAGGTGGTGGGCTGCATGGGCCTGCGGATCAATGCGCGGGAGCACGACCGGGGGGAACTCGGCTACTGGATCGGGCCACCCTTCTGGGGACGCGGCTATGCCACCGAGGCGGCACGGGCTTGCCTCGGATTTGGATTCAGGCACTTCCTCCTGCACAAGATCGTCGCCAACTACGTGTCCGCCAACGTGGCATCCGGCCGGGTGATGGAGAAGCTCGGGATGACCCGGGAAGGCGAGCGCCCGCAGCACACCAAGAAACACGGCGTTTACCACGACCTCATCGACTACGGGCTGCTGCGCGCGGCCTTTGAGGCCGGGACACTGCTCAGCCGTCGAAGCGGATTTCCGCCGAGCGCCCGTGTGCATCCAGCCCTTCGAGGTCACTGAACGCCTGGATCGTCTGGAGCGAATGCCGGAGCGAACTCTCGTCGAACCGGATCAGGCTCGTGCGCCGCTGGAACTGGTCCACGGTCAACCCGGCGAACGATTTCCCCGCCCCGCCCGTGGGCAGTGTGTGGCTGGGTCCGGCCAGGAAGTCCCCGCCTGCCACGGGCGACCAGCCGCCCAGGAAGATCGCTCCGGCGGTGTGAATGCCGACGGCCATCTCGTCCGGGTTCGCCACGCACAGCGCGAGGTGTTCGGGCGCGAAATCGTTGGCGATGGCCACGGCCTGTTCGAGGCTACCCACCAGGCAGAAGAATGCGCCCCGTTCGAGCACGGGCCCGAGCTGCGTCTGCCGGTTCAGGCGGAGCAGTTGGCGCTCGACCTCCTGCTGGACCGCGACGAGCACGTCCGGCGAGTCGGTCAGAAAACCGATGAGGCTGTCCGCGCCGTGCTCTGCCTGGGCGAGCAGGTCGGCGGCGATCCACGCCGGTTTGGCGGTGTGGTCCGCGATGACCAGGATCTCGCTCGGTCCCGGCAGCAGGTCGATGCTCACGCGGCCGAACACCTGCCGCTTGGCCTCCACGACGTAGGAATTGCCAGGTCCGAAGATCTTGGCCACGGGTGCAATCGTCTCCGTCCCGAAGGCCAGTGCCGCAATGGCCTGCGCCCCACCAGCCTTGTAAACCTCCGTGGCACCCGCCAGCTCCAGCGCGCAGAGCAGCGCGGGCGCGATGCGGCCTTCCCTGTCGGCCGGGGTCGTCACGACGATCTCCTGTACCCCCGCCGCGGCAGCCAGGGTGCAGGTCATGATAGCCGTGGACACCAGCGGCGCCGTGCCGCCCGGGACGTAGAGCCCGACGCGGCTAAACGGTGAATACCGCTCGCCCACCTCGACGCCCTGCCGGTTGTGCATGTGCCAGTTGTGCCGCAGGCTCTTGAGCGCGAACGCCCGCACGTTCTCGTGCGCCTCGGCCAGCGCCTTCTGCAGCCGGGCGTCCAGCGCGCGGGCGGCGAGCGAGAACTCCTCCGGCGTCACGCGGAGTTGCGCGCCGCCGGTGAACGCCGGACCGCCGAACTTCGCGTTGAGCCGCAGGAGCGCCTCGTCGCCACGTGTGCGGATATCCGCGAGGATGCCAGCGACCGTTTGTTCAACGTCGGCGGTCGGGGCCGCGTGCCGGTTGAGGCTTTGCAGAGCGGCCGGAAAATCGGGGCTGTCGTAACGGAAGGTGCGCATGAGAACGAAAAAGCTCGGGATTTGGAACATCGACCGGCCACAGACCGGCCACGATGGAAACCGCCCCCATCCATAGCACCGCCCGGGCATCTGTCACCTCATGCGATTACTTGTGCTCGGCGCGTTGGGCCCTTACCCGGAACGGATGGCGGCGTTCACGCGCGACGGCCACCCACTCTGGCACTTGAGCACCGAGTGGATCTCTGACGGCGCGCGCACCGTGCCGTGAGAGGCGCTCGAAGGGCTCGACCCGGCGCTGTCCATCTCGGAGCAGGCGCGCCGCGTCCGCGCATTGATCGAGGGTCAGCGCATCGACGCCGTGTATTCGCTGCTCAACGTCTGGGATGGCAGCAAGACCGTCACCGCCGCGCTGTTGAGGGAAGGGTGCGCCGGTGCCGGTCGTCCGCCACTACAAGGAGCAATAGAAGTGGTGTATCCCCGGTTGGTCGAGTTCATCTGCTCGTGCCTGCCAGCGCGAGGGCGTTAACGCTTGTTCAAACCAACGCTGCTGGCGCGCTTGGCGAGCTGGCGTCCCGGGCGGGGTTTGCCGTGGCGGCCCGGCCCCTTGGCGGCTGCGCTGCCGAAGTCAGCCACGTCGGAAACATCTGTGCGGTGTGCGACCTTCTCCACCGTGCCCTTCTTGAGGTACTCGGCGCGAATGGCCGCGAGCTGCTCGTCCCGCCGGGCATACAAATTCTTGCGCTGGCGCGGGGCCAGTTTGGTCAGGGCGTAGGCCGTGATAAGCGGCAGGGAGATCGTCGAGTCCAGGTAGCAGACGACGCAGGCCGGGAGGTTGCCCGGGTCGATCTTGCCCCAGGAGACAGCCTCGGCCGGTGTCGCGCCGCTCAGGCCGCCCGTGTCGGGCCGGGCGTCGGTGCATTGCAGGAAGTAATCGTGCCCGCGCTCCTCAATCCCCATGACCTCCTGGATCTGCGGCTCGGTCTGGAGGATAAAGTTCTTCGGGCTGCCGCCGCCCAGGATGAACACGCTCGACGTGCTACCCCGGCGCTTGGCGTCGTACACGACGGCGGCGGACTGGTTCACATCGCGGTTCACGTCGAAGGCGAGTTGGCTGTCGCGCAGGGCCATCGCGGCGACGTTCATGCCGATGGAGCTGTCGCCCGGGCTGCTCGTGAAGATCGGCACGCCGTACTGGTAGGCCGCGCTGAGCACGCTGGTTTCCTTGAGCCCGAGCTTCTTCTCACGCTCGTGGACGTAGCGGCCCAGCAGGTAGTGGAACTCATCCGTGCCCATCGTCTTCTGGAACTCCGGGCCCTGGATTGCCTGGCGCACGAAGGCGTCGGTATCGAGCAATACGTCGTAGGAAAAGAGCACGTCGTAGATGCGGATCACCCCGTCGTTGCGCAGCACCACGTCGTCCACGAACGGCGACCCGGCAAAAAGCTCCATGCCCAGGCCGTAGTGCAGGTCGTGGTAGAGATTCGCGCCCGTAGAGACGATCCAGTCCACGAACCCGGCCTTCATCAGGGGCACGATGGCCGCGCGTCCGAGCCCCGCTGGGGTCAGCGCGCCGGTGAGCGTCAGGCCCACGGTGCCGTCCTTGGCTAGCATCTTCTCGGTGAACAGGCGGCAAGCCTCACCCAGGCGGGCGGCGTTGTAGGCCTTGAAGGTCGTATCGATCAGGTCGGCGACGCGGACGTTCTTCCTGATGGGTTCGGGAAGCAGCCGCGGGAATTGTTTGTTGAGCGTGGGCATGGCGGGAAAGGCGAAAGGTGGAAGGCAGAAGGTGGAAGGCAGAAGGTAGAAGGCAGAAAGTAGAAGGCAAGAACCCAAGGGGCTGTGTTTGAAGCGAGGGGGCGGCGTGGCTCGCTGTAAGGCTGTGGTTGGTCTCTCTTTTCCGCCTTCTGCCTCCGGCCTTCATCCTTCCGGCTTTCCCCTAGGCATCCAATCCGATCCAACGGACCGATGCTCGCTATGAGGTCTCGCTTTCCAACCTCGGGGTTTGCGTCTATGTCTTCCGCCTTACTCAATCCTATGGAAGCAAAGACCCTTTCCGCGCCCGAGCCGCCGCCCATTGGTGACGAAACCCTCATGGCGCAAATCCAGGAGCGCGCTCCCGAAGCTCTCGCTTCCCTGTACGACCGTTACAGCGGCATTCTCAAGAGCCTCATCATGGGCGTCATTCACAACGACGCCGAGGCCGACGATCTCCTGCAGGAGATCTTCATGGAAATTTGGAATCAGGCCGCGCATTACTCCGCGCAAAAAGGTAAGCCACTCGGCTGGATCGTCACGCTCACCCGCCGCCGCTCCATTGACCGCTTGCGCAAAAAGCAGGCCTATGCGCGCGCCGAGGAGCGGCTTCAGAACGAGACCGAGCAACAACCGGAAGCCTGGGTGCATAATTCGACCGAGGACGACATTGAAATCTCCGACACCCGTCGGCTGATCCTGGCCATTCTCAAAAATCTTCCGCCGGCACAACGCGAAGCTATCGACCTCGCGTTCTATCACGGCATGAGCCAACGCGAGATCGCTGCCAAAACCGGCATCCCGCTCGGCACGATCAAAACAAGGCTGGAGCTGGGTTTGAAGAAAATCAGCGAGGCTCTCCGGGGGATGAAAGATGAATTCTGAAGATTTTGACAGCATGGCGCGCCTGTACGTCCTGGGTGCGCTCGACGACGACGAAACGGCCGACTTCGAGCGGCTGCGCCATGACATGGGTCAGCAGGCGGAGCGGGTCATCCAAGAGTGCGAACGGCTTAATTCTATGTTCGCGCTCAGCCTGCGGCCGACGCCGCCTAAGCCCACCACCAAACAGAAACTGCTCGACATGGTCAACGCGGCCATGGTTGCCCAAGGCAAGAAAGTGCAGCCCGATTAGACGGTCCCAAATTCGTCTCCACACGGGCATCCGTCCGGCGTTGCGTCAGCCGCTCAAATTTGCCAGCGAGAAGAAAGAGATTGCCACGGCCGCACGTTGACACTGTTCGGGCGTGTTCGTATGTTGTTGATACCCCGGTTTCCCCCTTGTCACTCCACTCCCTCCAGCGGTGACCCCAAACGAAGATTACATCCTAGAACTTCTCCAGGACGCTAGCCTGATCACCAATTCCCAGGTGTTCGAAGCGCGGGAGAGGGCCAGCACCGACGACATTGGCGTTATCCCGGCGTTGATTGCATCGGAGTTCCTCACCGAAGAGGACATCATGCGGACAATCGCCGCGGCCTCGAACATGGAGTTCGTGGACCTAGGCCAAATCCTCGTCCGTCCAGAGGTGATCGGCCTGATTACCCGTGACAAGGCTTACCGGTACAAGGCAGTGCCGATTGCGCTTAACGACGACGTGCTCGTCGTGGCCATCAGCGACCCGCTGAACTTCGACACGCTCGACAACCTCCGCTTTTTGCTCAAGCGCGAGATCGAGACGGTCTGCGCCACGCCGGAACAGATCAAACAGGCGCTGGTCAAGTATTACGGCACGGCGGATGAAGCGGGCGACGTGCTCATGAAAGAGTTGGGCCGGAACGAAGACCTGACGGGCATCGACATCGCCGCCGCTGCGCAGGATGACGGCAATTCGGGTGACTCCGCCATCGTCAAGCTGGTGTCGCTGCTGCTGCTCGAAGCCTACAAGGGTCGGGCGAGCGACATCCATCTCGAACCTCTGGAGAAGCGTTTCCGCGTGCGTTTTCGTGTGGACGGTGTGCTCCAGGAGATGCAAAACCCGCCCAAGAAGCTGCAAAGTGCCATCGTTAGCCGGCTCAAGATCATGAGCGGGACGATGTCCATCGCTGAGAAGCGCCTGCCGCAGGACGGCCGCATTCAGGTGAAGATGGGCAAGAACTCCATCGACTTGCGCGTCTCCACGATCCCGACCAACCACGGCGAAAGCGTGGTGATGCGTATTTTGGATAAGTCGAGTCTGACGCTTGGTTTGCCGGAACTGGGTTTCCTGACCGACGATCAGGGCACCTTTGAAAAGCTCATCCAGCTCCCGGACGGCATCCTGCTCGTCACGGGACCTACGGGATCGGGTAAGACGACGACGCTCTATGCCTGCCTGAACTACATCAACCGGCCCGACCGCAAGATCATCACGGTCGAGGACCCGGTGGAGTACCAGATGAGCGGCATCAACCAGGTGCAGGTCAACGC
>CAXTVY010000030.1:6427-25551 GCA_964247665.1 uncultured Chthoniobacterales bacterium | reverse complement strand
GCACAAGAAACGTGAGAAAATAAGGCAGCACCGCCCCGCCGTCGCCCAAGAGCACCGATGCTAATAGCAACAGGTCAACCATCGGGGTCAGCGCGACCAGGATGATCTGAAAAAACCAGATGCTCGGCAGGCTGAAAAAACCCAAGGCCTTGAACTTGGGGTTGAAGAGCATATCCCGATGTTTCCAGAGGCACTGCATCGTGCCGAAGCACCACCGGAAACGCTGTTTTGCAAGAGCCTGAATGGTTTCCGGCGCTTCCGTCCAGGCCACTGCGCCCGCCGTGTAGCGGACATGGTATCCCTGCCGGTGCAGGCTCAGCGTCAGGTCGGTGTCCTCGGCCAACGTATCGGAGCGGAACCCGCCGACGTTGCGCAGGGCCACGCGGTGAACCGCGCTCACGGCACCCGGCGCGACCGTGATGCAATCCCACGCATCGTAGGCGCGGCGATCCAGGTTAAACCCACAGATGTATTCAAGTGACTGGCAACGGGCGATAAAGCTGCGCAGGTTGCCGACCCGGGCGTGACCAGACACGGCACCAACCTGCGGATTGGCGAAAGGCGCGACGAGATGGCCCAGGGTATCACGTTGGAAGTGCGTGTCGGCGTCTAGGAAAACGAGCACGTCATGCGATGCCAGGTCCACCCCTCGCCGCAACGCCTCGCTCTTGCCCGCGTTCGCTTGGGTCACCAATCGCACACGGCGGTCCCGCGCCGCGATCGCTTCAACCATCACGGCCGTAGAATCCTTCGAGCCGTCGTTGATGACGAGGACTTCCAGGTCACCCGGGTAATCCGTCGTCAGCACGGAATCCAGCGTGGCAGCAATCACCTTTTCCTCGTTGTAGGCCGCGATGACCACGCTCAAGGGGGCCGCACCTGCCCGTGCAGCATCGACAGAGTCCCCGGTGCCAGCACTTGCAGTCTTCCTGGCTGCGCGACGATGCCGGAGCGCCAACACGATGATCAGCAGTGTGCGCAGGACGATCAGGACCGTCGCAACGATCATGAACGCCCAAAGGAAGCTGAAGGCGGCATGCAGCAGGCGGAACCCGACGCTGCTAGCCAGTCGCGCGAGCGACTGATCGCTGGCTTTGAGCAACGGGTTGAGTGAATCGCGCGTGGTGCCCAGCAGTTCGCTGAGCGGGACGATCTCATCACCACGCGCCCGCAGGTAGTCGATGATTTTCGGCAGCGCCTCGACCGTCTGCGAGCGGTCTCCGCCGGCGTCGTGCATGAGCACGATGCTGCCGTTGTGCCTTTGTTGCTTGATCCGCTGGAAGATGACTTCCGCGCCCGGCCGCTCCCAATCCTCCGGGTCGATGCTTTCCATGACCGTCAGATAGTCACGGTTTTGTGCGATCACGAGCGGGGTGATCTCGGAAAGTTCATTGGGCCGCGAATCGGCCTCGTAGGGCGGGCGGAAAAGCGTGGTGGAGCGGCCCGTGATCGTCTGGATCAATCGTTGCGTCGCATCCAACTCGATCCGCACCCGCTCGGCGCTCACCAGCGAAAGATTGGCGTGCGTGTAGGTGTGGCTGCCGATCTCGTGCCCCTCCGCCACGATCCGCCGCACCACGCCGGGGTAGTTCTCGGCCTGCTGGCCCAGCAGGAAAAAAGTCGCGGGCGCTTGTTTTTGCTTGAGCACGTCGAGGATCTTCGGTGTCCACGTGGGATCGGGCCCGTCGTCGAAGGTGAG
The DNA here is from genome assembly GCA_964247665.1 of uncultured Chthoniobacterales bacterium. Taxonomy (GTDB): domain Bacteria; phylum Verrucomicrobiota; class Verrucomicrobiia; order Chthoniobacterales; family SZAS-18; genus CAHJWO01. The sequence continues at coordinate 23,852 of CAXTVY010000030.1, read as the reverse complement.
CACGACCTGATGTTCGCCACCCGCCCCCTGGTGGTACAATGTTGGGTAACTAGGAAACTTGTCGTAGGTGGTGGCTAGCAGCGAAGTCTTTTCGTCAAGGTCTACCTGACGGTGTCCGGGCGCGGGCGAAATGTCGGCCGTGATGATCTCCCCCTGGCCGATGTTCGTAATGGCTTGTCCGGTCTTGAGTTCCTGCAATGCGGCCAGATCGGCCTTCGCCAGACGTGCGTTGCCGATCATCTCCATCGCCGTCCAGAGCTGCGGGTCCTCGGTGCCCAGGCGGTTAATGGCCAGCGCGCTGAAGCCCTTGGCACGAGCCGCTCTTGCCTGGTTGAGAAAGCTCGGGGCGTCGAGGAACCAGACTTCGTGGTTAACCCCCGCGAGGGTGTAATCGAAAGATGGGTTGTACTCCGGTGACCCGCTTTGCGTGTTGCCTTCACCAGCGTATGCGGCGCGGCTCATGGCGTCGGCAAAACTGATCGTGTCGGCGCGCAGCCAGCCCGTCCGGGTCGTGGATGAATCGTCCTTCGGCCAGTCGTAGCCGTAGGTTCCGAGCGAGATCACCCATTGTTCCTGGTCGTCGTAGCTGGCAATGGCCGCAAGCCAATTTTCGTACCAGTCCTGGGCGGCGACGGGGCCGGGCGGGTCGCTCTCGGACACCTGGTCGTGGAGGGATGCCACGAAGAAATCGACCACGTCGCCCAGCGTGTTGATGTCATAAGCTTGCCGTTCCTCCCCCACAGGCACCTGCAACCAGAGCTGGAGGCCCGCATCGTGGAGTGCGAACGCCACTTTCGTCAACAGCTTGCTCAGGTCGTCCTGGTAGGCGGCGTCGATGTTCTCCCAATCGATCAACACCCCGCCCGCGTGGATGTCCACCAACTGCCGTTTGAGGTCGTCGATGAAGCGGTTCTGAGGCTCCGCCGGGCCGTGCGCGAGGCTTTCCACCGCCTCGGGCACCCGTGACTCGCCGGAAATATTTGTCATCAGGGGCAGAAGCACCAGGTGCTTGTTTGCCGCCATGAACTGGAGGAGCTGCACATCGTTCTCGCCCGTGAACGAGCCGTCAGAGGCTGTCAACGTGAACCATTCCGGGCAGACGTGCGTGATCTTGTCAGCGTGCGCGGCAAGGGAATCAAAACTGTTCGGGTCCCAGCCCACCGTAAACGCCAGCCGGATCTGATTGGACGGCTTTGGCGGACGGGCGTTCTTGGCGGTCAACTGATCCTTGATTGCCAACAAGCGTTGTTTGCCTGCCGCGGTTTGGGAAAACGCCTTGACGGCTTCGGCGTTCGCCACGGCTACGTTCGGGGCAGCAGGCCCTTGCTTCTGCAAGGCTTTGAGTTGCTCCTTGAGTTTCTTGAGCTTTAACGGCAGCACCAGCGGGGGGGCGGTCACCAGCGATTGCACAAAAAACACCGTCCCCAGGAAAAGCGCGAGGCCAAAGAGGACGACGAGGCGTCGCGTTCGCGGCCAGCGCTTACCTCCCAGATCGAAAAAAACGGGCTTGTCACCGGGAATACTGCTCATCGAAAAAGGATTGTCAGTGAGAAAGCCGCCCGTAATGACGCCATTGTCCGGCACAATATTCGATTCGCTGCCCCAACGGCCCGCGAGGAAGCGGGCTCACGGGCGAGCACGGGATTCTCACAACGACCGGGGTGGCGGCACAAGCACATGCAAACATTCTTTACCGACATGAATGGAGACAGGTGCGTAGCCGACCAGCTCCCCATCTGCCTCGAAAGGCACTTCCTCGCCGGAAACCGAACTTACCACCAACGCGGAGGTTTGGAAATAGTCCACGTCGGGAAGGGTCAGATGAGTTCCCATGAAAACGTGTTGGATGTAGCGAAAAATATCCAGGTAGCTCAGGCTTTTGAAGACCAGCACGTCAAGTTTGCCGTCGTCGATGACTGCCTGCGTGAATACCTTGATCGGTCCGCCGTAGTAGCGGCCGTTCCCCACGAGCACGAACGAGCCTTCGCGGGTGACGCCGTCGCTCTTGACGCGCAGGAGCGGCGGCGGGGTCGCCGCCACCTTGGCGGCCGAGATGATGTAACTGAGAGGCCCGAAGTTCTTCTTGGCCGCCCGGTCCACTCCGGCGACCGCCTGCGCGTCGAAGCCGATTCCGGCCAGTTGGACGAAATAGTGGGAATTGGCCCGGGCGAGGTCCACCTGCCGCGTGTGCCCTGCCCGGATGATCTCCCAGCACTTCTTCAGCCGGTTGCCTGGGATGCCCAACTCGGCAGCGAACACGTTCATCGTCCCGACCGGCAGCAATCCCAGCGTGGCGTGGGACCCGGCGAGGCCGTTGACGACTTCGTTGATCGTGCCGTCCCCCCCGGCCGCCACGATGGTCCGGAATCCTTCCGCGACCGCCCGGGCCGCCAGGGCCGCGGCGTCGCCGGGTCCGCCGGTCGCCCGGATGACCGCACGTTGGTCGAGCGCCTGGAGCTTTTCCCGCAAGCCACGAGCCCGCTCGCTGCGCGCGGCCGGATTGTAGATGACAAAAATCCGGTCGTCAGGGGTGCGCCGCGTTTCCGGCTTCCCTTCCGAACGTGAGCGATTAGGTTGTTTCAACGTGAGAAAACTGGGCTGGCTCGCGGTGAGCGCAATGGTGGCAGCGATGATCGCTTTCGCCGTCGTGCTGCTCGTCGCCAATCTTTATGTGCAATCGCAGGGTGCGCAACAACGCATCCGGCAAACCCTCACAGAAGCATTGCGGGTGCCTGTCACCCTGGAAAAGACCACGTTGACACCGTGGGAGGGTCTCCGCCTTGATGGGATCACTCTCCAGCCAGCCGCGTTTTCCGCAGCCGGGGAGGTTCCCGAAGCGGCGTTGCTGACCGCGGACAGCTTCCGGTTGCACGCGGCGTGGTGGCCATTGCTCGCGCATCATCGCCTCGAAATCGACACTGTTCTCCTCGACCATCCGCGGCTTGTCTGGGCGCAAAATCCGGAGGGCCGCTGGGCTTGGCCGCAGGACTCGCCTTCGCCGCCCCCGCAGGCCGTCTTTTCCTCCCCTGCCATCCCGCGCGCTCTTTCCGGATCGGCCCAGGAGTCGCCTGCTGGCGGCAACGCGGTTGCCGCAGTTCCGGGGCCCTCAGTGCCGTCATCCGCAACCCGGAAGAGCGGTATGGCCGCGGTGGAAAAGTTCCGGGTGCGGCACGGTGCCCTCGATCTCCTGAACGGGCAGCGCAAACTCCTGGGCCGTTTTGAAGAGCTTGACGTGGATGGCCGACTCGCTGCGGCAGGCCGCGCCGAGGGGCAACTACGCATTCAGCGCGCCATCCATCCGCGCTCGGGTCTGAACCTCACAAACTTTCGTTCGGCCTTCCTCTACGACGAGGCAGCGGGGCTTACCATCGACAATGGCAAAGGAGAATTTGCCGGAGGCGAACTCCAAGCGAACTACCGCTTGCGCACGCAAGAAGACGGTTCTCCATTTTCCGCCGAGTGTCGTGTCAAAGGGGTCGAACTCTCGGAATTGATCCGGGAAGCCGGCAGCCAACTCCGCTTGATGGATGGACATTTACAGGGTGCCGTCAGCGTCCAAGGATTTTCGGACGACCCCGAGCGTCGGCAAGCGACCGGTCAACTCACGTTGACAGGAGCAGAGGTACGGAATTTCCCCGTGTTCCAGCTTCTCGGTGAGTTGCTGCACATCGAAGACCTGAGCCATTTGCAGTTCAAGGAGGCGAAATTGGACTGTCAGTTGAACGGTGACAACCTGCGCATCGCTCCGCTGAGCCTGGCCTCGAATGACCTGCGCATCCGGGCTGAAGGCCAGTATTCGACGCGCGAAGATCAGATCGACCTTCACGGCAGATTGACCATTGATCAGGCAATCAGTCATCAGCTTCCACAATTCATCGAGATGAACTTCACCCCGTCGGGGGCCGGCGCTCCCGGCAGTCGCTTCATCGACTTCGATGTGACCGGCCCGCTCAACAAGCCGACCACCAATCTCTTTGATCGTGTCGTCGCGGGTCCTGGCAACGGACTCCTGCAAAATCTCCTTGCGCCCAAGCCGAAGAAACCGCGTCCGAAGAGTGCAAAAACCGGGGAGCAACCCTCGCCTCCGGCGACTCCCGGGGAACCGGGCAACCCTTAGCAGTCCGCAATGATCGACGCGGCGAGCCGGGGCGGATCACTTAAACCCCAATCTTTCTTGAACATGGCGATGCGAGTCATTGCCGGCAGTGCCGGCGGAATCCCCCTCAAGTGTCCGCGCCACGGGAACGTCCGGCCGACGATGGACCAGGTCCGCGCCGCCATTTTTTCGAGCCTTGCTGAACGAGTGGAAGACGCAACAGTGTTGGACCTCTTTGCCGGTACCGGGGGCCTCGGGATCGAGGCGTTGAGCCGCGGGGCGAAGGCGGCGACGTTTGTGGAGAAAGATCGTGGGACGGTGGACTGCATCCGGCACAATCTGGCCAAGGCACGCCTGGAAGCCGCCGCGAACGTGGTCTGCACAGACGTATTCGGATTTTGCTTGCGCGCGGCCAGGGACGGAAGGCGTTTCGACCTGATCTTTGCTGACCCACCCTATCAGACGAAAGACCATCCTGCCGACCTCGCCTCGCGCTTGTCAGGCGACGTGAATCTGCACGGCCTCCTGGCCGCGGACGGGATTTTCGTACTGGAGAAATCGCCCAGATCTACTCTGACCTTGCCCGCTGCCACTTGGCAGGTGATCCGGCAAAAACGGTACGGTACGGCGGAAGTTGTCTTCCTCCAGCAGAACGCGCAGCCTTCTCCGGATGCGGCGGACCAAACCATGAAAATCGAACCGGTCCAAGCGTAACCCCCCGTTGCCTTCCCTTGTTTCTCTGGCTCTACAATCTTTGTTTCCCGGTCGTCTTTTTGGCCCTCCTGCCGGGGTACCTGGGACGGATGCTGCGGCGCGGTGATTATCGCGCACAATTCGGTCAGCGTCTCGGTTGGTATTCCGCAGAAGTTCGTGCCCGCCTGCACCGGGGAGCCCCGCGCATCTGGGTCCAGGCGGTCAGCGTGGGCGAGATGCTGATCGCCTTTAAATTCATCACCGCGCTGCGTGAGCAGGCACCGGGTTTGCCGCTGATTCTATCCACCACCACCACGACCGCTTTCCGACTGGCACGGGAGCGCGTTGGCGCGGATGTCGAAGTCATGTACTCGCCTATTGATCTGTTGCCAATTGTCAGGCGGGCGTTCCGTGTGCTGCGGCCCGCGGCTGTCGTGATCGTGGACGGCGGCTTGTGGCCGAACCAGCTCTCAGAGGCACACCGACGGCATATTTCCACGGCGTTGGTCAATGCCCGCCTGTCACCGCGCTCCGAACGGCGATTCAGGCAATTTCCCACGCTTAGCGCGACGATTTTTCGTCTGTTGGACCTGGTCTGCGTTTCGGAGTTAAGCGACGTGGAGCGATGGAGTCTCCTGAGCATTGCTCATGAGCGCATCCAACATACCGGTAGCATCAAGTACGACGATCAATCTTCGCCCCCCGCCGCTGCCAAACAGACTGCATCCGGGAACGAGCACACTGCGGCGGCTTGGCAGACTTTGCTTTCGGCAATCGGGGTGTTTCCGCACCGGCCGGTGCTGCTGGCCGGAAGCACGCACGCGGGCGAGGAAATGATCCTCGCGCAAACCTATCTGGCACTGCGAAGAACGTTCCCCGACCTCTTCCTGATCATCGCGCCGCGGCATGTGGAACGCACGGCGGATGTTCTCGGTGAACTGAGTCCATTGGGCCTGAACATTCTCCGCCGCACTGCCCTGGCCAAGACAGCGGAGTCCCTGCGCCCAGATAGCCGCCCGGGGCTTCCCGATGTCCTGCTACTGGATACCACGGGAGAACTTGGCGACTGGTTCGCCGCTGCAACCGTCGTTTTCATCGGCAAGAGCTTGACGGCGGTCGGTGGTCACAATCCGGCCGAGGCGATCATCGCAGGCAAACCCGTGATCACGGGGCCGCACATGGAGAACTTTCAAGACCTGTTAGATTCGTTGCTGGCGGCGGATGCGGTGATCCAGATCCGAGACGCCGCCGCCTTACAGAACGCCTGCGCCCGTCTGCTGGGTGACGCGGGCCTGCGCGACCGCATGACTGCGGCCGGTCGCCAACAGTTGGAAGTTCATCGCGGAGCTTCAGCCCGGAGCGCTGCCCTGATGCTCAGGCTGGTGAAAGATTCCACTTGCTAGGCGCACGTCTTCCGACATATTCGACCTTCTGCGGCGTCCGTGGGCGCTGCTCCCCAGACCCTATCGTCCAGTGGTTAGGACAACGGCCTTTCAAGCCGTGAACACGGGTTCGAATCCCGTTAGGGTCGCGGCGTGCGCCACCTCTGGCGGTAGCGGGCGGCTTCTTCGCCTCCTGTTTCTCTTTGACCAGGAGTGGAAAAATGCAGAGCGCCCGTGGCGCTGGCCATGCTACCAAAGGCAGGCGCTGCCGAGTTGCCCCTGCCAAGCCCGACTTCCCATGAATCATCCGAAATTTCGCTTTCTACTGCGTGCATTGCTTTCTTTCGCGTTGATCGCGTTGCTCCTGAGCAGGCTCGATTGGAGCGCAGTCGCCAAACTGCTCCGGGGTGTTTACCTAGCCCCGCTAGTCGTCGGATCGCTTTTCGGAGGAGCCAGCCAGTTGCTCATGGCGGAACGCACCCGCCTGATGCTCCAACACTGGGGGATCAGCCTCAGCCGCGCAAGCGCTTGTTCGGTGACCTGGGTCGGTCAATTCTGCAACAATTTCCTGCCTGGCGGCATGGGTGGTGACATGGTGAAGTTTTACCGCGTCGGCCGCCTCTACCCCCACGCCCGGGCCGCGACCCTCGTGGCTCTGGTTGCCGACCGGTTGCTGGCGCTCACGGCGCTGGTCGCCCTCTCGGCCGTTGCGATGGTCGCGGGCGATCGCGAGTTGCTCCGCCAACTCGTGAGCGGGGTGGCCTTCGGCTCCTTGTGCGGTCATGTTCCTGCCTGGTGGGTCGCCGGGCTGCTGGTCGTCAGCATCGCCGCGTTCATCACCGGCTTGAGCTGGCGTTATCGCCGCGCGATCATCGAAAAAGGGGCCGCCCACCTGCAGGCAATCCGCGATGCCTTAGCGAAAGGCGGGCGCATCGATGCGGCGGTGGCGGGAGCGTTTATCCTGGCTGTGCTCGTCCACACCTTCGGGATGCTGAGCGCGTTGTTTTTTGCGCACGCCTTGGCCATCCCGCTAGGCTTCGGACAGGTTTTTCTCGTCTGGCCGGTGGTCCTCGTTTCGATGATGATGCCCGTTTCCATCAATGGCTATGGCCTGCGCGAGTTCATCCTCGTTTATTACTTTGGAAGGTGGCAACTCACCTCGCATCTAGGCCTTGGCGCGGGCATCAAGGAATCCGTGGTCGCCCTTTCTCTCCTCACGGTGCTGAATGATCTGGTGTATAATCTGCCCGCTGGGCTTCTCCTGTTGGCCGCAGGTCCACCGACGGTCGCGAAAAAGGCAGAAAAACCGGAACTGCGTGCCTCGCCCACTCATCCGTAAATGCGCCTGTGCCATTCGTTCTCGCGGGCACGAGTCTTTTTTACGCTCTGGTATAAATATACGCCCAGGCAATGAGCACAGCTTGTAGCGGTAGGCGCACCCAGAGGATCCAGACAGATAACTTCGGGAAGAGTTCCGGGTGCATTGTCATATAAACGTTGGCCGGAAACACCGCGACTAGCAGCGCGATCAATCCCCAAGCTGCCAGCCTCGTCCCGGCAGGAATGAGCAGCGCCACACCGAGCAAAAACTCGATGCCCCCGCTGATCAGCACGATCAGCCGCGGTTGGGGCAGCATCGGGGGCACGATCCGTTGATACGTTCCCGTGAAACGGAAGTGGCTGATTCCTGCTATGATGAACAGGCAGCCGAATAAAATTTTGGCGATCATATTAGTGGTGAAAGACGGTGGTCGGATTCGCTTTGAAGGAAATACCGCCGTGTGTACTATTCATCGGGCAGGGATGCACAATTAAATCCCCCTCTCCTAAAGAGGACCAGCCGATGTGGCGAAATGGCAGACGCAACGGACTTAAAATCCGTTTGGAAGAAATTCCAGTAAGGGTTCGAGTCCCTTCATCGGCAAAAAGATGCATAGGAAAAATGGCATGGAGTCAAAACCATGCTCGACCAAAAGCCTACCAAACGTGTTTCCAGTGGAGAATTGTCTCCTCCCCTGCCCTGCTCGACAACGGATTGTCTTGAGCATGATCCCTCTCAGACGCTCAGCGAACTGGTCACAGGGCTCTGGAACCTCGACGCATTAACCGCCGGGCTGCACCCGGAGGAGCTAGCCCGGCGGGCCAGAGCGTCACGCCCTTGAGCTTCGGCAAGGCGGTCATCGGCGATGCCAACACGGCGCGGCTTTGCGAGCGCGTGCCCAGCCTGACCTACCTGAGCACCAGCGCGCCGATCCGGCTGCACGACGGCACTGCCCTGCTTGGGGTGGACAACTGAGGCGACGGCAGCTTCGGCAATGCGGATGGCAGCCCGATCCAGCTCAACGACTTTGTGCTCATTGAGGAACAACACGCCACGCCGCGTGGGCCAGAACGGCTGGCGCTGACCTTGCGGCTGGGATAAGAACCAGCGGACGGCGGACGCACATCGCCTAGCTGACGCGGTGTGGCAACGTGTCAAATTATCCCACGTAGGACAGATAAAATGCGCAAGCAGCGACGCTTTCATGCGTGAGATCACCATGCCTGCCAAGTGGACCCTTCTTTCCCGACCCTGCAACCTTGGTATGCTTGGCTGGAAGCCAACGCTTCCCGCTATTTGCTCTTTGCTCGCTCGCAATCGCGTTGCGAAGCCGACGCGCAGGACTTGCTTCAAGAAGTCCTGCTGGAAGTCTGGCGTCGCGTGGCAGGCGCTCCACCCGACGATGCGCTCGTTTTCAAAACCATTCGTCGGCGCGCCATCGACCTGGCACGGCGCATCGATCGGCGAGAGCGCCGTGAACAAGCCACGATCGCTTGGTGGCAGCCGCCCGACGAAGTGCCGACCCATGACGCCGAACTCGAACACGCCGTCGAAGCCCTCCCCAACCATTTACGCGAAGTCGTGGTGCTGAAAGTCTGGGGAAAATTGACTTTCCGTCAGATCGCCGATGCCCTCGGCTTGCCACAAGCCACCGCTGCTTCGCGTTACCGGTATGCCCTTGAGCACCTGCGCGAAGCCCTCAAAGAGGTACGCACATGAACGACGACTTAGAAGAGCGCTTGGCCAGTCTGCGACCCGCCACGCCACCCCGCGAACTGATGCGCCGTCTCCGCTCTGCCGCCTCGTCCGAGCCAGCGAAACGATTCCAGCCATGGATGGTGGCATTGCTGGATGCCGTGATTGGTCCATGGCCACTGGCGCTCGCCGGAATGCTGGCCGCAGCGGCCCTGATATTTGCCCTCCAACTGACCTTCCGGCCGGATCATCCACAGCCCTTACGTCGGGCTCCCATCATCCTAACCAATGTTGACCCGAAGCACGTTGTTGCGGTCATAGATACCAGAGGCGTCGCCGCACGAAACCCACCGCAGCCTGAGCAGCAGCCCGGCGCTTCTTTTGATCTGCAGTTCGCAGCCCTTGGCAACACCCTGAACCCACGCGCCAGCGGTGGCTTCCATCTGGAAACCCCGTCCGGTCCTATCCGGCTGGATTGCGGCTACGCCTTACCGGGCAACGAGCCTGCCAGCGGGCTCCTCGGCAGGTTCAACTTCGACGCCCGCGATTCATTCTGAATAACCTGTTTTCCTCACATCAACCCATCCGCCCTGACCGCTCTGTCCCATCCATGAAATCACCAGTTACTTCCTGCTCTCATCGTGCCATGCCTTCGCTTGTAGCACTCGCCGGTGCCTGCGCCATCCTGTGCTTTGCTGGTACACCGAGCGCCATCGCTCAAGTTAAAGTGGCTATCGTGGACATGAACAAGGTGTTCACCGGCTACTACAAGACGAAGGACGCAGAGAACAAGCTCAACGATGCGCGTGAGGTGGCCAAGAAGGAACTTGACGACCGCATGGAAAGCCACAAGGGCCTGCTGGACGAGATCAACCAACTCAACAAAGACGTGGACAACGGCGCGTTGAGCCCCGCCGCCAAGAGCGACCGCCAGAAGAAGCGCGAGGACAAGATCAACCAGGTGCGCTCGCTCGAACAGGAGATCCAGGAGTTCAGAACATCGCGTGAAAAGCAGCTCCAGGAACAGTCCGTGCGCATGCGCAACACGATCGTCGAGGAGATCATGAAAGTGGTCAACGAGCGGGTCAAGAGTGACAATTACGACCTGGTGCTCGACAAGAGCGGTCAGAGCTTGGGTGGAGTACCAGTGGTGGTATACTCCCGGGAAAATATGGAATTCAGCGATGAAGTAATCACCGCGCTCAACAAAAGCCGTCCGGCTGCTGCTGCAGCAACTGCGACCGCATCACCGAAGAAGTAGAGCCGCCGCAAATTGATCAAAGGTGCGGACTTGCTACGCAGATGCTTGGCTGCCGTGGTTCTCCGGCCGCACGACGGGCGAAATTCTGCGCGCTGCGATGGAGGCCTACCCGGAACAGATCAATGGCTCAGGGACCGAAGTTGCGGGACGAAGCCATCGAAACAAGCAGGAATGGACAGAAGCTCCATTCTGATACGCATTCTCCCGCGTGGACGGTTTCTAGATGGATGATGTTCCGGGCCGCCCACACCCAGTTGTAGACAGACCGGAGGGGTTTCTGGAAAATCGTTGGCTGCCGCGACTCTGACGGCTCTGGCGCTACAATGGTGTGGCGATCTCCCGTTCCCTGTCGCCTTGTCTGGCCATGCGGTGCTGCTTGAACATCGCCAGGGTCGCATCGCGTGCCTGTGCGTGGTCGAGCATCGGCGGGGGGTAGTCCTTTGCCAGCCGCAGCCCGGCCGCCAGCGGCGCATGCAATCGTCCGAAGGGCACGTCGCGCAATTCCGGCACCCACTCCCGGATGTAGTCGCCGTCGGGATCGAACCGTTGACTCTGCGTCCATGGGTTCTGGATGCGGAAGTACGGTGCCGCGTCCGCCCCCGTGCCCGCGCTCCACTGCCAGCCGCCGTTGTTGCTGGCGATCTCGCCGTCTACGAGCTTGCGCATGAAGAACGCCTCGCCATCCCGCCAATAGATGCGCAGATCTTTGGTCAGAAACATCGAGGTAATCATCCGCAGACGGTTGTGCATGAAGCCCAGGGCGGAAAGCTGACGCATCCCCGCGTCCACGATGGGAATGCCGGTGGTCCCCGTGCACCAACGCTCGAAAAGGTCGGCGTGATCCTGTGCTTGCCGCCAGGGCAGACCGCGCGTCGCCGGGTTAAAATCATCATCCAGTACGCCGGGAAAGTGGTGCAAAATTTGAAAATAGAAGTCCCGCCACGCGATCTCGCCGATGAACTTCTCGACGTGCTCGCGCCCGCGTCCATCGAGTTGGTCGGCCAGCGTGCGGCTTTGGTGGTACACTTCACGGATCGAGAGCAATCCCCAGCGCAGGTCTTGCGAGAAGCGCGAGGTCGTCTGCCCCGTCAATCGCGTGCGGCCCACCGCATAGTTTGTCACCGCGCCTCGCGCGCTCGTGAAGTTGCGCAGCCGCAGGCGTGCCGCGTGTTCGCCCGCTTCGATGAGGCGAGCCCCTTCGCTTTGCAGTCCCCAGCGCGACAATGTCGGTAACGGCAGGGAAGCCACTCCGTTAGGGACGAGTAGAACTTTGAGGCGAGGACCGACCGCAGGCTTGAGCTTTTTAGACCACGCTTTGAAGTACGGTGCGTACACGCGGTAAGGCTGACCGGAGCCGGAAAGCAGTTCGTCCCGCTCATGCAGCGCGATGTCCTTGTGGGCAGAAACGGTGATGCCCAAGCGTGCACCCAGGGCCTGGACCCTGGCTTCGACCGCGCGTCCAAAGGGGTCCGGGTCCTGGTTGTAGAAAATGGCTTGCGCCCCCGTTTCCGCGACGAGCTGTTCAAGCGCGCGTTCGGCCGGACCGTCACGGATGATGAGCCGACCGTCGATGGCTTCCAGGTTCTTGGCCAGCGATTGCAGGCAGCCGCAGAGAAATTCCTGACGATTTGGCCCCGTCCAATGGTGTTGGCCGTGCCAGCCGCTGAGGATGAAGACCGGCACCACAGTCTCGGCCACAGCGGCGGCGTTCAGAGCGGTGTTATCAGTCAGACGTAAATCGCGCCGGAACCAGTGGATAACCGTTTTCACCTGAGCCTTTGTACGTGCAAAACGCGGGCGCGGGTGCGCAGCCCTGCGTCGTCATCGATTATCCAGCCTAGCGAAAATGCGCTCGACACGCCAGCGAAAGGCGACGGGCGCCAAGCCCCCTTTTTACCCGGCCGCTGGTTTTGATCGCCGGACGCCCACTTGGCGGCACCTTCCTCTGCGGCAGGCTCCGCGTCTTCGCCGGCCAGCCCCTTGGCAGACTGGCGTTTTGCCACGACCTCAGCGCGCTTTTCCATTCCAATGAACGCCGGGAGGATCGCCGCCGGGGCAAGGTTCGCGCACCGCGTAAACGTCGTCGGGTTCAGACGTGGCGGCGGGTGTGCGGTCGGCAGTTGATGCTCGGGCTACCGCAGCGGCGATCTTCCTCGTCTCGGCAGCTGCAATGTCAGCGAGAACCGCGCTGATGGAGCGATCAGTCCCTACGCTTTCTTTCGCTCATCAAGCCGGAGGGAGGAGCCATGATTTTGCGTCTCGACGCTGTTGCCATTTGTTGTCACATTCAGCTTACGTTTCCGACCGGTCCCGCTCCACGCCGCCACACTCGTTCCCAGGGAAACCGATTTTTCAGAGGTAAATACGCAAACTTGGAATCCGTTTTCGGAAAACCGGAAGGTGGGTTCAGGTCCCATCATCGGCAAGGATTTCGCGTGATTTGGCGTGCCCCTGCCGCGAAGTGGCAGGGGCCCTTCGTCCCTGGGTTAGACGTGGACGGTCTTCCGAAGAATCCGCGGCGACCGGTTTTTGCGAATGACATCGAAACAGGACAGGTTCTTCCGGCCGAAACCATCATCGACATGACCATCCAATGGCTCTGGCAGGGATTTTACCACGCGGCGTTGATGGGATGGGAAACCTTCTGGGCGCTGGTCCTCGGTTTTGCCGTTTCGGCAGCCTTGCAGGTCTTCGTTTCCAAGGAGCGCATCGGACAGCTCTTTGGTCGTACCAACGTCAAGTCCATGGCGCTCGCCACCGGGTTCGGGGCTGCCAGCAGTTCGTGCTCGTATGCCGCCGCCGCCGCCGCCCGGAGCGCCTTCGCCCAGGGCGCGGCCCTGATCCCGGCACTGGCTTTCATGTTTGCCTCCACCAATCTCGTGATTGAACTCGGGGCCGTGCTCTGGTTGCTGATGGGCTGGCGGTTCGTGTTGGCGGAGGTGATCGGCTCGTTTGTTCTCATCACCCTCCTCTGGTTGCTGGCCCGGCTGCTTTTCCCTCGCGGACTGGAACCATCGGCCCGGGACCACGCAAAAACGCACGCCGCCGCAGGCCACGGCTGCCATCACTGCGAGTCGGACGGCCACGAAGCCCCGGAGGAACACGAAGACCACGACCACGCGATGCACGGCACCGCCGACGCGACCCGCTGGCGGCGGATGGGTAGCGCTTTCGTGATGGATTGGCAGATGCTGTGGAAGGAGATCGTGATCGGTTTCCTGATCGCCGGTTATCTCTCGGTGCTCGTGCCCGCTGGATGGTGGAAGGTCCTGTTTCTCTCGGGCGGACCCGGCTGGCTGCGGCTCGTGGAAAATGCCTTCGTCGGTCCGCTGATCGCGATGGCCAGCTTTGTTTGTTCGGTCGGCAACCTGCCTTTGGCCAATCTGCTCTGGAGCGATGGCATCAGCTTCGGCGGCGTGATCTCCTTCATTTACGCGGACCTGCTGATCATCCCGCTCCTGTTGATTTACCAGAAATACTATGGGACCCATTCTGCCGCGTACATCATCGCGGTGCTCTTCCTATCCACCGTGGGCGCGGGCATCATCGTTGACCTGATCTTCTCTGTCTGCGGTTGGATTCCCAACGGTCCTCGCCCGGCCAGCGCGCTGGAGCACATGCACTTCCGATGGAACTACACGACCTGGCTCGACCTCATCGCGCTGCCCGCCGGCACGCTGCTCTGGTGGCTACAACGCGGTGGCAGCGCGGGCAGTTCCCACGCGAAGGCATCAGAGGAGCACGCGGCGATGCTGCGGCGGCAGCCTTGAGACCAGCCTGGGTCAGGACGCCGCTCACGCCCTCCTTTCCCTCGCCGCACCGTTGATTCACCGTGCCAACCGAAACAGTCGCTTCCCTTGCCCGGCAGGCCCTCCCTGCACAGGTGGCGCGAACCCCCGGCGTGACCGGCAAGGGCCGCCGGGGCGTGGCCTGGTGGCTGTGGCCTCACCTCGTCAGTCTGGATGCACCGGCGGTCGCGGTGGTCTGGCAATGGTGGTGGGCGCGGGCGGTGCACGTCAGGCTCCCCTGGTGCGACCCCTGCGTGCTGGGGTTGGGCGTGTGGCTGATCTACCTGGCCGACCGCCTCGCGGATGCCCACCGCGCCGCGCCGGGTGACCCCCTCACGATGCGCCATGGCTTCCACGCCCGCTGGCGCAGCGCACTGACCGCAGTGGCGGTGACGGTCGCAGGCGTGCTCGCACTGCTGACACCCTGGGCGCTATCGCGCGCCGAGTTCGTGCGCGGTCTGCTGCTGCTGGCGCTCGCGGGAGCCTATTTCTGGCTGATCCATGGCCGGAGCCCATTCGTTTGGACGAAGCGCCTGCCCAAGGAAGGCGCGGTCGGCGGCATGTTCGCGGTGGGCACGGCGTTCTTTCCCTGGAGCCATGACGGCGCGTTTCATCTTGAAGTGTGGTTGTCCGTTGCTCTGTTTGGCGGACTCTGTTTCTGCAACTGCGCCCTGATCACCGTCTGGGAGGCACATGCACAGGATCTGCGCGACCACGCCTCACTGCTCAACGCCTTTCCCCGGCTGGCGGCCCGGCTGCGCGGGGTGAGCCTCACGCTGGCCGGCGCGGCGGCCGGTGGTGTCTTGCTCGGCGGGGCCGCGGTTTTCGGTCCCCTGGTGCTCAGCGCCTTGCTCCTCGCGCTGCTCGATCAGCGGAGGGACAAACTTTCGCCGCACCTCCTGCGCGTACTGGCGGACGCCGCCCTGCTGACACCGTTGCTCCTCGGCGGCTTCGTGCGCGTGCGATGATGCCACCGTCCTTTTTTGCCGATGAAAATTCCTTCGTTCCTCCGCTGGCCGTCCTGCCTTGCGTTCCTGTTCGTCGCCAGCAGCGTCCCGGCCGCCGAACCGGCCACCACTGTTCTGACCGGTGCCCGCGTTCTCGACGGGACGGGGCAGCCGCCCGTTGAGAACGCCACGCTCATCATCAAGGGCGACCGGATCGTGTCGGTGTCGGCGAATCCCACTGGCATCGCCGCCACACCCGCCGGGGCCCGGATCATCGACGAGAAAGGCACGACGATCATCCCGGGCCTGATCAGCGCGCACAGCCATCTGGGCCTCGTGCAAGGAGCCTCGGTTGCTTCGGCGGAAAACTACACCCGGGAAAACGTCGCCGCCCAGCTCGCACAGTACGAGGCCGACGGCGTCACGGCCGTCATGTCACTGGGCGTCAACCGCGACGTGCTCTACGACTGGCGCAACGAACAGCGCGCGGGCAAGCTGCCCGGAGCGGATATCTTCACGGCGGACCGTGGCATGGGCGTGAGTGGAGGCGTGCCGCCGTTTCCGGTGCCCGGGGAGCAGGTTTACCGCCCAAAGGACGCCGACGAAGCACGGGCCGAAGTCCGCGAGATGGCCGGGCGTCACCCGGACCTCGTCAAAATCTGGCTGGACGACCTGTTCGGCACGCTGCCGAAAATGGACCCGGCCGTGTACACTGCCGCCATCGACGAGGCCCACCGGCAGGGGCTGCGCGTGGCCGCGCACTTGTTTTATCTGGCCGATGCCAAGGCGCTGGTCGCGGCGGGGATCGACGTGGTTGCCCACAGCATCCGCGACAAGCCGGTGGACGACGAACTGATCGCCCTGATGAAAGCGCGCCGGGTCTTTTACATCCCCACCCTCGCGTTGGACGAATCGCAGTTCGTGTACGCCGAACATCCTTCCTGGATGGATGAGCTAATCTTCACCGCCTCCGTGGACCCCGCGCTACTCGCCACCTGGCTGAGCCCACAATACCGCGAGAAAACCAACGGCTCGCTGAGCACCGCGCGCAACCGGGCCGCCTTCGCTATGGCCCTGCGCAACGTGAAGACACTGCACGCCGCTGGCATCCACGTTGCGATGGGCACGGACTCCGGGGCAATGCCGACGCGCATCGCCGGTTTCAGTGAGCACCGCGAGCTTCAACTGCTCGTCCAGGCCGGACTGAGCCCGATGGACGCGCTGGTAAGTGCCACAGCATACAGCGCGGAAGTGATCGGTCAAGACCGCGACCGGGGCACGCTCGAACCGGGAAAACGGGCGGACTTCCTCGTGCTGGACGGCAATCCGCTCGACGACATCCACCACACGACCCGCCTCACGGCAGTCTGGCACGGCGGCACGGCCATCGTGCCGCTGGTTCGGCGGACGGCCCCGGCTGCCACGCCGTGAGGTTGATACCGTGCTAGCTGGCTCGGATCGCGCTTGGTAAAAGCGAGTTTTGCTGCTGCCTGGAGCGAGGACCTCCCACTTGAAAAAAAGATTGTGTTTGTGGCTGGCTGGCTGTAATCCTGACGGCTGTCCCTCCCCCCGTATGAACACCTCTCGCTTCAGCCAGCGTTTGTCCCTGGTGCCATCCTCCCGGCACGGTTTCACTCTGATCGAATTGTTGGTGGTCATCTCGATCATCGGCATTTTGGCCGGTTTGTTGTTGCCGGTAATCAGCAAAGTGATGGACAACGCCCACAAGGTGGAAACAAAATCCACCGCAATGCAGATTGTCAGCGCGGTAAAAAGCTATCAGACGGAGTATGGAACGTATCCGGAACCGGCAGCACCGCCAGCCACTGGGACTGCGGCAGCGGATTATACCAGTGCGGGCGTGAGTAACGGCGACCTGTTTCAGGTGCTTCGGGCCACCAATACCGATACCACGGTGCGGAACACGCGCCGTATTACCTATTTCGAGGGCAAGGACGCCAAGAGTCTGACTTTACCGAAGAGTGGGTTTGTCCCATCGACGGCAACCTCCGCCAAAGGGAACAACGCAAGTATTCCGGTCAAGGCCGGTGATCTGGTGGATGCTTGGGGCAACATGTATTTCATCACGATGGATTCGGACTACAACGATGTGGTTGCCAATCCTTATGGTAGTGGCAACGACGATCCTACAATTTCAGATTCCACGCAGGTGCTCCGTACCGGCGTCGCTGTTTGGACCTGGGGCAAAGACGGTGTGAAGGGTACCCTTACTCCTTCAAAT
>CAXTVY010000030.1:0-6417 GCA_964247665.1 uncultured Chthoniobacterales bacterium | reverse complement strand
GATGTGGTCTCCTGGCAGTAAACTTGCCTTGACACCCCTCTGGATCATCGTTACCGCTCTGCAAACGCGGGTGTAGTTCAATGGTAGAACGCCAGCTTCCCAAGCTGGACACGGGGGTTCGATTCCCCTCACCCGCTGTCGGCTGTCCCCTGTGAGGTGCCAGGCACGGCTCGCTAGCGGGCGGTACGAACCGGCATTTCAAGGCTTCCTGTGACAAAGTAACTGTAACAGTTTGCCATCTTGGCGTGACCGATGATCGCGCTATCTTCCGCACCAGATGTTCCCAGCCTGTCTCGCAAGATCATCCATGTGGACATGGATTGCTTCTACGCAGCCGTCGAAGAACGCGAGCAGCCGCACCTGCGCGGCCTGCCGCTCGCGGTGGGTGGGTCGCATACCCGGCGGGGCGTCCTGACCACCTGCAACTACGAGGCCCGCAAATACGGCATCCACTCCGCCATGCCGACGTTTCAGGCGCTGGCAAAGTGTCCGCATCTCGTCGTCGTTCCCACCCGCTTCGACCTTTACCGGGCCGAAAGCGCGCGCATCCGCGAGATTTTCTCCGGCTATACCCCGTTGGTCGAGCCTCTGTCGCTGGACGAAGCGTACCTCGATGTCTCGCACCTGGAGCGGCCCGCGACCGAGGTGGCGCGCGAAATCCGCCGGCAGATTCTGGCCCGCACTGGGTTGACGGCCTCGGCCGGCGTTGCCCCCAACAAGATGCTCGCCAAGATCGCCAGCGATCTCCAAAAACCCGACGGCCAGCATACGATCAAGCCCACGCTGGTGGCGGCGTTCATGCTGGATCTCCCGGCGCGCAAGATCCCGGGGATCGGCGAGGTCACGGCTGCCCGGCTGGCGGCCGAGCTTGCCGTCGAGACTTGCGGCCAGCTCCAGCGCTTCTCCCGGACCGATCTCCAGACCCGCTTCGGTAAATTCGGCTATGATCTGTATGACCGCTGCCGCGGGATCGACCTGCGCCCGGTCGAGGCGAACCGCATCCGCAAAAGCCTCTCCAACGAGAACACCTACGCCACGAACCTGACGACGCTAGCCGAGTGCCGCGAGCGATTGCTCGAACTGCACACCGACCTGCTGCTGGACCTGGAAAAGCAGGGCCGCCGGGCCGTGGCGAAACTGTTCGTGAAGCTCCGTTTCGCGGATTTCACCCACACCACCGTCGAGCGCGGCGGTACGGAACCAGAGTTTTCCGCTTACGAAACGCTGCTCTCCGAGGGCTGGGCGCGGCGCGAGGGGCCGCAGCGCGTCGTCCGGCTCCTGGGAGTGGGCGTGCGGTTCGTGGAGCCCACGGCGGACCTGGCCACCTGGGAGGAAGGCGATCAACTCGCTTTTGAATTGTGACGACGCGGCCTGTGGACGGAGTCAGTCCAGCACGATGGGATTCCAGTCCACGCTGTTGATCTTTTTGTCCTGTCCGAACGTGATGCTCCCAAAGCGCACATCATCGCTGTCGAAACGGAACGGCACGAAGGCGCGTCCGTAGACCTCCGAGAACTTCAGAAAATAGTACCATCGCTCCTGTCCGTTGACGACGGCGTGGTGGAACGGCTCGCCATAGTAGGAGCGGGCGCTTTCCATGGTCATCCCGACGAACGGCCGCTTCTTGGAAGGCGCGATGGTCGGGTCGAGGCCCCGCGCGGTGGACAGGATGAATAAGCAGCAAAACAGAAGGACGCACTTTTTCACGCCTGCTTTTATCGCACGTTTCCACCTCCGCCGGCAACATTTTACCAAGCGTTCATGAGGCGCGCAGCAGATCGAGCAGCTTGCGGTCGAGGCGGTGGCCGCGCCAATCCTCGTAGTGCACATCCGCACGAGCCGAATCGAGCACGCCGAACGTCCCACGGAAGTTCCACAATGCCCAGCCGATCTCGCTCTCGCGCAACACGTCTAGCACCTCGCCGAACCAGCGCAGGAAAACATCGTGCGCCGTCCGGTGATAACAACCCGCTTCCCCACAATGAACACCCACCCCCTGCGCCAACAGTTCACGCCAAGGTGCGTAGACCTTTTCCAGGCGCGCACGCCCCCAGCGGCGGCCCAACAGGTCGCGCCGCAGCGGCCAGTCCGGCTCCCGCCAGCGCCCGCCGCGCGGCACCCATTCGGCCTGGTAATGGGTCAGCTCGAACGGCTCGTACCCCCGGCAGCTTTGCGCCACCCCCGGCAGGTCGGCGAGTTCCGGGCAGGGCTGCCGCCCGTAGTTGAGCCCGTCCAGGATGATGAGCCGCGCCGGGTCCACGGCGCGGATCGCCGCCACTGCGGCCCGCATCACCCGCGCGTGCCGCTGGCGGCTGAACTTGTTGAAGATTCCGGGCCGCGGCGGCTCGTTGAGCAGGTCGAAGCTGAGGCGTTCCGGACTCACGCCGCGGTAGCGCGTTGCAAGCGTGCGCCAGTGGAGGCAGAACGCCGCCAACGCTTCCGGAGAATTCCACAGGCTGAACGGTTCCCGGGGCTGCCGCGCGACGCAGTAACCCGGCGCCCGGTGCAGGTTCAGGCAAAGGTGCAAGCCATGGCGGCCAGCCATCTCCACGGCATCGTCCAGCCGCGCCATGGCCTCGCCGTCCGCGTCGATCTGGAAAGGATCGCTTCCCGCCGTCCACAGCGTGTAGCAGAGCGGCAACCGCACGAAGTCGAAACCCCAATCACCGATCCAGCGGAAATCGTCCTCGCGGAAGGCCTCACGGCTCTCCGGCGTGAACATTTCCAGCAGGTTGAACCCCCGCCAGCGGGGGAGGACGTTCCGCGGCACCATAGCAGGAACAAGAGAGCAACCCCGAACGAGAAAGCCGTCCCCGCCAACGCGTCTGCTTCGTTGCGCCCTCGGCAAGAACCGCTACCAACCTGTCGGCAAGTCAGCGCCCTGCATTCCGCCGGCCCCCGCGCGGCGGCCCGGAGCGCCCGCGCGATCCACCGCCCCCGCCTCCGCCACTGCTGCTGTAGCGCCGGCCCGAACCCTGTGACGAGCCGCCCGAAGGGCCGCGGGGAGCCATTTCCACGACCGCCGGTGCAGCCTGGTAGTTGAAGCCTTCGAGCTTGGCGCGGTCGATCTTGTCGCCAACGTACCGTTCGATGGCGCGCGCCGCATCCGCGTCCTCATTCGTGATGAGCGTGAAAGCGTCCCCTTCCCGTTGCGCGCGGCCCGTGCGACCGATGCGGTGAACGTAGTCTTCAGGATTCTTCGGGATGTCAAAGTTGATGACGTGCGTCACGCCCGCCACGTCAATGCCACGGGCCGCGATGTCCGTTGCCACCATGACCTCGTACTTGCCGCTCTTGAAACCGTCCAGGGCCTCGATGCGCTGGTTCTGGCTGCGATTGCCGTGGAGCACGGCCACCGAGTGGTTCCCGGCTTTGAGCTTGCGTCCGATGCGGTCCGCCCCGTGTTTCGTGCGCGTGAAAACGAGCACGCTGTTGTAATCCGTCTTTTCCAGCAACGCCGTGAGTAGGTCGAACTTCAACGCGCTCGACACAGGGTAGAAGGCGTGGGTCACCGTCTCCGCCGCCGAGCGCCGTTCGCCTACTTCAATGATGTCCGGATTGGGCCGCAACGCCCACTGCGTCAGCTTCTCAATCTCGGGCGGCAGTGTCGCCGAGAAAAACAGCGTCTGGCGCTTATCCCGGGGCGGGCACTTTTCCACGACGCGCTTCACGTCGGGCAGGAAACCCATGTCGAGCATCCGATCCACCTCGTCGAGCACTAGGATTTCCACCTGGCGCAAAGAGATTTCACCTTGTTTGAGGAAATCCAGGAGGCGTCCCGGCGTGGCAACGATGATATCCACCCCCCGCTTGAGTTCTTCGCGCTGCTTGCCGTAGCCCACGCCGCCGTAAAAGGCCGCCGCGCGCAGATCCGTAAATTTGGCGTAATCCCGGAAGGCGGAGTCCACCTGCATCGCCAGTTCCCGGGTGGGTTCGAGTACCAGCACCCGCGGTGCACCGCGCTTGCCTGTTTCCAGGCAGGAGAGAATCGGCAGCGCGAAGGCCGCTGTTTTCCCCGTGCCCGTCTGGGCGGACCCGATGAGGTCGCGCCCGGTCAGCACGACCGGGATTGCCCGCAGTTGGATGGGCGTTGGTTGCGTGTAGCCGGAATCCGCCGCCCCGCGCAGGATGGTTTCTGACAAACCCAGTTTCGAGAAGTCCTGGCCGCCTTCGGGCAGCGCGCGCGGCTCGGCTTTTTCCTTACGGGCGGGGGCAGGCTCGGAGTGGCGTTGGTTGGCGGTCGGGGGGCGGCGTTGAAAAAGCTTACTGAACATGAAGCTCTTAACATCGCACGGATTTGCCCCTGGCGCTTGCGCTATCATCGACCGGGCGCTTGCAACGTAAAAACGGCGCGGCTCATGGAAAAGCCGCGCCGTAGAAAAGCGAGTGTCCGAGGGACCTTGCCAAGTTACTTGCCGAAGACCTTCTTGATGTCCCCGATCTTCTCCTGAACTTTGCCGCCCGTTTTTTCGGCGGTGCCTTCGTCGTGCAGGTCAGGATTGTCGGTGGCGTCGCCGACCTTCTCCTTGATCTTGCCTGTAGTTTGATCAATCGCGCCTTTGATTTTGTCTTTCGTGCTGTCTTCCATAGAATTGTGAGGGGGGTTAAAGTTGGATGTTGTCGAAGGGAGTATCGCGCCAAGCTGCGCCGCAGGTTGGGTGGAGACATTCTCCATCTCCGCGTACAGGTGCCTGCCATCGCGCAGGTAGGTGCATCGGCGTGGAAAGAATGATTGACGGCCACCCGGGAATCCGACAGGGTGGAGGGCGCTGCCATCTAAGCGCTTACATCCATGTCCAAACTGAAAACCGCTTCCGAAATCTGCGACGAGCACATCCGGCTTCGCAGCCTGCTCAACCACTCGTTCTACGTCGCTTGGAGCGATGGCACCCTGCCCGTCGCCGCGTTGAAAGATTATGCGCGGGATTATGGCAGCTTCATCCGCACGGTCGGCGACGGCTGGGCCAGCGTGGGCGAGCCGCACATCGCGGGCATTGAGGCCGGGCACGCGGAGGTGTGGAACAACACGTTTGCGGCCGGACTGGAAACCGCCGTGGCCGACGAACCCCAAACGGCCGAAACCGCCGATCTGGCGGATGCCGCGCGCGAATTGTACGGCCAGGGACGCGCCGCGTCATTGGGTGCCCTGTATGCGTTCGAGGCCCAGCAACCGCTGACGGCCCAATCCAAGCTCACTGGCCTGCAAACGCACTACACCGATTTGCCCGAGTGCTGCGGTGAATACTTCCGCCTGCATTGCGACGACCACGACGAGCCCATCTACCTGGCCTCGCAGATCAACGCGCTGCCGACCGCGGACCAGGAAAGCGCCGTCACGGCTTGCGAGCGCATGAGCAAGGCGCTGCACGATGCCCTGACGGGTCTGCACGCCCCCTATCTGGCCGACGTGGCGCCGCTCGTGTAGCGGCTGCACGGCTGCCGGTCAGAAGTTCTGCCGTCCCGCGTCCGGGTGTGACGCCGGACGGCCTTCTTGTGATCTTGCAAAGATCGCAACACTCCCGTCTGTCGCTCCTATGGCCGGCCGCTGCTCAGGGACTCCACGGCACCGGAAAAGCCAGCCGCCGGTACAACGCTTCGTAGCGCGGCACGATGACTCCGGCGGTGAACCGTTCCTTCGCCCGGGTCCGCGCCGCTTCACCCATCAGCCGTCGGCGGACGGGATCGTGCAAAAGTGTTTCGATGGCGTGGGCAAATGCCTCCGCATCACCGAACGGCACGAGCAGCCCGGTCACCCCGTCCGCCACGACTTCCGGCACGCCGCCCACGGCCGTGGAAACCGCTGGACAGCCAAAGCACATGGCCTCCAGGATGCCGAGGCAGAAGCTCTCGGTTTCCGAGGTATACACCGTCAGGTCCGCCGCCTGGAGGTAGGCTTCGATGTCGAAAACCTGCTCGCGAACGATGATCCGGTCGGCCACCCCGAGTTGTTTCGCCCGCTCGGCGTAAGGCGCGAAGTCGCCCCCTGCCAGGATCAGCAGCTTGCATCCTTCCGCGGAGCGCACGCGCGCCACGGATTCGAGCAGCAGGTCGATGCGCTTGAGCGGACGCAGATTCGACGCGTGCACCAGGAGCGCCTCGCCGGGCCGCAGCCCCAACTCCGCGCGCACGGCCTCGGGGCGCCGCCGGGGAACGCGCGGCTCGAAAAAATTGTGGATCACGTCGATGGATCGTTTCACCGGCAGCAGGCGGCGCGTCTCCTGTTCCAGGAAGGCTGACACCGTCGTCACGGCGTCGGATTGCAGGAGCGCGTGGCGGATGGCGGGCGCGTAGGCTTTGTCATGACCCAGGAGTGTGGTATCCGTGCCGTGCAGGGTCGTCACCACGCTCGGCCGCGTCTCCGGCGGCAGCATGTCCCGCGCGAGGATCGCCGCCGTGGCGTGCGGCACGGCATAGTGC
>CAXTVY010000029.1:17987-25824 GCA_964247665.1 uncultured Chthoniobacterales bacterium | reverse complement strand
TCTTCGGGGCGGCCTCGGCGTTCTTCTCGGCGGCGGAAACCGCCCTTTTTTCCCTCCAGCCGCCGCAACTCCACCGTCTGCGCGAGGCTTCCCCACGGAATGCCGCCGCCATCGACGCCCTCTACGCCAACCCGCGCCGGCTCCTGAGCATGATCCTGCTCGCGGACACCCTCAACAACCTGCCACTCTGCGTGCTGGCGCTGTATTGCCTGCTGGTGGGCTTCGCGCCCGGCGTTTACACCGACGAAACAAACGGGATGTTTCGCTATCTGCCCGTGTATCTCCCCTTCTGGCCGGCCGCGCTGCTGCTCTTCGTGCTCGTCGTCGGCGTGTGCGACCTGCTGCCCAAGGTGTTCGCCCTGCGCCGCCCGGAGCGCGTCGCCCCGGCGGCCCTGGCGGTGCTCCACCGGCTCAGCCCCGTGCTGGGCCCGGCGGTCGGCACGCTCCAGGCCATCGGCGAATGGCTGGCCGCCTGGCTCACGCCCCACCGGGTGCGCACCCCGCTCAAACTCACCGAGGCGGAGTTTGGCGCGCTGGTGGAGGTCGGCGCGCAGGAAGGCGCGCTCCAGGCCGCCGAGAGCGAGATGATCCAGGAGATCATCAAGCTGGGTGACAAGACCGCCAAGGACTGTATGACCCCGCGCGTGGAGGCCTTCGCCATCGTGGACGACCTCTCCAACGCCGAGGCCGCCACGCTGCTGCGCGCCGAGCGCCGCCACCGCGTGCCCGTCTACGGCGAGTCGCCCGACGACATCGTGGGCATCCTCGACTCCCGCCGTTTCCTGGCCTTGCTCGCCGCGTCCGAGCGCGACGGCTGCACCCCGGACCAGACGACCCACTACAGCGAATTGCTCGACCCGCCCTCGTTCGTCTCGGAAACCATGCGCGCGCCCGATCTGCTGCGCGGCTTCCTGGGGCGGCGGCAGGGTATGGCCGTCGTGCTGGACGAGTACGGCGGGACCGAAGGCATCGTGACCCTGGCGGACCTGACCGAGGAGATCGTCGGCGACGCCCTGCCTAGCGGCGAGGAGGACCTTTACATCGAGCCGCTGGACGAGGACCGGCTCCTCGCCGGGGGCCACGCGCGGCTGGACGACCTCAGCGAGCACGCGGGCTTCGAGTTGCAGGCCGAGGGGCTGGACACGCTCAGCGGCCTGATCTTCAACCGCCTGGGCTACCTGCCCAAGGCGGGCAGCGTCCTGCGCCTGCCGCCGAACCTCAAGCTGACCGTCCGGCGCGTGACACGCAAGACCATCACGGAGGTGCTCATCGAAAAGGAAGCCGGTGCCCATGGCAGCGAAAAGGCCCAAATGACCAATGACCAATGACCAAAATCCGATGATTTCGAGTGGCTGCATCGGTGGCGCTCTTTGCCTTGGGCCTTGTTCATTCGGGCTTTGGTCATTTTCCTGGTAGGGAAGCCATGCACGTTCCCTCTGTTTTCCTGTTCGTCGGCTGCCTGCTGGTGTCCTTTCTGTATGCGGGGATCGAGACGGGGCTGCTCTCGCTCAACCGGGCGCGGCTGCGCAGCCGGGTCCACCAGGGCGACCGCGCGGCGATCCGGCTCAACCGGCTCCTGGCCCATCCCGGACGGCTGCTGGCGACGGTGCTGCTGGTGACCAACTTCGCCGATGTGGCTGCCCTGGTGCTCATCACCAACGCTCTGTTCCAGCGCGACGGCGGGCGGGGCTGCGTCCTGGCCGGGGTGCTGATGCTGCCCGTGTACCTGCTGGGCTTGCAGATCCTGCCCAAATCGCTTTTTCGCCGGTTCCCCTACCGGGCGTTGGCGGCGCTAGCGGGGCTGCTGGAGGTGACTTCCCGACTGCTCGCGCCGCTGCTGGTCGTGGGGGCCTGGGCGGTGCGGCGGGGCTGGCTGGACCCCGCCCGGGCCGAGGAAGCCACGGGGCGCCGCGGGTCGGCGTCGAGCGCACGGGAGGAGTTCAAGAGCCTGGCCGCCGAGGGCGAACGCACCGGCGCGCTGTCCCCCGCCGAACGCGGCATGATCCACAACGTGATCGACTTCAGCGGGTTGCCCGCCGGGGAGGTCATGCGGCCCGCGCCCGCGCCGTTCCCCTGGCGCGAGGGGACGACCGTGGCCAGCCTGCGCGCCGACGCCACGGCCCGGCGGCTGGACTTCCTGCCGGTGGCTGGCGGCGAGGCGGGGGCCGAGCTGGTCGCGCTGATCGACGTGTTCACCCTGCTCTTCGAGCGCAACGGCGCGCGCGACGCCGCCGTGTACCTGCGCCGTCCGCCGTTGATCGTGGCCCCGGGCGACGGAGCCTTGCGGACCCTGCGGCGGCTGCGGGCGGCGCGGCTCCCGGCGGCGGCGGTGGTCGATGCGGACGGGCAATTCGTGGGCATCGTGCAGGCCGCCGACCTCGTGCAAAAGCTGGTTTGATCGGCCGCCCGGGAGTTTCGCGCGCAAACCCGGATTAATACCGCAAAACCCGGAATTTAGTCGTCAGGAGCTTCAGTTGTGCCGGACAGATGGAGCGAGTGAGCCTCAATCCTTGTCAGTTCACCAACCGCCCGGCCATCAATTGCGAGAATCCGCATTTTCGAGAACGTCTTCTAATTCCAGCGAAAACTTATCACGCCATGCCTATTTCTGAATACATGCGGAACCTGCGGACTCATGTCGGCCACGGGTTGTTATTCGTGCCGGGCGTGTCGGGACTGACATTCAACGGTCAGAACGAAATTCTCCTGGGCCGCCGGACAGACAACGGCCGGTGGGCCGTGATCGGCGGCGCGGTGGACCCGGGCGGAGAATCCCCGGCGCAGGCGGTCGTGCGCGAGGTCTTGGAAGAAACGGGCGTCACCGTGACCGTCGAACGCGTGAGCGGCGTGTACACGCTGCCCGTGTTGACCTACCCGAACGGCGATGTCTGCCAATACGTCAGCATCGCGTTCCGTTGCCGACCCATTTCTGGGACGCCTCACGTCGCCGACGATGAATCAAGCGAGGTGCGCTACTTCCCGTTGGATGCTCTGCCTGCCGACCTTTCGCCGATGCAGCGCCAGCGCATCGCGGATGCCTCCGAGCCCGGCGCGCATCTTCCCGCCACGTTTGGGTAAGACTTAAAGGAACAGGCGTTCCCAACCCAAAATTGAGCAATGCGCCCCGGCGAAGCGGCGTTGGCTTCATCCCGTGGGTATCTCTCGTCGATTTCCAGCCCGCAGCCCGCAGCCTTCCGCCTTCGTCAGGGCGCTTTCTTCTGCCACACCGCCAGCATGTCCGGCGAGCCCTGGCTGCGCACGCCATTGTCCGTGAGCAGGTCTTCCGTCGCGGCCACCGTCGCCGCGCGCGGGAAGATCACCGTCTCCCCGCCCCGGCCCTGGAACTCGAACTTCACGAACTCATCCTGGCAGTCGCGCAATACCGCCACCAGGTGCGCCAAATTCCTGATCGGCGTGCCGTTGACCGTCTTGATCACCTCCGCGAACGGGCTACCGTAGCCGGACGCCAGCTTGCTCGGAAAAAACGGGGCCGACACCACCACCAGCCGCTCGCCCGGGAACGCTTCCTTGTCGCCCGCGCGCGCGATCAGCGGGCTGCCGCGCCAGACCAGCCCGCCCATGCGGTTGTTCAACCCGCCGAGGAACAACGCCGACGCCTCCGTAAACGCCATCGGCCCGTACACGAAGTACGACGGGTAGCTGCCGTCCGTCTCCGGGATCAGCACCGGCCGCCGCGCCGGGGCGGGCACCTGGACGGTCAATTCCTGGCCTGCCCGCACCAGGGTCAGCGGCACCTTGCCGTCCCGCGCGATCCGTTGCGCCAGATACTTGAAATCGACCTTCAAGCCGCCCGGCAGCCGGATCTGGCCCTGGTCGTCCACGGGCGTGTCACCGATCTTCGTAATCACGTCCCACTCCTTGAGCGGGTAATCGGCGGCGTCGCTCTCGGGCTCGTGGATGATGACGCCCTCGACGCTCTTGTCCAGTTTCAGGTAGCTGCGTAACGCCGGGTTTTCCAGCGTCTGGTAGAGGTCGTGCAGGGCGGGTTTGCCGTCGTACCGGCCATCGGCGATGTCGTGCAAAAAGAGGTCGATCTCCTCCGCCGGGATGAGGTAGCCGATGTTCTCGGCCCCGCCGGTCAGGCGGCTGAAGGCGAGGCCCATCATGTGGTCGCCCGCGACGGCCGGACCGCCGGAATTGCCCGGGTTGATGGCGGCGTCGATCTGGATGCGCAGCCCGGCGGTCGGCGGGTTGTAGCCGACGAACTCGATGCGCGAGACGATGCCCTTGGTGATGGAAAGCGTCGTACCCCCCTCCGGGTAACCGTAGACCATCACGGCGTCCTTGATGCCGGGCAGTTCCCGGGCCAGCGGCAGGGCGGGATGCGTGTCGAAGAAGCTGTCGTCGTCCAGCTTGAGCACGGCGAGGTCGATGCCCGGCGCGACGGCCTCGACGGTGGCGGAGAGCTTGTCCCCGGCCTGGTTGGCCTGGATCTGGATCTGGCTGGCGCAGAGGACGACGTGGGCGTTGGTGAGGATGCGGTGGCCCTCGATGACCGCGCCGCTGCCGGTGATGTCGTGCGGGGCCTGCTTGGTCCAGGGCTTGTACGGGTCCGGGTAACGCACGCTGGCGAAGACCTTGACCACGGAGTTTTCAACCGCGCCGCTCTTGGGTTCCGGCGAGGGCGCGGGGGCCGTGGTGGGCAGAGGCGTGGGCGAGGCGGCGGGTTCCTGCGCGGAAAGCGGAACGACGCTGGCGGCGGCGAACAGGCAAGCGGCGGCAAACGCGCTGGAAACGGTGGAAAGGAAGAGACGGGACATTTTAGAGGACGCGAGTGGGGTTCGATACACCGGAACGGGGTGGAAACCAAGGGGCAGCGACAGGTTTCCAGGGCGAACGCACCTAAAAAATGTCTGTCATCCTGAGCGGAGCGAGTCTGCGAGCGGAGCCGAAGGACCTTCCGCCGCCGGAGGCAGGTGTTCCTAGCAGTAGGAACGTCCCATCCGCTTGGCACAGTTCGCTGCCGCGGGCCGGAAGGTCCTTCGGCTCCGTTACACTCCGCTCAGGATGACAGACCGTTTTCGGAGTGTTCTCCCTGGCGGGTTTCGCAGAGCAGGCCGTGCGCCTGCCGGGCGGGTTTGTTCAGTAATCGCCCGGGCCGCCGGCGCGGCTGACGCCGCCGGGCAGGGTGCGGGTGGTGCCCCGGAAATTCAGGTAGGCGAGGTAGGCGAAGAGGAGCGCCATGTAGACCTGCCCGATGGTCGCGGCGTAGGCGGCGACCGCCACGGCGCAGACGATGCCGATGACGCGCGCGGTGCCCAGCAGGCGCGGCCCGAGCACGTCGCGCAGGACCTGGCCGCCGTCGAGCGGCAGCACGGGCAGGAGGTTGTAGAGCGTCCACCAGAAATTGATGAAGATGAGGTTGGCGATGGCCTCGGTAGCGGCGAGGTTGCCGGTCGTTTCGGCGTCGAAGAACCCGGCCATGCCGAGGCGGCGCGCACACACCCGCACGGCCAGGTAGAGGGCGAACCCGGCCGCCGGACCGGCGAGGCTGACGGCGATGTGCTGCGCGCGGGTGAGTCCGCCGCCCAGGTAGGAGGTCAGGCCGCCCATGCCCACGAGCGCGATGGCGGGTTGCATCCCGTAGCGCCGGGCCATGAGCGCGTGGCCGAGTTCGTGCACGACGATGGACACGAACACGCACAGGACCCAGACCACGAGCAGCAGGGTGCCGTGGGGGCCGCGCATGGTATTCGAGCCGAGGATGGCGCTGAAAATCCAGAAGAAGGGCATGACCACGAAGGGGATGCCGAAGAGGCGGAAGCGAAGCATGGGAAGGCGGAAGGCGGAACCAGAAAAGGCGGAAGTCGGAAGGCGGGGGCGGAAGTGGAGAGGGCGGAGGGCGCTGCCGACTACTTTCGTACAGCTTACCCCTGGACGGACGTGCGGTGATTACAAATATCGTGCGGCCCCGGCAGAGGGCGGAGGCGATTCCATCTTCGGCCAGGTCCGGCCCCGGCACACCCTCTTTCTTATGAAGACACCCCGCTCGTTGCTTCTTTCCGCCTTCTGCCTTCTGCCTTCTGCCTTCTGCCTTCCTCCGTCCGCCTCCGCCCAGGTTGACCGCATCGTCGGCGCGCCGTTCGCCACGCGCTCGGCCGTCCTCGGGCGGCACGGGATGGTCTGCACCAGCGTCCCGGCGGCCAGTCAGGTGGGCCTGGACGTGCTCAAGCGCGGCGGCAGCGCCGTGGACGCTGCCATCGCCGCCAACGCCACCCTCGGCCTGATGGAACCCATCTCCAACGGCGTCGGCGGCGACCTGTTCGCCATCGTCTACGTGGCCAAGGAGAACAAGCTCTACGGCCTCAACGGCTCGGGCCGCTCGCCCCTGGGGCTTTCCTACGACCAGGTGAAGGCCGAGGTCGAGAAGGCCCACCGCACGTTCCTGCCCCCGGTCGGCATGTTGCCCATCAACGTCCCCGGCGCCGTGGATGCCTGGGCCTCGCTGCACGACCGGTTCGGCAAGCTGCCCCTCGCCGACGACCTCTCGGGCGCGGTCAAATACGCCGAGGACGGCTTCCCCGTCACGGAACCGATCTCCTACTACTGGGGCCGCAACCTCACCGCGTTCAAGGGCTTGCCCGGCGCGTGGCAGGAGACGTACACCCTCGACGGCAAGGGGCAGGCCCCCCGGGAAGGCGATGTGTTCAAAAATCCGGGCCTCGCGCACACGCTGCGCCTGATCGGCGAGAAGGGCCGCGACGGCTTCTACGAGGGCGAGATCGCCGACAAGATCGACGCCTTCATGCAGGCCAACGGCGGCTACCTGCGCAAGGCCGACCTTTCCGCGCACCATTCCGAGTGGGTCGAGCCCGTGAGCACGAACTACCGCGGCTACGACGTGTACGAACTGCCCGGCAACGCGCAGGGCATCACGACGCTGCAAATCCTCAACCTCGTCGAGGGCTTCGACCTCAAGGGAATGGGTTTCCAGTCCACGCAAACCTTCCACACGATGATCGAGGCGAAGAAGCTCGCCTGGGCGGACCGCGCGAAATACTTCGCCGACCCGAACTTCTTCCATCAGCCGGTGAAGTGGCTGATCTCCAAGGAATACGCCGCCGAGCGCCGCAAGCTCATCAACCCCGACAAGGCCGCGCCGTCCTACGACGCGGGCAACCCGAACCTGGAGCAGGGCGACACGATCTACATGTGCACGGCCGACGACGAGGGTAACATGGTGTCGCTCATCCAGAGCAACTATCGCGGCATGGGCAGCGGCATCAGCGTCCCCGGGCTCGGGTTCATGTTCCAGGACCGCGGCCAGCTTTTCACGCTGGAGAAGGGCCACGCGAACGTGTACGCGCCGGGCAAGCGGCCCTTCCACACGATCATCCCGGGCTTCGCCATGCACGAGGGCAAACCCTGGCTGGCATTCGGCGTGATGGGCGGCGGGATGCAGCCGCAGGGGCAGGCGCAGGTGCTCACGAACATGATCGATTTCGGCCTGGGCGTGCAGGAGGCGGGCGACGCCGCGCGCTGGCAGCACGAGGGCAACAACGACCCCACGGGCTCCACGCTGACCGAAGGCGGCGCGGCGGCCAACCCGAACACGAGCGGCTTTGTCGATCTGGAAAGCGGCGTGCCCTACGAGGTCGCGCGCGGGTTGCGGCTCAAGGGGCACGACATCCGCTTCGACCTGGGCGGCTACGGCGGCTACCAAGCGATCCAGGTGCAGACGCACGAGGGCCAGCGGGTGTACGCCGGGGCCAGCGAGAGCCGCAAGGACGGGCAGGCCGCAGGGTACTGAGCGCGCGGCGGGCGCCTGGGTTGCCCCTTGCCTCGGGGCAAGTCCATCGACGCGCACGAGTGCCTG
>CAXTVY010000029.1:17761-17977 GCA_964247665.1 uncultured Chthoniobacterales bacterium | reverse complement strand
CGGGGGCTGCGGGCCGTGGACCCGCCGCTGGTCAGGGATCCGGGGAGGAACCAATTGCCGTCGGGGCAACGCTCAGCGCCCGGCAGAACCGGCACCGAGATAGTTCCCGTAGCCGACGACGACGGTCGAGCCGACGAGCACGGCCAGGCCGACGCCGATGAGCAGGTGGGTGCGCCGACTGGTGCCCCGCCACTCGTGGAGCACGATGCCCCAGAG
>CAXTVY010000029.1:0-17751 GCA_964247665.1 uncultured Chthoniobacterales bacterium | reverse complement strand
GATCCAGGTGTGCGGCACCACGCCCTGCCTGCTGCGCGGCGCCGGCGAGCTCCTTCATGCCGACAGCATATTGCCGTAGCCGATGATGACGGTGGCGAGGACGAGCAGGCCGACGCCGCTCCATACCATCGCCCGCACGCGCGGCGCGGCATCCTTCCATTCGCGGAAGGCGAAGCCCCACAGCGTGCCGAAGATGATGATGCTGGCCATGTGCAGCGTCCAACTGCTGAAATCGTACCTGCCCATCTTCGTCTGGCCCATGCTGTAGAAAAAGAACTGGAGATACCAGGTGACGCCCGCCGCGGCGGAAAAGAGATAGTTGCGCAGCAGCGGCGCAGCCCCCGTGGGCGATGCATCGCCGGTGCTCTGTCCGGCCCATTCCCCGGCGGCGGGGGAAAGCATCGTTCCCTCCAGCGCGCTGACTGCCATCACTGCGTCCGGCCGCCGGTTCAGGTACTCGTGGCCCGAGCGGTTTTTGACGTTGAGCAGCACGCACCAGAGAAAGTTGGTGGTGAAGCCGCCCCACAGGACGACGACCAGCACGGGCAAGTTCTGCCAGAGATCGCTGCCGCCATGCTGCCGCAGGGAGACCTTCGCCAGTTCCGCCAGCGGCTTGCCCGCCGCCAACCCGTAGGCAAAGCACGAACTCATCACGCCGGAAAAGGTTGCCACGAGCATCCCCTTGCCGAAGTTGAATTCCTTGATCGTGGCGGCTTTTTGCGCGGGCGAAAGCTCGCGCTCCTTCGACATCCCCGCCAGACCGCTCACCCCGATGCCCACCAGACAAGCCAGCACGCCGAGCAGGATCGTCTGCCCGGAGTGGGTGCCGATGATCTTGCCAAATTCCCCGGCGAAGACCGGCGGCACCAGCGTGCCGAACGCGGCGCAAAAGCCGAGGGCAACCGCCATGCCCAGGGCGATGCCGAGGTAACGCATCGTCAGGCCGAAGGTCAGGCCGCCGATGCCCCACATGGCCCCGAAGAAGTACGCCCAGCACAACGTCCGGCCCGGCGTGCCGCGGAGCGCGGTCCACAGGTCCGGCACGAGCAGGGATGCCAGCGCCAGCGGCGCGATGATCCAGCTAAAGAAACCGCCTACCAACCAGTAGGTTTCCCAGGACCATCTCCTGACGCCGCGGTATGGGATGTAGAAACTCGCCGAGGCCAGGCCGCCGAGCCAATGATAGAAGACGCCGAGGAGGGGACCATTCATGGGAACCCATCAAAGGACGTGCGACCTGGAACGTCGAGCGTGATCTCCAAAACCACGCGGAACATTTTCTTCGGACGCGGCGGAGATGGGGAAACCAACAAACAGCCAGCCACGGGACGCGGTGCTTGCAAATTCCGGGCGCGGGGTGAATGAATTGGCCATCGGTCTTCGCCAGTCCCCCCCTTATGAAACTTCCACGAGCTTTTGCACCCTATTTTCCGCAGGCCTTGGGCGTCCTCGCCGGCGCGCTCTTTTGCCTCCCGGCGCTCCAGGCCAAAGAGGCCATCGACTACGTCGATCCCTTCATCGGCACGGGGCGCACGGGCAAGGATTTTCCGGGGGCGACCGTGCCGTTCAGCCTGGTGAAGCTCAGCCCGGATCAAGGTGGGGGCATCAGCTATCGCTACGGCGCCAAGTTCATCCAGGGTTTCAGCTTCACCCACCTGGGCGGCGCGGACGGCGGCGAGCTGGGCAATGTCCTGGTGACTCCGACGACGGGTCCGCTGAGCACCTTTGGGAGCGGAGGCAAACCCGGCGAGCGCTACGGATCGGATTTTACCAAGTCGACCGAGCAAGCGACGGCCGGCTATTACGCCGTCACCCTCGACGAGTACCAGGCGCGTGCGGAAATGACCGTCGCGCCGCACAGCGGCATCCTGCGCTTCACGTTTCCAGAGAACGCGCAGTCGCGGGTCCAGATCGACCTCTCCCACCGCAACGGCGGCACGTCCTTGCACCAGACCTGCAAGGTGGTCAACGACCACACCATCGAAGGCCAGATCGACTACACGAAGGGCGGCGGCGGTTGGGGCTGTACCTACACGGCCTACTATCACCTGGAGTTCAGCAAGCCTTTCGCCAAATCCGGGATGTGGAGCGCGGCGCTGCCGCCCGAGTGGAACGCACCCTCCTTCAAGATGAGCAAGACGGAGAACACCAGCAGCGCCGATTTAATCCAGGCGTGCAAGACGGCGGAGGTCATCCCGGATTGCAAGGAGAAGGAAGGCCCGCACCTGGGTTTCTACAGTGAATTCGCGTCCAAGGCGGGCGAGACCGTGCTGGTCAAATCCGGCATCTCCTTTGTCAGCGTGGCTGGGGCGCGGGCCAACCTCGCCGCGGAGATCCCGGACTGGAACTTTGATAGGGTCCACCGGTAGGCGCGTGATGCGTGGTCGCAGGAACTCGGGCGGCTCGCGGTGGAAGGTGGGACCGAGGACCACAAAACGATTTATTACAGTGCGCTCTACCGCGCGTTGCAGTTCCCGCAGATCGACCAGGATGTGGACGGCAACTACCCCGGCGGGGACTTCAAGCCCCACCACGCGGACAGGTTCACCAACCGCACGATCTTCAGCGGGTGGGACGTGTACCGCAGCGAGTTCCCGCTGCTGACCCTGATCGATCCCACGGTGGTCAACGACCAGATCAACAGCATGCTGAGTTTGGCCGAAACCAACGGAACCCATTACTACGACCGGTGGGAGATCATGGGATATTACAGCGGGATCATGATCGGCAACCCGGAGGTCGCCATCATCAACGACGCCTACCAGAAAGGCATCCGTGGATTCGACCTGGCCAAGGCGTATGACGACTCGGTCAACTCGGTGCAGAAGTTCGGTTTCACCAAACAGGGCTACAACCCGGGCAACATCTCCGAGACGACGGAATACGGGTTGGACGATTGGAACCTGGCGCAGCTCGCCAGCGCCCTGGGCAAGAAGGACGACGCGGCGAAGTTTCAGCAGATTTCGACCTCCTACAAACAAATCTTCGACCCCACCCAGGCGTGGACCTATGACCCCGAGGGCAAGGATGCGAAGCCGGAATGGAAAGGGTGGTTCCGCGCCAAGGACGGCAACGGCAACTTCGTGCCGTGGACCGGGTTGCTGGAGGAGAAAACGACCCGCGAAGCCACCGTGTACCAGGCGGGCTGGACGGTCTACTACGATGTGCCCGGGATGATCAAGCTGGACGGTGGGAAGGACCTCTTCGTCGCCAAGTTGCGCGACTTCTTCGAGCGGACGCCGGACTTCAACACCTGGAGCCCTTACAGCGGCACGAAAAATCCCTATCACCAGAAGGGGCAGGAACCCTGGTGGAATTCCTACAACAACCCGGTCAACGAGCCGACGGAGCTGATCTCGCTTTTGTTCAACCGTGCCGGTGCCCCGTGGTTGACACAAAAATGGGTGCGCGAATCCCAGAAGGTCTATCTCACCGGGCCGGAGGGAATGCCTGGGGACGACGATTGCGGCCAGATGTCCGCGTGGTACGTTTTTGCCGCCATCGGGCTGCACCAGATCTGCGTGGGCGATCCGCGTTTCGAGGTGTTCACGCCGATGTTCGACAAGGTCACGTTGACGCTCGACCCCAGATACACGAAGGGCGGCACGTTCACGATCACGGCGAAAAACAACTCGCCCGACAACATTTACATCCAATCAGCGACGCTCAACGGGAAGCCGTTCAACCGCTGCTGGCTGAACTACGCCGAGATCGCATCCGGCGGCACGCTGGCCCTGGTGCTGGGACCGCAGCCCAACAAGACGTGGGGCGTCGAACCCGGCCCGGCGACCGATTAGGCTGCTTCCTTGCCAGCGGCTCGCAGTGCCGTGCCCGGGTCGGTGTCCGCACACCGGCTTTGTGCTCGCCTGTGCGGGTTGCATCCACGGCGTGCCCGGGTTGAAAGCGTTTGAATTTGATGCGGCGGCGGCGGCGGCACGGTCCCGGCCGACATCGGGTTGGTAGCAGGTCCCGTCCGCCGCCAAGCGCGTTCTTTCCGGTGTTCGTGCTTGCTCATTCCTACCCCTACAGGAACAATTTTTCCTGCTGACTGATCCAGATGAACAACTCCAGGTCCTCGCCCTGCTTGAGCACCAGTTCCACCGGGTCGTCCTGCAACACGCTCGTGGCGATGCTCACCAGACAGATCCGCAAAATCTCCTTGGGCAGCCAGCGGCGCTCGGCCTCGGTCAGCGCCAGCGGCGCGGCCTCGTCATAGTGGTCCACCCACATCCGCACGTTGGCCCACTTCATTTCCTCCCAGCCGCGCAACGGCGCGACGTGCAGGTTGCGCAGGTGGCTGATCACGTTCTGCAACGCATACGCGATGTCGAAGAGCCGCTCGCGCTCCTGCACGAAATCATAGTCCACCACGGCGGCGATCTGGTCCGCCCGGTAGAGCACGTTCCAGAAATGGAAATCCCCGTGGATCGTCATCCAGGGCAGGTTGCCGATGATGCGCGGGTAATCGTGGAGCATCGGTTCGAGCACCTCCCGCGCACGCTGGCAGATGCCGATGGCGCGTTCGGTCTGGTCGTCGGGCGTGGCGTAGAGATGTTGCAGCGTGGCCTCGGCCTCGTCGAGCAGCGTCCAGGTCTGCTCGGGCGTCACGTCGTTGCGCATCTCGGGCGGCACGGGCGTCTTGCCGACCGCCGCGCGGCCGAGCATCCGGTGCAGGTCGCCCAGGGAGGTCGCGGCGGCGTTCATGCGCCGCCAGTCGCGGTGCACGCCCGGGTCGTGCGGGATGAAGCGGTGGATCTCCACGATGCGGTCGCCCCAGGTCGTCCACGACTTGTTGTCGCGCGAGCGCATCACCTCCGCCGCCGGGAACTGGTGCGCGCAGAGGTAGTCGATCAACCCGTGCAGGTATTCGACGCGCTCGCCGAACTCCTCGCCGTGGCGCGCGCGCAACAGGAACGTGCCCCGGCCGGTCTTGAACGGATCGGTCGTGTTGCACTGGGTCGTCAGCGGCTTGTCCATCTGGATGACCCGGCCCAGGTCGAACACATCCGCCAGACGCTGCAAGTGCGCGAGCGTCAACTCCACGGAGGGGTTCGCCGGACCGCGATCCTCCGGGTTGAACTTGAGCGTGCGTTGGAATTTTTCGAGTGGCTGCGGGTTCATCAGACAGCAAAAGGGAACGCCGCGCTGCCCACGCGCCTCGCGCTCCACCGACAACGAAAACCAAGCGAGAATCAGACTGGCGCACGACGCAAAAAGCCGTTTCTTCTTCGCGGGCGTTCCGGCGGGCAGATCCCGGGCGCGCTTTTATCCTAAGCAATTATCGGTCCTGGGTTACCTGACAGACGCCTCCGACAAAAATCCACACGCCCCGGCTTGCGCCGCCGGCCGCCCGATGGTGGCATGGTTTGTCCTCTTTCCCCCGTGGAACGCCCGCCCCAGCTCGATCTCGTCCCCCCGCCCGCCGGGCCGCCCGCCCCGGTGCGGGACCGGCCGCTGCCGCCCGACGGGCCGCCCGCGCGCCCCGGGACGGCGGCCGTGGGCGATTTCTGCCTGCGGTTGCTGACGCTGGCGGTGGGCATGTCGGCGGTGGTCTACGGCTACCAGGTGCTGCTCGGCGGGCAGGACCCGGCGCACCATCCGCATCCGTTCGCCTTCGAGTTCCCGGTGCGGTATTTCGCGTTCGCGGCGTTGTTCCTGGCTGCCACGACCCTGCTGCCGGGGCGGCGGGCGTGGACCATGGGCGTCGTGGCGGCGGCCTGCGCCTACCACGTTTACGCGACGGAGGGGCGGCTGCTGGCGTTCGCGGCGGTGCTGATCCCGGCGCTGCACGCCTTGCTGGGGGGCGCGGACCGGCCGGGCCGCTGGGCCAGCGTGCGCTTCTGGCTGGGCATGTTTTTCGGGTTGGTGGTGCTGCCCAAGGTTTTCCAGGGTCAGGTCGAACACTACGCGCACGGCTCGTGGCTCGATGCGAACCAGAACTTCACCGCCGGGCTGTTCCTGCGCTACGCCTATTACTACTACGAGCGGCGGCGTGGATTGGTCCCCGCCGGACGGTTCTGGGATGAGGTCGCCTACCTGTTGTTCGTCCCGCAAATCACGGGAATGCTCAATCTGCCGCCTTCGGAGATGGCGGCACGCTGGGGGTTCGCCTGGGAAACGTTGCGGCGCGGATTCGCCGCGGTGGGTTGGGCGGCGGTGAAGATCCCGGTCGTGCTGTGCCTGGAGCGCCGCGTCCTGCCTGCCTGGGGCTACGGGCGGGGCTACGACGCATTGCACGCCGCGCCGCGCGCGGAACTCTGGGCCTGCCTGCTGGTGGTATACTTTTATTGGGCGGTGCTCATCAGCCTGAAGTTCGACCTGATGGTGGCACTTTTCCGCTTCTTCGGGGTCAACGTGGACGACAATTTCCGCTGGCCGCTGCTGGCGACCTCGCCTGTGGACCTGTGGCGGCGCTGGAACATCTACAACCGGCGGCTGCTGCTCAAGTTCGTGTACTTCCCGTTGGGCGGGAACCGGCGGCACGTTTACCGCAACATTTTTCTCACGTTCCTGGGTTCCGCGCTGATCCTGCACACGGGCTACTGCGGCTCGCCCTGGCTGGGGTTAAATCCGGGACAACTGCGGGATTGGCTGCTCTATTTCGCGGCGCAGGGGACGTTGGTCTGCGCGGCGTACTGGTGGCTCAACCGGCCGTGCTGGGAGCGGTTGGCGCACTCGCGCTGGCGGATGCCGCTGCGGGGGCTGGGCTGGGTGTTCACGCTGGGCAGCAGCGCGTGGCTGCACGTGCTGCCGCTGGCGGCATCGGGCGGGCTGCTCAACGCGGACACAGCCCCGGTGGACGGACTGGGGGAACGGCTGGCGTTGATGTGGCGCGCGCTGGGGGGGTGAGGAAGGCGGAAGATGGAAGGATGTGGATAGCGGGGGCAGACGGTTCGACGAGGAACACGGAGTTTTAACACGGAGACACGGAGGACACGGAGACCAGAGGAGAAGAAGGGAAAGCCAGGAACCGAGGCAGGAAGGAACGTTGCTGGTCTGCCGACGTGCTTTCCCTTATCGACATCCTGCATCCTGCATCCTGCATCCTTCCTTCTGCCTTCACCGCCCCGCCGCCGCCGGTCGCTGACGGCTGATGTTCGTGCGGCCCTGCTTGAGCGTCTGGAGATACCACATGGCTCCGACCACTGCGATCACGAGGCCGAAAAGCATGAGGATGCTCAACACGCGCAAGGTCTCGCGCTGCTTGTCCCCCGCACCAGACAGGCGGCGGGCGCGTTGCAGGGCGAGTTCCACGCCGATCACCTGGAGCATCTCGTCGGAATCGTTGGCCCCGGCGAGCTTCTTCTCGATGGACGGCCGACGGGCCTTGGCGGCGGCGGCACGGGCTGCCAGCCGGGGACGGGCGGCGGCGAAGGCAATTTCCCGCGCGGCGGCGAGTTCCTTGGCTGTCGGCGGTGCCAGCGGCACGAGCCGGCGCGGCGCGGCCCCTTCGGGTTCCACCGGTCCGGGGGGCAGCGGGGCAGCCGGTTCGACCGCGATGTCAGCGGGCGGGTCCAGCCGGATGACGCGAAACGCGGTCTGCCCTTTTTCCGGCGCGGTGGCGCTGGCGGCCCCAGTGGCGGGAGCCGCTGTCCCCGGCACGGCGGGGGTGTCCTGGTCGTGGGCGGTGGGCGGCGTCATCGGCGGAGATACCAGAGCACGTTTCTGGCCAACGCCTGGCGGGAGAAGCGGAATCCCGCCGGTCCCGGGCCGCGTCGGAACGGTTGTCACCGCTGGAGGGTTGAAAAAAAAGAGCCGCTACCGCGCGGCCGGTCGGGCGCGATTTCTCGGCGGGCACGCTTGCCGGACCACAGGTTTCCTGCTCAGAGTGCCGGGCGATCCCAAGCCGTTCCATGGAAGCCCTACCGCCCCCTACCCGCCGCGCCCTGCTGGCCTACGCCGGACCGTTCGCCCTGTTTTGCTTGTTGCTAGGGCTGCCGGGGTTGTGCAAACCGGCCCACCCGGGTAGCACAACATCCTGGTGGCTCGCCGCGCCCGAGTTCTGGGTGTATCCACTGCAAACGCTGGCGTGCGGGGCAATGCTGTTCTTCTACCGCCGCGAGTATCCCCGGGCAGCCAAGGCGGCGGGGCTGATCTTCGGGGCGGTCGTGGGTTTGGTGGTTTTCGTGCTGTGGATTTCGCCGCAGGCATTTTTTCACTTCGCGCCGAGGGTGGACGGGTTCAATCCGATGCGCCTGCTCGGTCCTTCCGGGTTGTCCCGGTTCGCGGTGTGGCCTCCCGAATCTGTATCCGCCGGGTCTGTGGGCAACGGCAACCCGGCCTACCGGGCTACGGTGATCTTCCGCTTCCTGCGGCTGGTGGCTGTGGTGCCGTGGCTGGAGGAAGTGTTCTGGCGCGGGTTCCTGCTGCGCTACCTCATCAAGGAAGATTTTCTCGCCGTGCCCTTCGGCGCGTTCACCCCGCTTTCCTTTGGCGTGGTGACGGCCGGTTTCATGTTCGAGCACTCGCCCGCCGACTGGCCCGCCGCCCTGGTCACAGGCGTGCTGTACAACTGGGTGGCGGTCCGCACGAGAAGCCTGCCCGCCTGCATCCTGGCACACGCCCTGACGAACCTCCTGCTGGGCGTGTACGTCATGCAGACGCGCCAGTGGGGCTTCTGGTGAGCAGGATCACCGTGCCGCCGGTGGCAGCGGGCACTGGAAATGATAAGTGCCCGATCCTACGAACAGTTCGACGGAATCGCTGGTCTCGTGGGCCTTCACGAGCCCGTCCATTTGCGCCAACGGCTTGCCGCTTTCCGTGATGTCGTGGGCGATGGCCATGCCGCCGGGCAGCGCCACGCGCGCCGAGGTGTTGGCCGGCACCGTCACGTCGAG
The DNA here is from genome assembly GCA_964247665.1 of uncultured Chthoniobacterales bacterium. Taxonomy (GTDB): domain Bacteria; phylum Verrucomicrobiota; class Verrucomicrobiia; order Chthoniobacterales; family SZAS-18; genus CAHJWO01. The sequence goes on along the minus strand of CAXTVY010000029.1, from coordinate 8,914 downwards.
CGTGAACCGACCGTCCGCACACTTCCAGGCGCTGGTCACCTCGCCGTATATCGTGCGCCGGGTCGCCGAGACGGAGGTCAGCCCCCCGCCTGGCTGGGGAGAGATCCTCACCCGCTTGTAACCCGGCTTCCTTGGCTCAAGTTCGTCCCAGCCGATTCCCGCCACGGTGTCGTAGAGCCACTCGCCGCAACTGCCCAGCGAATAGTGGTTGAACGAGTTCATCGCGGGCGTGTTGAAGCCCTTGTCCGGCGTCCAGCCGTTCCAGCGTTCCCAGATCGTCGTCGCCCCCTGCTTCACCGAGAACAGCCACGAGGGAAACGTGTCCTGCATCAACAGCCGGTAGGCCACATCCGTGTCGCCAGCGACCGTCAACATGGGCAGCAGGTAACTGACGCCCACGAACCCGGTCGTGAGATGGTCGTCGTGCGCCGCCACGTCGGCGGCGAGAAGTTGCGCGGCCTTTCCTCGCAACTCGCCGGGCAGCAGGTCAAACTTCAGCGCCATCGCGTAGGCGCATTGCGTCTCACTTTTGACGCGGCCGTCCCCGGAAACGAAGCGCGTGTTGAACGCCGCCCGAACGTCCTCGAAAAGCTGCTCGTACTTCGCCGCCGCCTCCGCCTGCCCGACCGCCGCGTATGACTTTGCCAGCAGGTGCGCCGAGTACGCAAAGTACGCCGTGCCGATCAGTTCCTTGGGCGTGTCGGCCCCGATGGACAGCCAGTCGCCGAAGTCGCCGCCCCGGTCGTGGTCGCGGATCAGGCCCGTGCTGTGCGCACGGCACCATTCCACCCAGCGCGTCATCGCGGGCAGGTGGCGCTCCAGGATGCGCGTGTCGCCATACGCCTCGTAGATCGTCCAGGGGCAGATCACGCCCGCGTCGCCCCAGGCGGGGGTGCCCGCGCCCACGCCACGCTCGGGCGACACGTTGGTGAACGCCCCGTCCGCGCGCTGTGCGTCGTCCACGTCCACGAGCCACTTCGTGAAGAATGCCGCCACGTCCGCCACATCCGTCGCCGTGCGCACGAACACCTGCGCGTCGCCCATCCAGCCCAGGCGCTCGTCGCGCTGCGGGCAGTCGGTGGGCACGCTCAGGTAGTTGCCGCGCTGACCCCACTCGATGTTCGACATGAGCTGGTTCACCGCCGGGTTCGAGCAGGTGAACGCCCCCGCGCGCGGCGTGTCCGAACTGAGGACGATCCCCGTCACGGCATCGCCGGCGGGCCGCGCGGGCAGGCCGGTCAGCTCCACGTAGCGGAACCCGTGAAACGTGAACCGCGGCTGCCACGTCTCCTCGCCGCCGCCCTTGCAGATGTACGTGTCCGTGCTCTTGGCCGAGCGCAGGTTGGCCGTGTAGATCGTCCCGTCGGGGTTGAGCATCTCGGCGTGGCGGATCGTGATGACCGTGCCCGCCGGGGCCGACACCTTCAGGCGCACGACGCCGACCATGTTCTGGCCCAGGTCAAACGTCCAGGCGCCGGGCGCGGGCTCGCTGACGGCCCGGGCGGGCAACTCGCCCCACTGGCGCACGGGCGGCGACACCTGCGAATCCAGCGCGCGGGCCGGCTCGGCGGCGCGCACGGTGGCGGGGGCCCAGGCGTGGTCGTCGAAGCCGGGCTGGTCCCAGCCGGGCAGTTCCTGGCGGGCATCGTAGGATTCGCCGAGCATGAAGTCGGACGCGAGCAGCGGACCCGCGCCGCTTTTCCAGGCGGCGTCGCTCACGATCCGCTCCGTGCTGCCGTCGGCGTGGACGATCTCCAGTTGCGCGAGCAGGGCCGGGACGCGCCCGTATTGCTGGTAGCCGCCGTTACCCAGGTGGCCCGCGTACCAGCCGTCTGCCAGCAGCGCGCCGAGGGCGTTGGAGCCCGGGCGAACCATGGCCGTGACATCATACGCCTGGTAGCGCACCCGTTTGCCGTAGTCCGTCCAATCCGGCGCGAGGACATGGTCGCCCACGCGCTGGCCGTTGAGCCGGCATTCGTACAAGCCCAGCGCCGTGACGTAGAGCGTGGCCTGGCGCACGGCGGACCCGGCGGCAGGCGTGAACTCCCGCCGCAGGAGGCGCGGCGGCTCACCCGGGTTGTCGAAGGTCAGCTTCTGGTTCTCGCGCACCTTCAAGGTCTTCGGCAGCCCGGCCCCACGCGAATATTCGACGCTCAGTTGCTTGCGCTCGCCCGGAGCGGGATCACCGCCGAGCACGTCGCTGTTGACGGGCACGGCGCGCGCGCCGTCGGTGACCACCTTCGCCAGCAGGGCCGTCACGTCGCGAGAAACCTTGTGGTCAACCGTCTCGTAAACGGCGTGCCGGATCACCACCGCCCGCGCCGCCTCTTCGGCCTCCGTGCGCGGCCGGGTGGAGTCGATCCATTGTGCCTGCCAGTCCGCCGGGGCGAGCAGGCCCATGGTCCAGCGGGCGGGCGGGCTCCAGGCGGACGGCTGGCCGTCGCGGTCCCAGACGCGCACCTTCCAGAAGCACGCCGTCCGCGACGCGAGTGCCTGCCCGGCGTAGACGACGTGCGCGCTTTCGTCCGACGCGACTTTGCCGCTGTCCCACAGGTCGCCCTTGTCTCCGGCCAGCGCCGTCGCGTTGCCGGCCACGAGCACCTGGTACGCGGTCTGGACCTCGGACCGCCGGGTGGATTCGCCGGTCCACGAGAGCCGCGGACTGGTTTCGCCCAGCCCGAGCGGGTCGGTGGCATATTCGCAGCGCAGCCCCGCCGGGTGCAGCGCACCCGTCTGCGCGGACGCGGCGAAAGGTAGGAGCATCGAAGTCAGAAGCCCGGCGAAACCAACAGAGAGCGGATGCATTGGGGGGGAAACTGCCGTGGAGCATGGCACCCGGAGGAAAACACGTTCAAGAACCAAGTGTCACAATTTTTCAAATTCCTCCGCCTTCCGCCTTCCGCCTTCTGCCTTCCGAGGGCGCGGCACCTGCTCTTGACAGTTCACCTATGCAAGATGGATTCTTCCAGAAAGTGATGCTCAGTATGATCGCCGGTCTCGTCGTGGCCGGGTTCGTCGAGTTCTACAAAACCTTTGTCAGTGGTGCCGACGATGCCCTCAATGGTTCCCACCGACATGTGCAGATGCACCCGACCCCGAAACCCTAGGCACCCCCCGCCCCCGCCCGCCGCTTTTCCAGGCCGGACCGTTGGCGCGGCTGCCACCCCGGCATGAAAATCGGCCTGGCCCAGCTCAACACCGTCGTCGGCGACCTGCCCGGCAACTTCGAGAAAATCCTCTCGGCTTACACCCGCGCCGTCGCCTTGGGCGCGGACCTCGTCCTGACCCCGGAACTCGCCGTCACGGGCTATCCGCCGCAGGACCTGCTCTTCAAGTCGCGCTTCGTGCCCGCCAACCTGGAGGTGCTCGGGCGGCTCCAGGCCGCCGTGGGCGACGTGCCGCTCGTCGTGGGTTTCGTCGCGCTCCAGCAGGAGGGCCAGGTCGGCCAGGCGTTCCACAACGCCGCCGCGTTTCTCCAAAAGGGGTATTCGCCGCAGATCGTCTACAAGTCGCTGCTGCCGACGTATGACGTGTTCGACGAGGCGCGCTACTTCCAGCCCGCCATGCAGACGGTTCCCGTCGTGTGGAACGGGCGCAAGATCGGGCTGACGATCTGCGAGGACATCTGGTGCGAGCCCTACCTGCCCCGGCCGCTGTACGCGGCAGACCCGGCGCGCTCGCTTCTCGCGCAGGGCGCGGAGATGATCCTCAACGTCAGCGCATCGCCCTTCCAATGTGGCAAGCCGCGCCGCCGCTACGAGATGATCGCCAGCCTCGCCGCGCGCTACCGGGTGCCGTTCGTGTATTGCAACAGCGTCGGCGGCAACGACGAGTTGATTTTCGACGGCAACTCGTGCGCGTTCAACGCGCAGGGCGGCGCGCTGGGCCACCTGGGCGGGTTCGTGGAAGAGGTGGCCGTGATCGATCTGGACGGCCCCGTCCAGCCGCTGCCGCCGCTGCCCGAGGAGTCGGCGGAATTGTTCCCGGCGCTCGTGCTGGGCCTCAAGGATTATTTCGCCAAGTGCGGATTCAAGAGCGCCGTGCTGGGCCTGAGCGGCGGCATCGACTCGGCCGTGACGGCGGCGCTGGCCGTCGAGGCGCTGGGGGCGGAAAACGTGACGGGCGTGGCGATGCCGAGCCCCTACAGCTCCAAGGGCAGCGTGGCCGACGCGCTGGCGCTGGCGGAGAACCTGGGCATTCCCTGCCACCTGCTCCCGATCAGCGAGCCGTTCGACGCCTTCAAGCGGCAGTTCCGCGACCTCTTCGCCGGGCGGGCGGAGGATGCGACCGAGGAAAACATGCAGGCGCGGCTGCGCGGGATGATCCTGATGTCGTTCTCCAACAAGTTCGGCTCGCTGTTGCTGACGACCGGCAACAAGAGCGAGTTGGCCGTGGGATATTGCACGCTCTACGGCGACATGGCCGGGGGTCTGGCGGTCATCAGCGACGTGCCCAAGACGAGCGTGTACCGGCTGGCCAACTACATCAACCGCGAGCGCGAATTGATCCCGGCCGCGACCATCGACAAGCCGCCGAGCGCCGAGCTGAAGCCCGACCAGAAGGACCAGGACACGCTGCCGCCCTACGACCTGCTCGACCGGATCTTGCAGCTCTACGTGGAGGACAACCTGAGCGCGGTGGAGATCATCGCCAAGGGATTCGACCCGCAGACCGTGCGCTGGATCCAGCGGCGGGTGGATCTCAACGAGTACAAGCGCGCGCAGGCCGTGCCGGGGTTGAAGGTGACCAGCCGGGCGTTCGGCAGCGGGCGGCGGATGCCGATTGCCCAGCGGTTCGTGGAGTAAAGGCCGTGACTGGGCTTCGGGACATGCCTTGCGCCACAGGAGCAAAAAGGTATGCTCAACCGCATGAGCGTTGAAGAGATCAAGCAAGGTATCGTGCGTCTCTCACCCGTCGAGCAAGGCGAGGTTTCCGCCTTTCTTTTCCATCTTCGACACGCGGCCGACCCGGATTATCAGGAGCGGGTGGAAGTCAGGCTAGCCGACAAAGACCCTGCACGCTGGCTCACGCCCGAGGAATTCGAGCGGCGGCTCGGCGAGGAGTAGTTCCCCATGCGGCCCCATGAAGTTTACCTGCACTTCGACCTGCTGGACTCCGTGCCCAAAACAGGGCCACAACGGCGAAAGATCATGAGCTTTATCCACCGTTTGCGGGAACACCCGGAAACCCCCGGAGACTTCACCGACAAAGATGGTTCGTTACGCGAGCGCCAGATCAAGATCGTCGGCGACCATGCGGTGACTTATTGGTTTGATGCACCGGCCCAGATCGTCATGGTCGTGGATATCCGCCCGGCGGGCCTTTAACCGGGCGGGCGAGCTTTTGGAACCGCCGCCGGATCAGCCACTCCGCCAACAGCAGGTTCGGCACGAAGCCCAGCCAGGCCACGACGCGGTACACGTCCATCGGGGCCGGGTGCAACGCCCAGACGAGCCCCAGTTTCCACGACCGCAGCGTGACGGCCGAGAGCGTCAGCGCGTAGGAGCGCACCATCCACGCGCGGTGCGCCTCCCATTGCCGCCGCCGCACGGTGACGTAAGCCAGCGCGGTCGCCGTGATCCAGAGCACCGCCAGCACGCCGAACGCCAACCGCGAGCTGGTCCCGCCGTTGGCGTAACACGCCATCACCAGACTCGCCGGGCCCGTGACCAGGCACACGTCCAGCACGTACAGCCGCCCGACCCAGCGATGGACCCCCGGCCAGCGCCGCAGCACGCGCGGCGAGAATTGTGTGAATCCCGCGCCCAGCGCGAACATGCTCGTGAACACATGCACAAAGAACGCCGCCTTCCACCAGGGGATGCCGAGGTAGTCGCCCTTGAGGCGCAAAAACGCCGCGTCATCCCGGATCGGCCAATATTGCAGCGTGATCCGCAACATCAGCCACGCGAACCACACCAGCGCCAGCCAGAGGACCAGCGCCGCCACCCGCCGCCGAAGCCGGTCCGGCGGAAAATGCGTGCCTGCCGGGGGCGGGTCTGTTAGGGTGCGGGGCATGACCGCAAAGAAAGCCTGCGCGCTGGCAGTTGTCACGTCCGTCGTCGGCGGTGTCTTCCTGGCCCACGGCTGGGCCGCTCCGAAAAATGATAGGAAGAACCCCGCGCCGGACGCCACCCCCGCCGCCGCGGACAACCCCGACGTGGCCGTGCCGACGGCAGGCCCTAACGCGGTGCTCGGTACGTATACCGGGCAGTTCGGGACCCATCGCATGACGATCTGCCTGCAAAACATCGTGGGCGAGACGGTCAACGGTTACAGCGTGGTCGCCGGCAACGAGCGTGCCTTCAGCGGGTCACTGACAACGGCGGATGCCAACGGCTTTGGCATCGTGGCCCGCGAACCAGGCGACCATCCGCAGGACGGCCGGTTCGATCTCAACTTTCTGCTCGCGGACAAACACCTCACCGGCACCTGGACGCCCAACAATCAGAAGATTCAGAGCTACACGTTCGACCTGACCCGAAGGAATTTTAAGTACGATCCCAAGCTCGGGCAACACGCGCAGGCTTCCACCCGCCCGCTCAAGACCGCCGACGTGGAGAACCTGCGCCCGGAGGAACTGCGCATCATGCGCAACGAAATCTATGCTCGCCACGGCTATACCTTCCGCCTGAAGGACATGCGCGACTACTTCGACACGCAGGATTGGTACATGCCCATCTCCTTCAACGTTTCCACCCAATTGACTCCCGTCGAGCAGCGCAACGAGGCGCTCATCAAGAAGTACGAGAATTACGGCAGCGACCATTACGACGCTTTCGGACGTTAGCATCATCCGAAACCCCAGGGTTGGACAATCTGGCCCGGCCCCTGTCCATTGGCGGAACTTTGATGTTCTTCCCGCGATTTTTCCCCGGCCTGACCGGCTCGCGCCCCGGCCGGGCGGTTGGCTGGCTGTGGCTGGCCGTGTTGGCAGTGGTGTGCGTGCGCGCGGGCCTGCATCCGCTCAAGCAATCCATCCTCGCCGCCGACTACCTCCCGGCCGGGGCGCACTGGCTGCGCGGCGAGGAGGTTTACCGCCGCCACCACGGCTTCCTCTACAGCCCGCCGGTCGCTGCGTTCTTCGCGCCGTGGTCCCTGCTGCCCGCCGCCGTGGGCGCGGTGCTCTGGCGGCTGGCGGGCACGGGCGTCCTGCTGGCCGTCGCCGACCGGTGGCTGCGCGGCCCGCTGCCGGGTCTGGGTGATCCGGGCGACCTGCTCACGGCGCGGGACCGTGCCAGCCGGACCGTTCCCGTGGCGTTCGGGCTGTTCCTGCCCATGGCCGTCGGTAACGTGAACCTCGGCCAGATGAACCTCGTTGTCCTGACCCTCGTCCTAGGCAGCGTCCTGGCGGTGTGGCGCGAACGCTGGAACCTCGCGGCGGTCCTGCTCGCCGTGGCGGCGTTCGTCAAAATCTATCCCCTGGCGGTCGGGCTGCTGCTCGTGCTGCTCTACCCGCGCGAGCTTTCCTGGCGGCTGGCGCTGGCGCTCGTGGCAACGTTCGCGCTGTCGCTGCTCCTGGGGCGGCCCGGCTACGTGTGGACCGAATACCACGAGTGGTTCGCCGTGCTCGGACGCGACGACCGGCTCGACGTGGACGCGGCCGTCTCCTGGCGGGATTTCGGCGCGCTGCTGCGCGCGTTCGGCGTGACGGCGTCCGCCGGGGCCAACCGCGCCATGGAAGCCGCCGCCGGGGGCGCGCTGGCACTCTTTCTCCTGTGGGGCCAACGCCGGGCGCGCTGGGGACGGGCCAGATTGCTCGGCGGCGTGTTCTGCCTGGGCTGCGCCTGGATGATCCTCTTCGGCCCCGCCACGGAAGCCGCGACCTACCTCCTGCTGGCCCTGCCGTTGTGCGGCACGCTCGCGGCGGCGTGGACCCTGCCCCCGGGCACACCCGGCCGCTCCGTGCGCCGGGTGCTCGCGGCGGTTTACGTGCTGCTGCTGTGGTCGGGACTCTCGAACAGTTGGCTGCACGGCAGGCGGCTGCACCTCTACCTGCACGCGCTGGAACCCGCCGCGGCGCTGTTGTTTGCAGGCGCGGTCGCGTGGTGGCTGACGCGTCCCTTGCCTGCCGCACCCGCCGGTCCCATGTTGGCCGATGCAGACAACCCCAGCGAAGACGGTGGCGGTGATCGGCGCCTCGCCTGACCGGCGCAAGTTCGGCAACAAAGGCGTGCGCGCCTTCCGGGCGGCGGGCTGGCGCGTGTTCCCGGTCCACCCGGACGCCTTGGAGATCGAAGGGTTGGCCGCCGTGGGGTCCGTGGCGGACATCGTGGACCCTCTCGACGTGATCAGCCTCTACGTGCCCGCCGTAGTGGGCGTCCGTCTGCTGCCCGACCTCGCCGCCAAGGCACCGGGCGCGCTCTGGATCAATCCCGGCGCGGAGAGCGCCGAACTGCTCGCCGCCGCACAGGCGCTCAAGTTGAACGTCCTGCAGACCTGCTCAATCATCCGCGTGGGTTTTTCGCCCGCGGATTTTCCGGCGGTCTGACCGGCAGGTTCCCGCCCCGCGCCGGGCCCGGTTCAATGCGCCGCCGGCTGCCCGGCCGACGCGAGCGCATCCGTCTGGCGAGGTTTGCCGTTGCCCGGCGTTTTCGATTTGGGTGCCGGTGCATCGGCGGCGATGGCATCGGCGCACTCGTCCGCCAACCGCATGGGCCAGTTGGAGTCCTGCAACCGGGGGCTTTTCTCCTTGAGCAGGCGCTTGTAGCGGAACACGAAGCGGGAATTCATCTCGGAGTTCGCCACGCTCAGGGCCGGGTATTTGGCGACAGCCGCCCGCTGGGAGTCCGCCACGCTCTTGGCGGCGGCGGCGGCCGAAACTGGCACCGGGGCGGCAGCCGGAGCAGCCAGGATTGGGGTCGCGGCGGCCGGGGCCGGACCCGCGCTGGCCACAGGCTCGCCCGGGATGGCG
>CAXTVY010000028.1:0-26467 GCA_964247665.1 uncultured Chthoniobacterales bacterium | reverse complement strand
ACCACGAACCCTGTTACGTATCGTACAACCCGAGCATCGCGCTGGCGCACGGCGTCCCCGTGGCCGTGCCGACGCACGCGGCGGACGGTTTTTCCCTGCGCGCCGACGAACTGGCGGCACGCATCACGCCGCGCTCGAAGGTGCTGATGCTCAACTTCCCCACGAATCCCACCGGCGCGACCATGACGCGCGGGGAACTGGAGAAAATCGCCGCGCTCTGCCAGCGGCACAATTTGATCGTGCTCAGCGACGAGATTTACAGCGAACTGACCTATGATGGCGGCGCGCACACGTCCATCGCGGCGCTGCCCGGGATGCGCGAGCGGACGATCTTCCTGCACGGGTTTTCCAAGGCGTTCGCCATGACGGGTTTCCGCATCGGCTACGCGTGCGCGCCGGTGGAGCTGATCGAGGCGATGATGCGGATTCATCAGTACGGCATCCTGTGCGCGCCGATCACGAGCCAGGAGGCGGCCATCGAGGCCCTTCTACACGGCGCGCCCGACGTGGCCGCGATGCACCGCGAGTACGAGGCGCGGCGCAACTACATCGTCCATGCGTTCAACGAGCTGGGCCTGCCGTGCCACCGGCCGCGCGGGGCGTTCTACGTGTTCCCGGACATCCGCCCGAGCGGGTTGACGAGCCAGGAATTTTCGTTGCGGCTGCTCAAGGAAAAAAAGGTGGCGTGCGTCCCCGGCACGGCCTTCGGCCCGAGCGGCGAAGGCTACGTGCGCTGCTCCTACGCAACAGGATTGGGCAAGATTAAGACGGCGATGGGTCTGATCGGGGAGTTCGTGCGCGAACTGTCTGCCCGCTGACCCGGGCCCGGGCCGGGGATGTTTACGCCAGCTTGTGCGAGATTTCCTCGTCAAGGATTTCCTGCTGGCCTCATGCAATTTCTTCAAAGAAATCCGAGTCAATCTTCTTCACCTCGAATACTTGGTCGGCGGCGACACCGACATTGTAGTCGATCATGTACTGCGCGACTCGGACGCCGTCGAGTAGCACTATCTTTGCTCCGTATTCCTTCACCGATGCCAACGCATCTTTCGAGAAACTTGAGGTGGTAATAAAAATTCCTTTATTGGCCTTCTTTTTCGATAGCGCTCCCGCGAATTGATCAATGTCAGGGCTGCCAACCGGTTTATCGGCCCAACGCTTCGCCTGAATGTAAATGTTATCAAGACCAAGTTTGTCTTCCTTGATGACTCCGTCGATACCGCCGTCTCCACTTTTGCCGATTGCTTGACCTGCATCCGTTAACGATCCTCCATAACCCATCTTGACCAACAGTGTGATAACCAACCGCTCGAAAAATTGTGGAGAACAACTTTTCACTTTCTCAAGTATCTCCGAAGCTAAAGATGCCCGAATTTGTTGGTACTGAATGTCAATTGATTCAATAGGAGTGACTGCATTTGTGGTAAACAACTTTTCTTTCTTATCCTTCTTCTTGCCTTGGAACTCACGAAATTCTTCCCATTGCGATAAGAAGTCTACGTCTATCCGGGCCGGTGGCTGTTTAAGCACGTTGAGACCGCGAAGCGTGATGCGGAGCAGGCCACGACGTGGAGCATCCAACAAGCTAGCTTTTTTCAGGTAGGTTGCGGCCCAACTCACCCGCGACGAGAACTTGAATGTTCCGCCGCTTGGCAACAATTCTGCCCGCTCCTCATCGGTCAGTGCATACTCCTTGGCAAGGAAAATAACCGCATCTACGCCACGCAACTCCTTGTTTGGACACTGCCCGGCCCATCTCAAAAGCGGCAACATCAAAGTTTCATAATCGGGGAGCGGCATAAATGTGATGCTTACTGGAAACCGAGAATCTATCGGTTCTCGAACGCCCGCTTCTCCTTCGTTTCGCCCCAAAACACCTCGTAGTTGCGGTTCGAGTTGAACGGCGGGTCGATGTAGATCAAATCCACGCACGCCTCTGGCAGCTTCTGGAGTTGTTCGAGGTTGTCACCACAGTAAACGACGCGCGTGTCGAGCAGGGAAGACGGTTTGACGGCAGGCATGGTGAAGGGGAGCATCTGGCGGTGGCGCGCACCGGACCGCCCGGCCGCCTACCCGCGTACGCACCTTGCCGGACCTCCTCCGCCACGGCAAGCCTCCAATCAACCTTGTCGTTCCTCGGACCGGATGCTAGCGTCCAAATCATGAGCAAGGTTTTCCTGGCAGACATTCTGGAACTCAGCGTGCCGGAGCGCATCCAGCTTGTCGGCGAAATCTGGGATAGCATTGCAGCTCTCCCGCAACCCTTGTTGCTCACACCTGCCCAACGCGACGAACTGGATCGACGGTTGGAGAATTTCCAGGCGCATCCCGACGATGGCTCGTCCTGGGAGGAGATCAAACGCCGGATTTTAAGTAAATGCCAATGATCACCAAAGCTGTCCTCCTCGCCGCCGGGCGCGGCACGCGGATGCGCGAACTCACCCTCGACGTACCCAAGCCCATGCTGACCGTGCGCGACAAGCCGATTCTGGGTCACATCATCACGGGCCTCGCGGAAGCGGGCGTGACGGACGTGCTCGTCGTGGTCGGCTACCGCGCGGACGTGGTGCAGAATTTCTTCGGCGACGGCACGTCGCACAACGTCCGCATGACCTATGCGACGCAGGTAACCCAGGACGGGACGGGCCGGGTCGTCGAGCTGGCGAAAGACTTCGCGGGCGGCGACGGGTTCATCCTGTCCTACGGGGACATCCTGATCGAGCCCGCGAACTACCGCGTGCTCGCCCAACCCGGCGATGAGGAAGCCATCGTGACGGTCAAGCACAGCGACGACGTGAGCCAGGGCGGCGCGGTCTTCGTCAACGACGCGTTCGACCTCGTGGACCTGCGCGAGAAACCCAAACCCGGCGAGCCGACGAGCCCGTGGTACAACGCGGGCGTGTACCTGTTCCGGCCGAGCATCTTCGAGTTCACGGCACGCCTCCAGAAGTCCGTGCGCGGCGAGTACGAGCTGACCGACGCCATCCGCGACCTCGCCCAAAGCGGGCGGCGGGTGCGCGCCTACGAGCTATCCGGCGAATGGGCCGACGTGCGCGACCCGGAGGTGCTGGCCGAGTTGGACCGGACCGCCTGATGGCGGAAATGACCAAGGCCCGATATGGCGGCAGGCCGTCCGGGCGACGACGCCGACGATGCCGACGACGCCGACGATGCCGACGACGCCGACGCTGCTGGCGCGCCTGAAGCTAACGGGCTGGTTTCCGGCGAGTTTTGGCCGATAAGTCCCGTGGCCCTTCTTTTTGGGCCTTGGGCATTTCAGCCCTTGATGATCGACTGCATCCGGTAGTTGCCCATCACGGTCGCCGTGTGCGGCGGCAGGATCTGGCGGGTCAGCGCGCGGTCCACCGAGAACCGGCCGCCCCCACAGAACACCAGCGCCAGGGCGATGCCGCCGAGCATCAACGGATACTCGAACCCGTTCGGCACCAGGAATACCGCCTGCCAGGGGACCAGGCCCGCGGCCACCGCCATCACGCCGAGCATCAGCAGGGCCGTCAAGCGCGTGCAGAATCCCAGGAGCATCCCCGCCGCCCCAGCCACCTCCGCCAGGATGCCCGCGACCGCCACGGGGGTGGACAGGTTCAGCCCGCCCGGAGCCGTCAATTGTTGGAGCGTCTGGTTCCAGCCGGGACCGTTCATCCAGCCGAACGTCTTCTGGCCACCGTGCACGAGGAACACCGACGCCAGCACGAGCCGCAGGATCGTGGGCGCGAAGCTGTTGATCGTGGCGAACAGGCGGTAAAACAGGTGCATGGCAGCGGGAATCCGGGAGCCACAAACATGCCCCTCCGCCACCAAAAAAGGAAGGGGAATCTTCCCGGAGTCAGCGTGCGGCCGGAGCGTCCGAATTGCCTCTTGCCCGGGCGCGTCCGCCCGGGGCCGGCATCAACGGGCACCCCGGCCGCGCGCTTACCCGCCGCCGACAGGTTTCCGGGTCCTCGGCACCGCCGAGGACGAGCGCAGTTCACGCCCGTGGTAGTCCAAGACCACCTCACCATCGAGGATCTGCTTGACCACGACGAAATCCTTGCTGTCGGCCGACACGGGAATGCGATCACCGACCCCGCGCGTCTTGCCGTTGATAACCGCCAGCGCCGGGGCGTCCAGCGAGACGCTGGTGACCACGAACTGCTCCGGCCGCACGTCCACGAGCACCGGGGCCGCCACGCTCGCAACAACTGCCGTGGGCACCCAACCGATGGGCCAGAACGGGTTGCGCTGGCCGTTGGGCTGCGGCTGAAAACTCGACGTGTGCGCCAGGACGTATTCCTTGCCGGACACCTTCGTGTTGGCGGGGAGCGGCGTGGCCGCCGGGGCCTGCGCCCGGACGTGGCCGGCCGCCGACAGCGCGAGGAAGCCCGCCGCGAGGCCGGTCTTGAAGAGGAAAACGGTGTTCATTTGAGCAGGGTGACGACGGAGAGCGAGACGTGTTGTTTCTCGGGGGCATCCGCCTGGGTCGTGATGGCCAGCCGGGTGACTTCCATGAGCTTTTCTTCGTTTTCCAGGCCGGCCAGGGCAATGCCGAGCTGGTTGATGCCAGCCTGGGGCAGTTCGAGCGTCCATTCGCCGCTGTGGAAGTCTTTGAGGGCCGGTTCGGCCGCCGGGCCGACGCCGCCGCTGCGGATCACGACGTTCTTGAGGTTGTGGCGGGTAAAGAAGGCGTTCATGCGCGGCGGGAACCACGCGATCGGCGCGCCCTCGGGAATCATGTCGTTGGCCTGGGCCATGGTTTCCTCGGAGGCGCGGGCCTGGTCTTCCACGGCGCGGCTGCGCAGCACGGTGCTGCGGGCCTTGGTCAACTGGCCGTTGAGTTCTTCGACCCGCGCCGCCGCCGAGGTTTCCGCCTTGCCGAGCGGGGTGATCAGGAACGTGAAGTAACAATAGATCAGGCCGATCATCAGCAGGCTGCTGAGGAAAATCTTCTGGATTTGGTCTTTGGAGAGCTTGTTCATCGAAGGCGGAAGGTGGAAGTAAAGGCAGGCGGCGGAAGGCGGAAGTAAGTTCTGGTTCGGAGGGATGCTGGCAGCTTCGAGGCAACCCTTGTTTTCTCTGTCCAACTACCCGCTTCCAGCTTCCTACTTACTTTTTGCGTCGTTCGGGGATGGGCGTGGGCGCAGGCAGGGCCGAAGGCCGGTCGAAGACCACATCGATGCTGAAGCGCGCGGTGGGTAGCGTTTTGCCGTTCACGGCCACGCTAGAGGCCGTGTCGTCCAGACTGCGGAAGGTCGTGGTCACGTTCTTGTACGCCTTGCCCAGGCGTTCGCCGAAACTCGTGCGGAACTGCTCGGCGGCGAAGCGCGGCACCTCCCCGGCGGCGATGCCCTCTAGCACCATGCTAACCTTGTCCATTTTGGGATCGTTGGTGCCCGTAAAACCCGTCAACTGCACGTTGGGCGGGACGTTCCGGCTGAGCACTTCGACGACCGGTGCCCAGTAGAAACGGTTCGCGATGCGGTTGTTGATGGCCGCGGCGGCGGCGATGTGCGTGGTCAGTTCCGCGTCGCGCTTGGCGGCGGCGGCGGCCAGCGGCTCCTGCTTGGCCCAGTCGGCCTCGTGGGCGTGCACGTCGCGCATGATGACGCCGTGGCCGGCCAGCCGCACGACGTAGTACAGGATGAACAGCGCCGCCACGCCCCCCAGGGCGTAGAGACCCAGCTTGAGCGGGTCGCGCTTGCGTTGCTTGGAGAGATACTGCTCTTCGTGCAGGAGGTTGATCGTCAGCGGCATGGTGGGCGTCGGGTTAAAACAGGCAGGGCCGGTCAGGCAGCGGCCACGGCGGAAAGGGGCAGTTCGGCGGGCACGTCGTCGGCGGTGGCCGTCAGGCGGGCCACGAGCAGGTCGAGCGCGGCCCCGCAGGCGATGTTCAGGTGGGTGCGCTCGGCGTCGAACGCCGTGAGCTTGGCCTTGGGCAGATCGATCTGGCAGGTCTGGAACGGGTCCCAGGTGTCGCAGCCGATCTCCAGCTCGTCACTGAGGATTTGCAGCGGCATGAGCGCGCGGACGAGTCCGCCCGAGAAGTACACACGGCCGACGGCTTCCTCGCGCTGCCCCTCGAAGAAGCCGATGGAGGAGCGCAGTTCCCGCGCGAGGATGGCGAGGGACAGGCGCCCGGCCTCGACCATGCCGGCGTCGTTCTGCTCGATGAGCATCATGGCCGAGTCGCGGTCGATGCCGCCCTCGCCCGTGATGGCTTGCAGGAAGTGGTCGCCGCCGTAGTCGATGGTGCGCACGAGCACGAGTTCGCGCTTGGCACCAACGAGCACGCGGGTTTCCTGGTGGCCGATATCCACGAGCACGAAAGCCTCCCGGGCGAACACGTCGGGGTGGGAGAACTCGAAGGCGTTGTAGTTGCAGACGGCGGCGAGCTGGAGGCGGGTCGCCGGCGTGCGGTTCTTGATGAACGCCTCGCTGGTCCGGCCGATCTCCTTGCGCGGCAGGCCGCCGACGAGGTAGCGCGAGGTGGGCCGCCCCGGGGAGGACGCGCCGTGGCCGAAGCCGTGGGCGCTGACGGGGATCTGGTCGCAGTCGAGCACGTAGTCGCGGCAATCCTGGTTGAGCAGGGCCAGGCCGTTGAAGCGCAGGGCGTCGCGCAGCAGGTGGGTGGGCGTGGTGGGCTGCTCGATGATGCGGATGAGCGCGTCGGGGCTGGAGGCCGCGGCGACGATGGCCTTGCCGTTGGAGCCCACGTCGCGCAGCAGGAGCTTGAGATGGTGGGAAAGCGTCTCGGCGTTGAGCGAGCCCGCGGCTCCGATAGCGCGGGTGGCAAACCCGCTGACGCTGACGCTGTGGTTGTTTTTCCGTTGGAGGTGCACGGCTTTGAGCGAGTGTTGCCCAAGATCGATACCGACAACGGAACTGGGTGCTTTCGGCATGGAACTCTGTCTAAGCAAAAAGCGTGACCAACAGAGTAGATTCAGAGAAGATTTCTGAAAAAAGGTGGTTTCAGCCTCCGGGAGTGGCCGGATCGCCGGGCGAAAGCGGGGCGGGCGCTCTCAGGAGTGACCGGTTGCGGGTTGCGGACAGGGGCGGGCGTATCACTTGGCGGCCGGGATGCTTTGACGCGAAGTTCATGGGCGTTCATCGCTCGGTCCAGGCGGCTCAAGCGGCCGTTGTGCGTCTGGGAGATAAACCAGGACTCCAACGCCCCCGGCTGGTGACCCGTGGATGATCCAATATGTCCCCCACCCACACCACGAACTCGGCGTTGGCTTTGGGTGGGGATGTAGCAGCCTTTTTTCCGGCCGCGGCGCGGCCCACGCCTGCCACCGTGTTCAGATGCAAGCCCACCGTTTGGGCAATGTTCGCCTCGTCCTGACCGTCGGCGGACACGGGTAGAATGCGTGCCCGCTCTTTCGCAGTTTCGATTCTCGGCCCTGCCTTGACGATGTGGCTCAGGCACCCTCACTGCGGCGAGATGTTTTCACCGCCTGATCAAGGAAAAGACGCAGCGCGGGCGTCATCGCCTCCGCCCTCCAGACCGCGGCGACTTCCAACATCAGCGGCCTGTTTGCCAACGACCTGTAAGCCGCTCCCGAATGTTTTTGGCCGGTAGCTGATTGTGGCACCAAGGCCACTCCGAGACCGGCGGCAACCAACTCCGCCATCGCCGCCGTGGATGACGCGCTGTGGCCCACCCGGGGCACGAACCCGGTCGCCTGGCACAAGCCGAGTACGGTTTCGTGAAAGCCCGCCTGCGGTTGACGCGAGCACATGATGAAAGTCTCCTCGTGCAACCGCTCCAGCGTCACCTCCCGCCCACTGGCGAGAACATGCCCGGCGGGAAGCATGGCCACGAGCGGTTCCCGGAACAACCGGCGCATCTTTAGCTCCTGGTCCTCCACCGGCAGGAACACCAGACCCAGATCCAAGCGGCGTTCACGCACCGCCCGGCACTGCTCCGCGCTGGGTTGCTCAAAAAGTTCGACGGCAACGCCCGGAGCCACGGAGCGCAGGGTGTCGAGCAGACGCGGCATCAATCCGTAGGCCAGGCTGCTGACAAAGCCCACCTTCACCTTGCCGCACCGTCGGCGGCTGGCTGCCTGCGCCACGTCGCGCGCGCGTTGCAAACCCTCCAGATGGGGTCGGATCGCCGCCAGATAGCGGGTGCCCTCGGGAGTCAACTCGACCGAGCGCGCCTGCCGGCTGAAAAGTTTCAGGCCCAGTTCCGCTTCGAGTTGTTGAATCTGCCTGCTGAGTGGTGGCTGGGTGATGCCGAGCCGCCGCGCCGCGTGTCCGAAGTGGCGCAGCTCGGCGACGGCGACAAACGCGAGGAGATGACGCATTTCCATGGGTGAACGATACCCTACACGCATCGTTCCATGCGGCAATGATCATGGTCGAACCGATGGTCGGGGTGAAGATTGCACGATGACAACGACCAAATCGCTCGGAGTAGGCATCATCGGAGCCAGCGCGGAGCGCGGATGGGCCAGAGATTCGCATGTCCCGGCGGTCCGACAGTTGGAAGGATTGGAGTTGACCGCGGTGGCCAGCGGCAACCAGACCAAAGCCGATGCCGCCGCCAGGGTGTTCGGCGCAAAGGTCGGTTACGGGAATGCGAACGATCTGATCCAGGATTCCCGCGTGGACATCGTGACCGTGGCCGTCAAGGTGCCCGATCACCGTAAACTCGTTTTGGCTGCGCTGGCGGCTGGCAAACACGTTTATTGCGAATGGCCGCTGGGGCGCGACCTCGCCGAGACTCAAGAACTCGCCGCTGCTGCGCATCAAGCGGGCGTCCACGTAGCCATCGGTCTCCAAGCCCGCCTGAATCCCGCTGCCCGGCGGGCTGGGGAACTCGTTGCCGCCGGGGCCATTGGCCGGGTGCTCAGCGCACGGCTTTACGCCGCGACGGTTGCCTTTGGGCCGAAGTGGGGCGCGGCGGACGCCTATCTGGATGATCCGGCCAACGGCGCCACCCTCGTGAGCATTCACGGCGGCCATCCGTTGGATCTCGCCAGCATGATTCTCGGTTCGTTTGCCGACGTGGCGGCACTTACCACGACCCAATACCCCGAGATTGAGGTCGGGGACGACGCCAGGCGTCAGCAGCGCGTGATCCCCGACCATCTGCTCGTACAGGCACGTTTGGCCGAGGGTGGCGGGGCGTTATCGCTTGAGGTGGCAGGAGGCCGCCCGCCGGACGCAACTTTTTTCAAGCTGGAAGTGACTGGCGAAGGCGGCGATCTCCTCCTGGAGGGCGGCGCGCCTCGCGGTTTTCAGTCGGGCCGCCTGCGCCTGCGGCTCAAGGGACAACCGCAACTCGTGGACGAGGGCGAACTGGCCGCGATGCCGGATGCCGCCGCCAACGTCGGCGGAGTGTACGCCGCTTTGCGCGACGACGTGCTCGGGGGCGCTTTCACCGTGCCCGGATTCGATCACGCCATGCGCCTAGCGCGTCTCATCGACGGAGTTTGTGCGGCCAGCGAAGCGGGAACGCGGTGGCCGGCTGCCGCGATGGCGCACCGGTAACGGAACTGACCGTTGGCACCAGGCCGCGGGAAAACTCTCGTCTCAACGTATCGAACCCGGCTGCCCGCGAGAGCAGTGCCAACAGCACTTCCGATGAACGGTCGGCAGCTACCGGGTCGAGAACGTGCACGCTCACCCCGTGGCGTGCGGAGCGTACATGTGTCTGCCACGCCCGCCGTTGCCGTGGGCGTTCCAGAAAAAGGTTCGGAAGGGCGGCACCGATCATTGTGCATCGTCACTCACACGAGTCTTGACGCCCGCCGCCTGTCGCCGCTCACCGCGTCTCTTCGATCACCAGATGGTCCTTTCCTCCGGCGTGCCCCCGCAGAAGCGTCGGGCCGACGCCTTTGCGGTACGCTCGAAAAAGGTCCGGGTTGTCACGCTGCCACACAGCCGCCTCGGCCACATCCTCGCGCGAGCAGTTCAGGATCTTTGCATAGCCTTTGTACAAGCGCGGGTGACCAATGACGTGCGACCATTCCTCGCCCAACGCTTCCGGCGCGGGCGGGCGCAAGCCACGCCGCTCCAACACGAGGAAACTGTACGGGATGCTGCGCAGGTCGATGCCCGCGCGCCGCCCGAAACGCACCCACCGCCCGTCGCTGAGCAGCCCCGCAGGCGGGGCCGCGAAATGGTGGCACCAGTGCGGCGCGTTGTGTGCGTGGAGCAGCCCACACTGCGCGTGGTGCGTGCACGGTGCGACCACGTCGAAATCACGCAGCCATTTCTCGCGGAACGCGATGAGTGCACGGCTGTCCGCGTATGTCCCGGGCTCCACCCACAACACCGCTTCCGCCTGGTCCAACAACTGGCCCAGCCGCGCCCTCCCAGCCTCGTCCAGCTCGTTGAGCACATGGCTGACCACGAGCGTCGTGAACCGGCCCGCCGGCGCGGTGCCCGGCTCGTTCCAAGGCCGGGCTGACAAGCCGGGATGTTCCGTCCGCACGGCGTCCAGGGCGAAGCGCACGGCCAGCGGTGAATGGTCGTCCGCCCACAGAGCCCGGAAATGGGCTGCGCCGTAGAAACCGAGCACGCGCCGCCCGGCGATCCCGCTGCCGCAGCCCCAGTCCAGCAGCGGTCCCGGCGGTGGCTGCCAGCCACGCCGGGCGAGTTCGCGCAACACGGCGTCCCACTTCCAGCCGATGCGCTGCGCGTAGGTAAAATCGTAGCTCGCGAGGTCCGAAGGCACGCGCCAGTACGACTCTCCAGCAGGTCCTCCTTCCAGGAATCGGCGGCGCAGGGTGTCGAGGGCATCCCAGTCGAGGGTTTCCCACGTCACGGGCGCGGCGGGCTCGGGGCGGATGCTCACGCGCGGGCAGCGGACCGGTTATTTGACCAGCCGGAGGATGTAGGGATAGCGGTAGGTCTTGCCCTCGCTGGCGGCGATGGCGGCGAGGATCACCAGGATGAAATTGGCGACATACAGAGCGGCGAGCAGCGGGATGCCGATGAGCACGAAGCAGAGCGCCACCCCAGCAATCGCGTAGATGGTCACGCTGATCTGTGCGTTGACGGCCTCCCGGCCCTGGTCGTTCACGAACGCGGAGGTGTCTCGGCGGAACAACCAGACGGCGAGCGGCACGAGGATGTGCGCGAACGGGAAAACGTGTCCGGCAAAAGCGCCCAGGTGCGCGATCATCGCCCAGTCACGATCCTCCTTGCTGAGCGCCACGGGCAACATCGGCGAAGTCGGCAACGCGTTGGGGTCCATGGGATTTATTCAACGCCAAACCCTGCAAGTTGGCAAGCCGATCCGGCGGAGGCGGCGCGGTTCATCGGAAGTGATCGTTGGAATCAGCGGTGACCCACACGCCTTCCGCCTTTCCACTTCTGCCCTAGCCCCATCTTCTTTCCTTACACGCCCGGCGCACCCTGCGCGCCCGCGACGCTCGCCAGGTTGGCGATGATCGCCACCAGTTCCGCCGGATCGGCAGGCTTGGCGACGTGGGCCTGATACCCCGCCCGCAAGGCCCGTTGGCGGTCCACCGTGCGCGCAAACGCCGTCAGGGCAATGGCGGGCACGCGGCCCCCTTCCTCCGGTGGCAGTTCGCGCACCCGGCGCAAGAATTCGTAGCCGTCCACGCCCGGCAATCCCAGGTCGGACACCAGCACCTGCACACGTTGCGAACGCACCAGCTCCAGCCCGGCCGCCGCATCCTCGGCCACGCGTACCTCCGCGCCTTGATCCGCCAGCACCCGGCGCAAAAGCTGCCGCTGGTCTGGCTCGTCTTCCACCAGCACCAGACGCAACCCACGTAAAGGTCCCCGGCTTTCCCGCCCGCCCGCGGTCCGCCCGGCCGTCGCCGATGCCTCGCTGGCTGGCGTTGCGAGAACCATGTCGGCAGTCTCCCGGAGTGCGCCGCCCGGCCGGGATTCGCCGTCGGCCGGGCTGCTGACTTGCCCTGTAATGGGCAACAACACGCAGAACACCGCGCCCCGCCCCTTGCCCGCGCTGTCCACGCCCACCGTGCCGCCATGCAGTTCCACGAGCTGCTTGACGATGCTCAGACCCAGCCCCAACCCACCGTGCCGCCGTGCGGCCGAGCCGTCCGCCTGCCGGAACCGGTCGAACACATGGGCGACGAAATCCGGCTCGATGCCCTGCCCGTTGTCGCGCACGAGGATTTCCTCCATGTCGTCGGGTGTCTGCCGCTGGCGGATCTCAATGCGCCCGCCGCGCGGGGTGAACTTGATGGCATTGGAGAGCAGGTTCCAAAATACCTGCCGCAGCCGCGCGCGGTCGCCCGACACGCGTGGAGCCGCCGGGTCGGTGGCCTGGATGATTGCGATACCCCTGGCATCCGCCGCGTGGCGCACGCTGCCGATTGCTTCCGCGATGAC
Source organism: uncultured Chthoniobacterales bacterium (assembly GCA_964247665.1). Lineage (GTDB taxonomy): Bacteria > Verrucomicrobiota > Verrucomicrobiia > Chthoniobacterales > SZAS-18 > CAHJWO01. The sequence goes on along the minus strand of CAXTVY010000028.1, from coordinate 14,134 downwards.
CTCCGCGAGGCCTAGCGATTCCACTTCCAGCGTGAGTTTGCCGGAAACGATGCGGTTCATGTCGAGCAAATCATCGACGAGTTGCACCTGCGCGCGAGCGTTGCGCTCGATCACGTCGATGGCTTCCGTCACGTCGGCGAGGCAGGGCCCGCCCTCGTCGTCCTCTTGCGAGCGCAGGATGCTCGTCCAACCCAGGATGGCGTTGAGGGGTGTGCGCAGCTCGTGGGAAAGCGTGGCGAGAAATTCGTCTTTCATCCGGCTCGTGCGCTCCTGTTCCTGGCGCGCGGCGCGTTCGCTGGCCAGAGTGCGGTCGCGCTCCTGCTGGACGCGCACGCGGTCGGTCACGTCGCGCTGGATGGCAACCCATTTGGAGAGATTGCCGTCGGCATCGTGCAGGGGCGTGATGCGCCATTCGACAATGTATTCCTGGCCATCCTTGCGATAGTTGACGGTTTCACCGAGGAAGTTTTCGTTCGCGGCAAGGTCGGAGCGCAGGCGGTGGATCAGGCTGCGGTCGGTCTTGGGTCCCTGGAGGATGCGGGGGGTCTGGCCGATGATTTCGTCGATGCCGTAGCCGGTCATCCGGGTGAAGGCGGCGTTGACGTATTCGATGCGCGGGCCGGGGAGATCGAGGCGGGCCTCGGTGATGAGGATGGCGTCGTTGGCGCTCTCAATGGCGGCCTTGACGAGGGCCATGCCACCGTCCTCGCTGTGCCGGGCATCGCGCACGGGCGGCAGAGCCACGCCCTCGGCGTCGGCAGAAAAGTGAGCGGGATCATCGGGAGGCATGAGCGGGACACGGGCCGAAAGGGGGAGCTTCTGCGTAGCAGAAAAAGGCGGCGGTGGGAAGGGGAAAAGGCAGAGGCGGCTTGCCACTGTTGCCAGCCGCAAACCGCCTCCACATCCAATCCTGCCCGCCGATGGATTAGCTCGCCAACGGGTCCACCATCGCACTCGCAGCTGTTGCTGCCACCGGATGCGCCGTCATTGCCAGGGAACCGTGGCCCAGGCCGCCGTCGGTCACGTCGTGGTAACCTTCCTCGCCGTGCTCGGCCAGGTCCAGACCCGTCTGCTCGTCCTCCTCGCTCGGACGCAGCCCCATGACCGCCTTGAGCACATAGGCCAGCACCGTCGTGGCCACCACCGCCATCACCAACGTCAGCGCAATTGCTTTGAGCTGCTCCACCCACAACAGATGGTGTGCAATCCGGTCCGCCATTCCGTTGGTCGTCGCCGGGTTGGCCGGGGTCGCCGCTGCGATGTTCGCGTTGACCGCGCCCGTCGCCAGGAAACCCGTCAGCAACGCACCCAGCGTGCCGCCCACCGCGTGCACCCCGAACGTGTCCAGCGCGTCGTCATACCCGAACCAGGCCTTGACCTTGACCACAAAGAAGAACGGAATGAGCGCCGCGCCCACGCCGATGATGATCGCACCCGTGGCGTTGACGTAACCGCACGCCGGAGTCACCACGACCAGGCCCGCGACCGCGCCCGAGCAATATCCGAGGATGCTCGGCTTGCCGCGCAGGAAATATTCCAGCGTCGGCCACACGAAGGCGGCCGTCGCCGTGGCGAGCGTCGTCGTCATGAAAGCGTTGGCCGCGACCACATCGCTGGCCACCGCGCTGCCCGCGTTGAAGCCGTACCAGCCGACCCAGAGCATCCCCGTGCCGACCATGCAGAGCACCATTGAGTGCGGGGCCATCGCCGTCTTGCCGAAGCCCAGACGCTTGCCCAAGATCAGGCAGAGGATCAGCGCGCTCCACCCCGAGGACATGTGCACGACCGTGCCGCCCGCGAAGTCCAACGCGGTGATGCCCGCTTTGGCGTTGAATGTGCCGTTCATGAAACCCGTCGGGCCCCAGACCATATGCGCCAGCGGGAAGTACACCACGAACATCCACAGCGCGATGAACCACATCAACGACGTGAACTTCATACGCTCGGCAATCGCGCCGACGATCAGCGCCGGAGTGATGATGGCGAACATCAACTGGTACATGGCGAACACGTTTTGCGACACCCAGTAGCAGAGATTGCTGTTCACGCTGCTATCCACCCCGTTGAGGAAGAAATATTCGCTGCCACCGAAGAATTTGCCGATGAAACTAGGATGATCCGGGTCAGGCGTGAAGCTCGTGCCAAACACGAGGCTGTAGCCGACCGCCCACCAGAGGATCGTGACCAGGCCCGCGCAGCCCAGGCATTGCGCGCAGACGCTCAACACGTTCTTGCGCCGCACCAGGCCGCCGTAGAACAGCGCCAAGCCGGGCAGGGTCATAAAAAGCACCAGGGCCGAGCTGGTCATCATCCAGGCGTTGTGGCCGGGGCCCGGCGAGAATACGGGGCTGGCACCAGAGTTATCCACGATGGCGGTCTTGATTCCGGCCGGAAGCTTGCCCGCCGTGTCCTTGAGCGGCGCGCTCGGGTCACTGTTGGTGATGTAGGCCTCCAACTGCTGGACGCGCTGGTCGAGCGTCGGGGTGGGCGCGGCCGCCGCGGCGGGTGCCGGGGCGGCGTCCTGCCCGCGGGAAGGGCTGGCGGCAAGTAGCACGCACGAGAGACAGCCGGCAGCGGCAGCCGTGGTGAGGAAACGTTTTACAACTTTGGTCATTGGGTTGGTACTACGATGGGTTGAAGTGTTGCGATGGCTTGCTGTTCAACGCGATACAAAGCTTGGGGGCTCTCGCGCCCACCGGAATAGGGTGTCCCGAATGGACCTGCCCGCCTAGCAAACTTTGTGCCAGTGGCGGTGGCGGCCAGTTACCAGAACAGACCTCGCCCGCATCCGCTCTCGACCAAAAATCCTTTGCAGGTGATATCCCAGTCGAATACTGGGCAAAATAAGCCAATCTGCACGTAATGCGGTGTCGCGTTTTGCTCAGACGTGGCTCGTCCGCAACGGCGGTCGCCGCGCCGAAAGGATAGAAATGCCTTGCGGTCAGGGTCGTCCCTGCCTCTTCGCAGCACTCGCCAACCCCGGTTCTGACGATCTGTTATTCGGGTCATCATTTTACCGCCCACCGATGCGGAAAGGGTCGTTGGTGGCCGTGGCCGCCGGTCAGCGAGCGGCTCCCACCGGACGGCACTCCGCAGCCACCCTGGCAGGCACTCCGCCGTGCCGTGCACCCGTCCGCTGGCATCACTTTTGCTAATGGGACGGCGAGCAGGAATTGGCGTCAGGAAAACCCGGGGAACACCACACCAATCAGCGTTCACTGCCGCGCAAACTGAAACCACAACCCGACAGAGCAACCCACCCCATATAAGACATGGCGAAGTACAAACTTGAATACATCTGGCTGGACGGCTACGAGCCGGTACCCAACCTGCGCAGCAAAACGACGATCAAGGAGTTTGAGAGTTTCCCGACCCTGGAGGAATTGCCGATGTGGAACTTCGACGGAAGCTCGACCCAGCAGGCCGAGGGCGGCAGCAGCGACTGCCTGCTCAAGCCCGTGGCCGTCTTCCCGGACACGACGCGCCGCAACGGGGCGCTGGTCATGTGCGAGGTGCTCCTGCCCGACGGCAGCCCGCACCCCTCCAACGGGCGGGCGACGATCCTGGATGATCCCGGCGCGTGGTTTGGCTTCGAGCAGGAGTACTTCCTGATGCACAACAAGCGGCCCCTGGGCTTCCCCGAGGAAGGCTACCCCGGGCCGCAGGGCCCCTACTACACGGGCGTGGGCTTTAGCAACGTGGGCGACGTGGCCCGCCAGATCGTCGAGGAGCACCTGGACCTGTGCCTGGACGCGGGCATCAACCACGAGGGCATCAACGCCGAGGTGGCCAAGGGCCAGTGGGAGTTTCAGATCTTTGGCAAGGGCAGCCGCAGCGCGGCTGACCAGATGTGGGTGGCGCGCTACCTCCTCTCGCGCCTGGGCGAGAAGTACGACGTGGACATCGAGTGGCACTGCAAGCCCATCAAAGGCGACTGGAACGGCAGCGGCATGCACACGAACTTCTCGACCGAGTTCATGCGCGAGAGCGGGGGTAAGGAATACTTCGAGAAGCTCATGGGGGCGTTCGACAAGTACAAGAACGAGCACATCGCAGTCTATGGGCCGGACAACCACCTGCGCCTGACAGGGCTGCACGAGACCCAGAGCATCGACAAGTTCAACTACGGGGTGGCCAACCGGGGGGCGAGCATCCGCATCCCGCACGCGTTCGTCAACCACGGCTACAAGGGCTACCTCGAAGACCGCCGCCCCAACTCCCAGGGCGACCCCTACAAGATCGCCAGCCGCATCCTCCAAACCATCGCCACCGTGCCGACTGCTTAAGTGACGTAAGTAAAAACTAACATTACAAAGAAAGGCATCATCCCCTGACGGGAATGATGCCTTTTTTGTGTGCCGGAAAAAATATTTTCACTCCGCGCTTGCATCCCGACGCAGAAATCCTTAATCCGAAACCCCTGACGCCAAGGGAATTCTGGTTTTCGGTCATCCGCGGGATGACCGGAACCCACATGGCCGTAAGCGTCAGGCCGGCACGCACCAACGGAATCAGCGGCCGGCAAAGAAAAGAAGTAACCCAGTAGAAGTAACAAACCGACGACATGATGAAACATCGATCCTTGACACCCCTCTTCACCCAACCCGGCCGGCAGTTGCGACAGGGCAAACGTGCTTCCTTCCTCACCGCCATTGCGACGGTGGGAATGCTAGGCATGGGCTGGCACGGCAACGTGATCGCCGGCACCGAAGACGACGGCAAGGACAAGAAGGTCGTCGAGAAGAAGGAGGAAAGCCGCATCAAGTACAGCGTCTTCGTCGAAGCGGGCATCACCGGGAATCCGCAGGACCCTAACGACCACCAAAATTTTGGCCATGTGTTCACCGACCGCGCCAACGAGCCGATGCTCAACCAGGCGACGGCGACCATCGAGCGCGCGCTGGCTCCCGAACCCGGCAAGTTCGATTGGGGCTTCAAGCTCCAGGCAGGTGTGGGCTCGGACGGACGGTTCATCAACACGCTCGGCTCGCTGGAAAACGTCAATCGCGGCATCATCATGCCCTACATCGTCGAAGCCTACGGCAACCTGCACGCTCCCCTAGCCTTCCTCGACAAGGACGCCGGGGTGGACCTGCGCTTCGGGCAATTCGCCACGATCATCGGCGCGGAAACCATCGATCCGCGCACGAACTACTTCTATTCGCACGACTACATCTTCAACTTCGGCATCCCGCTCCAGCACCTGGGTATCCTGAGCACGATCCACTTTAACCCCACGTTCGACCTCTATGCAGGAGTGACGCGCGGCGCGAACACGGGGATCTATGACAACAACGGGTACGCCGCGTTCCTGGGCGGCTTTGGCCTGAACAACCTGATCGGCGGCAAGCTCACGCTGCTGGCGACGGTGTCCGCCGGACCGGAGAACCCGCGCGAGTTTAGCGGTTCGCCCGCCTACAACGGCAGCGGCTTCGTGCACCGGAGCAATTTCCGCTACTACGGCGACGTGGTGGCCACCTACAAGTTCAACGACAAGCTGACCAGCGTCACCGAAGGCGTGTACACATACGACGACGGTTTCGACGCCTCGTTCTACGGCGGGGCGGAGACGCTCGCCTACGCGATCACCGACAAGATCACGGTGGCGGCGCGCTTCGAGGCGGTGCGCGACAGCGAAGGCTTCTACGTGGCGCAGTTCGGCGCGAACGACGACTTCACCAACCTGGAGCGCGGCGTGACCCCGCTCGACCCCCGCACGGTGGGCGGCGGGCCGAACACGTACCTGGAATCCACGCTGGGCGTGCAGATCAAGCCCCTGAAGTTCCTGACCGTGCGCCCCGAAGTGCGCGTGGACTACAGCACGAGCGCAAACAGCCGTCCGTTCGACGATTCGTCCAAGCAGTGGGCGGTGACGATTGGCGCGGACGCCATCATCGCCTTCTAACGCCGGGTGCGTCTGCAACAAATCGCGGGCGGTGGTCCCCGGGGCCGCCGCCCGCGCGGTGCGCGTTGAAGTCGCCCCCGCGCGTGGTACACTGCCGGTGGCAAGCCCCTCCCCCGGTCCGATGAACCCGCTTGAAAAGATTGTCGCGTTCTTCAAGACGCAGTCCGCGCCCTGGATCTTCATCCAGTCGCTCGCGCTCGTCGCCTTCATCGGTTTTCTCGACTACATCACGGGATTCGAGCTGGCGTTCTACCCGTTCTACGCCCTACCCATCCTTTTCATGGTCTGGCTGGGTGACCGCGCGCAGGCGGCGATCATCTGCGTGGTCTGTGCGCTGGTGTGGTGGTGGGCAGACGCGGCGGACGGCCACGTCTACGAGCACGAGTGGATGCGCGCCTGGGACGCGTTGATCCGCCTGCTGTTCTTCCTGGTGGTGACCTTTGCCGGGGCGGCCTACAAGCAGCAGCGCACCAACGTGAACGCGCGCGTCAGCCTGCTCGAACGCTCCCGCCGCTTGGAGCAGGAGATCATCAGCATCAGCGAGCGTGAGCGCCAAGGCATCGGGCGCGACCTGCACGACGGCATGTGCCAATACCTCGCCGCCATCGGGCTGACGGCTGACTTGCTGCGCCAGAACCTCGCGCAGGAGGCCCACCCACGCGCCCGGGCCGCCGGGGAAATCGCCAACCTCCTCCAGGACGCCGTCGAGCGCGCCCGCGAACTCGCGCGCGGCCTCTCACCCGTGGACCGCGACGAGGGCGGATTGGAAAGCGCGCTGGAGGAACTCGTCAACAGCACGACGCGGCTGACCGGCGTGCAGTGCGCCTTCCTGTGTTCGGAACCCGTACCCATCGAGGATAACATCCGCGCCATCCATCTTTTCCGCATCGTCCAGGAATCCATCAGCAACGCCACCCGCCACGGCCGGGCACGCAACATCATCGTCGCGCTGGAGGCAACGGAGGGCGACTTCGCGTTGCGCATCAGCGACGACGGCAACGGCTTCGACGCGACCGCGACCGGCAAGGGCGGCATGGGCCTGAACATCATGCGCTACCGCGCGCGCATGATCGGCGCGACGCTGGAAATCTATCCCAACGCGCCCACGGGCACCGTGGTAGCGTGCACGGTACAGCGCGGTGCGGTGGTCCCGGAATCGATTTCAGCCGCCATCGTGGCGGGGATAGCGCTGCGGCCGGTGACGCTGCCCGAGCTGGCTTTGTCTTATGGAAACTCTGACTGATAAACTTCGCGTGGTCGTCGTGGACGATCACCCCATGTTCCGTGACCGTTTGGCGCAGATCATCAACCACGAACTCGACATGTCCGTGTGCGGCGAAGCAGGCAATGCGCAGCAAGCGCTGGAGACGATCCAGCACACAACACCGGACCTGGCCATCATCGACATTACCCTCGACGGGGCCAGTGGACTGGAACTTATCAAAAGCGTGCGCGCGCTGGGGCTCAAAATCCCACTGCTCGTGCTCTCGATGCACGATGAGTCGCTGTACGCCGAGAGGGCGTTGCGTGCGGGGGCGAGCGGCTACGTGACCAAGCGCCAGCCTGGGGCGGAGGTAGTGTCGGCGATCCGGCGCGTGTTGGCCGGGGAGGTGTACCTGTCCGAAAAGATGACGGCGGGTTTCCTGCGCACGCTGACGACGGCGACCGGAACACCCGGGGGCGTCAAAGAGTTGGCACAGCCCATTAATCGGCTGACAGACCGCGAACTGGAAGTGATGGAATTGATCGGTCTAGGGCGCACGACACGCGAGATCGCCGCGGCGTTGCAGTTGGGGGTAGCGACGGTGGACACGTACCGGGCACGCATCAAAGAGAAGATGAATTTCCGTAACGCCGTGGAGTTGCAGCATTACGCAATTCGCTGGGTGCGCGAGCGGGAGGGATGAGGAGGCGGGCGGTGGGCTGCGGCGCGTGCTAAGGTCGTGACGCACGTCCTCAACCGGGTTGGTAACAAATGCTAGGTTCCATGATGACCGTCTCATAGAGTAATTACTTTCGAGGCGGGTGCATCACCCTCAAGTCCGGTGCCCGCCTGGGCTGCCGCCGGTTACTCAAACAAATATCTGTGACCTGTAGGTCAAGCCTGCTTTACCAAGCATGTGTCAGAGCGGCACGATGCCCCAAACGTGCAAACCGTTGAAGTAGGTGATCCAATCATCTTTCTTTTCGCTCTTTGGCAGGTCCCGGTAGAGGGGGATAGCCAGATAGTCGGGCACTTCAAAGCAACGTATTTGCTCGTCAGGCACCTTGTCTATGTGCCATGAAATGAATGTGGAAGGCTGCTGTCTGGAGAGCGCCAGCATGACCAAATCCGGGATGCGATAAAGCTTGTAGGTTTCCGGATGATCGAAAAAGGCGACCAAATAGGAGAACAATTCACCGGGTGGACGCGACGCGACGATCTCACCCACCTCTTTCGGAAGATTGATGAACGATTCTCGACCATGCCCACCCGGGCCTCGCCCCCAGTATAGATCCTCTGATTTCAGATAAGCTGCGATGGCCGGATAATGCTCGGTATCCGAGAATCGCCGACGAAATACCATCCTCCCCGGTTCACCAGCGGGGTCGATGATAGCAGAAGCTGTGACTTTAGACGGTTCCTGGGAGGACGCCGTCGAACATACGTTCAGCAGCAGGAGAACAAGCAGAAATTGAACGTGCATAGATAATCATCTTCCGCAGAATGGCAAAAGCCAGCGGTTTCCCCAGAGTCAGATCAAAGGCAGGTGAACCAACGAGGATGCCTCCAAAAACAATCCATTTGTTGGAGCCGCATCAGCGGGTCCGAGTTTCTAAATTCCAAAATTGGGTAACTTCTCCGTAATCCGCGAAATTTTCTCCGAGAGGCCACCGTGTTATGTGGTGTGAACACGCCTCCCGCACCTCTCCTCAAACATACGTTCCGAGCACGTCGTGGACGCACTCCACGGCCATCGCGCCATCGCCCACCGCCGCCGCCACGCGCTTGACGCTGCCGCTGCGCACGTCGCCTGCCGCGAACACCCCAGGCCGACTCGTCTCCTGCGTGCGCGGCTGGCGGCCGGGATGTGTCCAGTGCTGCGAATCCACCACGTCGCGGCCCGTCTTGATGAACCCCTTGTCGTCGCGCTCGATCTCCGGCGGCAACCAACCCGTGCGTGGCTGCGCGCCGATCAGGCAGAACACGGCGGGCGTTTCCACGCGGTGCTTTTCTCCCGTCAGCACGTTCTCCAACTCGACCGCTTGCAGGTGCGTGCCGCCCTCCATGCGGCGGACTTCCGTGTGGGCAAGAATTTCGATGTTCCCCTTCGCCTCCACCCGGCGCGACAGGTAACTGCTCATGCTCCGGTGCAGATCGGCCGCGCGGATGATCAGCAGCACGCGCTCCGCTTTGGAGGAAAGGTACATCGCCGCCTGCCCGGCCGAATTACCACCGCCACAGACGATCACCGTGCAACCGCCGCAGCCCACTGCCTCCATCTGCGTGGCCGCGTAATAAACACCCGCGCCGTCAAACCGCTCGCGGCCCTCGGCATCCAGGCGGCGGTAATGCGCTCCCGTGGCCACGAGGACACAACGCGCGTAAAGCCGCTCGCCGCCTTCGAGTTCCAGCACGGCGGAGGGCGCGGCCCCCTCGAAGCGCATCGCGGTCACCCGCGCTGGGGTCGAGAAGCACGCGCCGAACCGATTCGCCTGCAAGAACGCACGGTAGGCCAGCTCGCCGCCGCTGACGCCCGTGGGGAAACCGACGAAGTTTTCGATCAGCGACGAGCTGCCCGCCTGCCCGCCCGGGGCAAAGCTTTCCAGCACCGCCGTGGAGAGTCCCTCGCTCGCGGCGTACACGGCGGCGGCCAATCCTGCCGGGCCCGACCCGACAATGGCCAGGTCCACCGGATGCTCGGGCCGCGCGCCGCCGCACGTCTCGCGCAATGCCTTGCGCGTGCCCGCCAGCCGCGCGAGGTCGAGCAGCGTGGGGCGGCGGAGCACCCGTGCGCCATCCTCCATGACTACGGCGGGCAGATCGTCGACCGTCACGTTCAAGCGCTCGCACAACGCGCGGGCGTCGGCGTCCACCGACGCGTCGGCGAAGCGGTGCGGGACGCGATTCTTGGTCAGAAAATCGTGCAGGTGGAAGGCGTCGGGCGAATCCGTCGCACCGAGCACCTGGAGGCCGATGAAGCCGTGCGCGCCGCGTTCGAGCCGATCACGCCGGGCCATGAACGCGCGCACGATGGGCTCGCTGACCAGGGTCATCTCGGCCAGCACCCGGCGCAGGTCGGGTGCCGGGACCTCGATGAGTTCCACGCCGCCCCTGGCGCGCGCGCTGATGACCGCCGCGCCACCGATAAGCATGGACACGTCGCCCACGAAATCGCGCGGCCCGGAGACGGCCACGAGGTTTTCCCGCTTGCCGTGCAGGTCGAAGATTTCCACCTGGCCCGCGAGGATGACGTAGAGACTCAAGTCCACGTCGCCCGTGCGAAAGAGGTAGTCTCCGTTTGCCAGCTGCCGCCGCGCGCCCGCTTTGTCCAGCGCGGCCACCTGGGCGTCGTCGAGTTTGGGAAACGCTTCGGCGTCGGTAGCGGCGGGCGGGGAGTGGTCGGGAGAGTTCATGGTGTCGGCACCCATGATACTCTCGGGCAGGGGGATGCGGCAACCAAAACGCACACGGACGCTCCGCGCCGTTGCGGGTTGCGGGCGGAAAGCCGAAGACAGGTGAGACCCTGGTGCAGCGTGGAATCAAACCCGGCGCGAGCCGCTTTCTGGGAGTGGTGTATGTTCCGGTGTCCTACCATGGGCTGCCGGCGCATCACCACCCGCCACCCGGCGAAGCCGCCCGCTACCTTCCCCATGCGCATCTGGTGCAACCATCCACTCCCGCCGGACGCCGCGCGCAGCTTACGTGAGGGCACGGCAGGCCACGAATTGACGCTCTACTCTCGCGATGGCTCGTTGCCACCCGAGCGCGATGCGGCTGATCCCGTCCCGGCGGCAGGTGCGGACATCCTCTTCGGCCAGCCGGACCCGGCAGCGCTGCTCTCCGCGGATGGCGACGGCGGCGGGACGCTACGCTGGGTGCAACTGACCAGCGCGGGCTACACCCGGTACGACCGCGACGACGTGCGCGCGGCGCTGCGGGCGCGCGGCGTGGCGCTGACGAACAGTTCGGCGGTGTTCTCCGAGCCGTGCGCGCAGCACCTCGCAGCGATGATGTTCTCGCTGGCGCGCCAGTTGCCGCGCGCGTTGGACAACCAGCGTGGCGCGCGGACGTGGCTCCAGCACGACGTGCAGGGGCGCGACGGCCGCATCCTGGGGCAGGAAGACAGCGTGTTCATTTATGGATTTGGCTCCATCGCACGGCGGCTGGCGGAGATCCTCGCGCCGTTGCGGATGCAGCTGGTGGGCGTGCGCCGCTCGCCGCAAGGCGACGAGGGTGTGCCGATGCTCGACCATGCCACGGCCGACTCACGCCTGGGTGAGGCCGGGCATGTGGTGAATATCCTGCCTGACAACCCGGCGACACGTGGATTCTTCGGCGCAGAGCGGTTCGCGCGGTTCCAGCCCGGGACGTTTTTCTACAACCTCGGGCGCGGGGCGACCGTGGACCAGTCCGCGCTCGCCGCGGCGTTGCGCGAAGGTCGGCTGGCGGCGGCGTACCTCGACGTGATGACTCCTGAACCGCTGCCGCCAGAACATCCGTTGTGGGACACGCCGAACTGCTTCCTCACACCACACGTCGGCGGGGCGCATGTCGGCGATGATCGGCGGCTCGTGCGGCATTTTCTCGACAACCTGGCACGGTTCGAGGCTGGCAACCAGTTGCTGGACCGGGTGATGTGATCCTCGCAGATTTGGCGGGGCGGATGTGACCAAAATGTCACGCACACCTCTTTGCGATCCGTCCGCAGGTCGTTCAGCTTTTGTGCGGTTGGCCAAGTCCAGGCACATCTGCCTATTCACGGCTGCGGCCAACCCAACGCAACCTCGCTGAAACCCGCCTTGATCCCATGAAACGCCACCTCCTGTCACCGGTCAAAAAATCCCTCCTGGCCTGCGCCTGCGCCTCCAGCTCGCTGCTGGCCGCCGCCCACGCCCAGCAGCCAGTCAAGAATGTCTTCTACATCTTGATGGAGAACCGCAACTTCACCGCCGGCACCGACACCACGGGCGGTTCGGTGCTCGTCGGCAATTCGGCGGCTCCTTACATCAACAGTCTCATCACGCCGGGCAACAGCAACGCTGCGCAGGTCTCCTATTGCCCCGCCTACCACCACGTCCTTTCGACGGCCACGGGTGCGAACCCGAGCATCCATCCGTCCGAGCCCAACTACATCTGGATGGAGGCCGGCTCGAACCTGAGCAAGCTCGACGACAACGATCCCTACGGCTCGAACAGCAGCGTGAACCAGATCGTCAATTACCTGAACGCGAACCCGACCGTCAGCGGCCAACACCTTTCCGGGTTGCTGCAAGCAGCCGGCGTTTCCTGGAAGTCTTACCAGGAAGGCATCGCCCACCAGACAACCAGTGGCACCAACGCCAACCTCGGCCTCAATGGCGGCACGCTGACCACGACGGTCGCGCCGCAGTCCACCTGGACCGTACCGCTGGCCAGCTTCAGCGGCACCAGCGCCACCTACACGAACCCCTACAACGGCAGCCACCAGTACAACTTCGCCTGCAAGCACAACGGCTCGCTGTTCTTCCTGGACACGAACGGCAGCTCGCTCACCGCGGCCAACACCTCGACCACCAACCCGGTGGTGGCCAACTACGCTCCGCTGGAGCAACTGTCGACCGATCTGGCCAACAACACCGTCGCGCGTTACAACGTCATCACGCCCGACCAGTACAACGACATGCACACCGCCCTGACCGGCGGCTTCACGTACAACGGCAAGCTCTACACGGGCGACCTCGCGCAGATCGCGCAGGGCGACAATTTCCTGTCCATCCTCGTGCCGCAGATCATGGCCTCGCCCGCCTACAAAAACAACGGGATGATCGTCATCTGGACGGATGAAACCGAGGGCACCAACCAAAACGACTTCAACCACACGTTGATGGAGATCGTCATCTCGCCGCTAGCCAAGGGCAACGCCTACGCGAGCAACCTGAACTACACGCACTCGTCGGACGTAGCCACGTTCCAGAAGCTCTACCAGGTGCCCGCAAATACGGCCACCGGTTACCTCAACGACCCGGCCAACCTTTCCAACAGCTCGGGTGCGTCGGCTGGCGCGGCCCCCGGGTTCGGGACCGGCACGGCGCTGGACTTCGCGGACCTGATGCTGTCGGGCGCGTTCCCCGCGAACCTGCCGACCACGCAGGTCGCCGCAGGCGGGTACACGGTCAACAACCGTAGCAAGACAGCCGTGCAGACGGTCACCGTGAAGAACGTGCTGAGTTCGTCGATCACCAACCCGATCTATCTGGAGGTGAGCAACCTGAACACCACCCTGACCAACAGCGCCGGAACGACGCAGAACAACGCTCCGCTGGGCAGTCAGTACGTGTTCGTCGCGTCGGGCCTCGCCGCGGGTGCATCTGCCAGCGTCAACCTGCAATTTACCCTTCCGGCCTCGGGGAACATCTCCGATAGCCTGAGCGTCATCACCACCGGTGGTCAACCCTGAGCGGACACTTTCCGCACCCACTTCCTTGTTCCGATAGAATTCTGTATCCATGAAAATCACCCGACCCATCCGTGTTGGTTGTGCTGCCGTCCTGTCCGGTTCCTTGCTGCTCGCCTTCTCGGCGCAAAGCCGCGCGAATCTGGATTACACGGTCACGCTGAACACCGCATCGCTCGTCGCCAACACGAACGAACCCTTCTCGCTGGACCTCATCCTGAGTTCCGGCGCACAGTTCGCAAATTCGCTTAATACCGTCAAAGTGAGTAACTTCGTCTTCACTAACGGCAGCGTTGGAGCGACGACCTACAGCAATGGCGGTGAGTCCGGCGCGATGACCTCGGTCGTCACGCTAACCACCAGCGCCTTCGACAACGAGCTGGCGCAATCCTTCAGCCCGAGCGTCACGCGGATCAGCTTCAACGTGGACGAAACCTCCAACACGGACAACCCGTTCCCGGACCAGTTCTCGGTGGCGATCCTCGACAGCGGGCTGAACAACATCCCAACGACGGATCCGAGCGGGGGTAATTCGCTGGTAGTCTCGAACATCACCACCGCCCAGACCGTCAACTCGGTCGCCACCTATCAG
>CAXTVY010000027.1:0-26570 GCA_964247665.1 uncultured Chthoniobacterales bacterium | reverse complement strand
AACATCACTGTACAATTTCCTGGAGCCAATCCTGCCGCGAAACCCACGGGCCAAAAGACTTCGGAACCGGAGAGTGTTTCTCAGCCTGCCCCCCCCACCAAGATTGACGTAAGCAAACTTAAGGATGCTGTTGAAGAGGTCGTTGTTCCCACACCGACCGTTTACGGGGGCGACCGTTATGTCATCACTCCTCCCAAGGAGCCGAAAACCGTCAATGTGGACAAGCAGAATACCCCGCTGCCCGCTTCGCTCCACGCCTGGCTCGCGCCCAAGGAAACCGACGTGCCCGACGCCTACGCCGTGGAAATGCTCACCAACATCCTCGCCAACGGCCGCTCCTCGCGGCTGTACCGGCGACTCGTGGAAGACGAGCAGGCCGCCGTGGAAGCCAGCGCGTTCCCGTACTTCCTGGAGGACGCCGGGATGGTCGGCGTGTTCGCTGTCGGCAACCCGGGCGTGCCGCTCGAAAAACTCGACGCGCTCATCGACGAGGAGGTCAACAAGGTCCGCCAGGACGGTGTGACCGAGGAGGAGTTCCAGAAGGCGCGCAACCAGAAGGAATCCGAAACCGCTTCCTCCTACGGCACCGTCCAAGCCCGCGCGCAGGGACTGGCGCACTACCACCTGTATTTCAACCACACGGACCTCGTGAACACCGAGTTGGACCAGTACCTCAAGGTCACGCGTGACGACCTCAAGCGCGTGGCGAACAAGTACCTCACCAAGGAGGGCACGGACATCCTCCATTATCCCGTGCCGGACCCGGCCACGCATCTGCCGACCCACCGCGTCCAGCGGTGAAAGAAACCCGGCCATGGAACACCATTCTTTCCGCCCTCTTCCCACCATGAAGCGACCCTTCTTTCTCCGTCCAGCCCTGGCTGCCCTGCTGCTCTGCGCCGCTCCGGCGCTGCGCGCCGACATCGACCGTGCGCACCCACCCGCACCCGGGCCAGAGCCCGCCGCGAGCTTCCCTGACTACCAGGTGCGCGTGCTGCCCAACGGGCTCAAGATCTTCGTCGTCGAGAACCACGAGCAGCCTACCGTCACGTTCCGGTTGCTCGTCAAAAGCGGCGACGCCGCCGACCCCGCCGGGCGGCCCGGCGTCGCCGATACCACCGCTTCGCTGCTCAACCGCGGCACGAAGACCCGCACCGCCGCCGAGTTCGCCGAGGAGACCGACTTCATCGGCGCGAGCGTGGAGGCGGGCAGCGGCGAGGATTCCATCAGCCTGAGCGCCAGCGGCCTGTCAAAGGACCTGCCCAAGTTGCTCGAACTGTTTGCCGATGCCGCGCTGCATCCCGTGTTCCCGGAGGACCAGTTGGACCGGCAGAAAAAGCAGGCGATCAGCTCGCTCGTGGAGGGCAAGCAACGCCCCGGCACGCTCTCGGCCAAGCTGCGCGGCAAGCTCATCTACGGCAGCGGGCATCCCTACGGCGCGTATGCCACGGAGGCGAGCATCGCGGGCATCACGCGCGAGGACCTCGTGAAGTTCCACGCCGGGTATTTCTCGCCGGACAACGCCACGCTGGCGGTCGTCGGCGACGTGCGCACGGACGACGTGGTGCCGGCACTGGCCAAGGCGTTCGAGGGTTGGCAGGTGGCCCCGTCCGACGCGGCGCGCGACCAGCCGTTGCCGCCGTTCCCGGAGGCACCCAAGGGCGTCAGCGTGCACCTCGTGGACCGGCCGGGCAGCGTGCAGTCGAACATCCTCGTCTGCCGCCGGGCCGTCGAGCGCGACAACCCGGACGTGGTCGAACTGGGCGTGCTCAACTCCGTGCTCGGCGGCGGCGCGTCGGGCCGCCTGTTCCAGAACCTGCGCGAGCGGCACGGATACACCTACGGGTCGAGTTCGGGCTTCTCGACGAATCGTTACGGCGGCATGTTCTCGGCGAGCGCGGAGGTGCGCAACGCTGTCACCGTGCCCGCCGTCGAGGAGATGTTCAACGAAATCAGACGCATCGACGCCGAGCCCGTGGCAGATTCGGAATTGGGTATGCAACGCCGCTACCTCGCGGGCAGCTACCTCCTGAGCCTGGAGAGCCCCGCGCGCACGGCCCAGCGCGTGCAGGAAATCGACCTCTACAAGCTCCCCGCCGACTACTACAAAACCTATGCTACCCGCGTGGGTAAGACGACCCCGGAGGAGGTCAAGGCGCTAGCCGACAAGTACCTCGGCGGCGATGGCTGGTTCGTCGTGGTCGTGGGCGAGGCGAAGGAGATCAAAGCCCCCCTGGAAAAACTCGGCCCGGTGACCGTGTACGACACGGACCTGAAGCCGGTGCCGACGCCTGCGGCGCAGTGACCGGGGCGGAAATGCCCAAGGCTCGAGGGCTCAGGGCCCAAACGGCAGCAAGAACCGGGCTGCCGAAGGGTAGGGTGGTCAGGGAAATACCCCAGAAAAGGGAGGCGGTTGGGGAATCTTCCCTACCGGGAGGGGTGAAAGGGGGGCTTGCCCCCCGGCCGAAGTAGGGGTTGGCCTCATAGCGGGGCGGACGGCGACGCTGCAAAGTCGGCGTCATGATCCAACGATCCTTCAACCAAAACTATCGGGCGGCAGCGCTGGTTTGCGCGGCCGTGGTCTTTTCAACGGTGTCGGCAGCACGCGTGCAGGCGCAGGCGCTCACCAACCTCTTCGGTGGCACGCAAAGCAGCAACGCGGCGACTGCGGCAGTCACCGTCCTCGGCGGCAACACGACCAGCGGGGTGGTGGCGCTCGGCTCGGGTTACAATGGCACCATCACGCTGCCGGTCAGCGTGCTCGCCACGGTCTCCGAGACGGTCAACGCCCCGGCCACGCCGAACGATTATGTCCTGACCGCGACGGGCGTGACGCTCGGCGCGACGTTCAATGCCAATAAGGACTTCACGACGGCGGGCCTCCAACCCAGTTCGACCTACGCGCTGACGTTTACGAGCACCAACAGCGGCAGCGTGAACCTGCTGGGTTCGGCCGGATTCTCGCTGTCGCTCGGCGGCACGACGTTTGCCAATACGTCCACGGGTCTGGGCATCCTGGGCGTGGCCAACGTGCTGGGCGTGCTCAACAACGGCGGCACGACGACCGTACAGTTCACCACGCCCGCGAACATCACGCCCGCGTCCACGGTGAACATCGCCTTCCTGGGCACTCTGGGTACGACGGTCGGCCTGGGCAACACGACGCTGGTAGTGTCTGGCGCCTCGATCTCGCAGGTCCCCGAGCCGAGCACCGTGGCGACGGCGTTGATCGGCATGGTCGGTCTCGCGGTGTGGCGTGCGCGCCGTAGTGCCAGCGTGCTCTGAGCGCGTGTTCCTGCCATCCTGACAAAAACGAATCACCAGAACCAGAATCACCAACCACCCTCCCGGGGCGCTCGCGGCCTTGTGGAGGGTGGCTTTTTTTCGCGCCAGTGACAGGCGGTAGGCGGCGACCACGCCGGAAACGCTGTTCCAAATGGGCGGTCAGTGGTTCGTCTCCGCACGCGGCACGATCCCCACGAAATCCCGCAACAACCCTTCCTCGTGCAGGTAAAACGGTTCCTTGCCCGGTTGCATCGACCACATCGCCGTGGAATGGCCACCGTCCAGGTTCAGCGCGCCCGCGATCTTCATCCCGCCGGGCAGCAACGCCGGGTCCGCCAGGACCTGACCCAACTCCGCCAGGGTCAGCGCACTCGCCGACACGAGCCCCCACCGCCGCGCCCCGTCCGTGAACGCCGCCGTGCGCGGCGCGCTGCGCTCGTTGTTGAGCCCCGCGATCTCCTGCCCGTTCTCCACCAGGAACGGCCCGCTCTGCACCGCCTGCCGTGCGTGCCGGCCGGGCAGGGGGCGCGTCGAACGGCGAAACTCGATCTTCTTATCCGTCACGATCAGCGCGCCGCTGAGCAGCCGCGCGTGCGACACGGGCTGCACCACCTTGCCGTCGCACATCAACAGGCCCAGGGGATCGAAATCCGGCCGGAAAAATCCGCCGTTCGTCCCGGCCAGGCAATGGTTCCTGCGCAAGACTTCCTCCAGGCTCGACTGCGTGCCCGGCTCCTGGTCCAACATGCGGAACGCGTACCGGCTTTCGTCGAAGCTCAGGAAGTGTAGCGTGACGCGCTCGCCGCCGTGCCCGGCGAGCGTCTGCTGCTGGTGCAGGATTCCCTCGGTGGCAGCGGGCAGCGTCTCGCTGGCGGCCACGGTCCAGCGCCCGGGGGCAACGGCGGCAGCTACCTCCGCGCGCAGGTCCGGCGTGGGCAGGGCTGCGCCCCAGGCGAGCAGGAGGACGGCGAGCAGCAAGGGACCGGGCCGAACGGCGGGCGCACACGTTTTCATCAACGGGAACTGTCCACGGAATCCGGTCCTTTGCCGCGAAAATTTTCGCTCTTTCAATCGGCGTTGCCATTTCGGAGCAAGGGCTTCATCTTCAGCCGGAACCAGTCCGTGCCAACGACCTTCACCACCGCCAGCCCTGCCGCAACCGCCGCCCTGGGGCAGCGTCTGGCGCGTGAAGCGGCGGCGGGCGAGGTGTGGGCGCTGGCGGGCGACCTCGGCGCGGGCAAGACGCATTTCGTGCAGGGGGTCGCGGCGGGCCTGGGTGCGCCGACCGTGCCGACGAGCCCGACGTTCACGCTGGTCCACGAGTATCCGGGCGGGCGGTTGGCGCTGTTCCACTTCGACCTGTACCGGCTGCGCTCGGAGGACGAGGCGCTGGCGTTGGGCTGGGAGGAATATCTGGATGCAGGCGGCCTGATGGTCGTGGAATGGGCCGACAAGTTCCCCGCGCTGCTGCCTCCTGGCGTGCGCTGGTTCCGCTTCGAGATTCTGGCAGGCGACGCGCGGAGGATTGTGGAGGAGTGATCTGCCGCGCCGCCGCCGGAGAGCGATCCCTACCCTATAACGACCGCCGTTGCGCCCCCGCCCGGAATTTACCACCTCCACTGGCCTTTGCCCTTGGCCACTGGTAAGGTCGCGCCGTCATGTTCACCCTCGCCCTGGATTGCTCGACCGCACGCGGCAGCGTGGCGCTGGGGCAGGGGGCGGATGCCAGGAACGCCCGCGTCGTCTGGAGCGCGGACTTCTCCGCCGGGCGCGGCTGCGGCGGCGAGATGTTCACCGCCTTGCAAACCGCCCTGCAACAACTCGGCAGCAGCCAAGCACACAGTTGCTTGAGCGAAATCATCGTCGGCCTGGGACCGGGGTCGTACTCCGGCGTCCGGCAGGCCATCGCAGCGGCCACGGGGCTCGCGGCAGGCACGGGCGCGATCCTGCACGGCGTGCCTTCGGTGGCGGCGCTGCCAGTTGGCGCGGCTCCGCACCACGTCGTGGGCGACGCCCGGCGCGGCACGTTCTATTACACGGCCGTCAGCGGCGGCATCTGCCTCACGGGCCCCGAACTGCTCGCCAGCGCCTCCCAACTGGCCGACCGCCTCACCGCGCAACCCGGCTGGCCCGTGTACGCCGTGGAATCCGCGCTGCCGGACAGCGCCGTGCCCGGTGCCGCCGTCGCCTTCCCCACCGCCGCGCGGCTGCTGGCCGTGCCGCCGTCCGCGCGCCAGCTTCCCCCGCTGGAGCCGATCTACCTGCGTCCCGTGAGTATCACGCTGCCCACCCCACGCCCGTCTGTCGCCGCCCCGTGAACCCCGCCGCCTCCCCTGTTGCCCGCTGCTGGGCCGAGATCGACCTCGCCGCCCTGCGGCACAACGTCGGCGTCGTGCGCGCTTGCGCCGGGGCGGACGTGTCGGTCCTGGCGGTGGTCAAAGCCGACGCCTACGGGCACGGCATGGTGCCGGTGGCCCGCGAACTGCGCGGCGGCAGTGGGGTGGAAACGTTCGGGGTGGCCAACGTCGTCGAGGCCGCGCACTTGCAGGACGCCCTGCCCGGGGTGAGCGTCACGATCCTGTCGCCCGCGCTGCCGGACGAGCGCGCGGCCGTCGTGCGGTGCGGTGCGGTGCCGTGGGTGTCCACCGCAGCCGAGGCCCGGGACTACGCGCGGCTGGCCCGCGAGCAGCGCCCCCCCGGCGGCAAACCCTTCGCCGTGGAGATCAACGTGGACACCGGCATGGGCCGCGAGGGCGTGCTGCCGGGCGGCCTGGAGGAACTGCGGGGCGTGATCCTGTCGCTGCCCGCCCTGCGGCTGGCGGGCGTGGTCACGCACCTGCCCTCGCCGGACGAGGACGAGGCGTTTACGCGCGCGCAGTTGGCGCGATTCGAGGATCTGTTGGGCATGGGTGACTCCGGCGCGCGCCGCCACGCGCAGAACAGCGCCGGGCTGCTCGGCTACCCGCTCGCGTCCGGCTGCAACGCTGTGCGCCCGGGCCTGATGCTTTACGGCAGCTCGCCGCTGCCCGCATGGCAGGAAAGGTTGCGCCCCGTGCTGACGTTGCGCACGCGCGTTTCGCTGGTGCGCGACCTGCCCGCGGGCCACGGCGTCAGCTATGGGCGCACGTTCGTGACGCCCCGGCCGATGCGCGTGGGCACACTGGCGATGGGCTACGCCGACGGCTACCCGCGCCACCTGTCCAACGCCGGGGCCGAGGTGCTCGTGCGCGGACGGCGCTGCCCCGTGCTGGGCCGCATCACCATGGACCAGACGATGATCGGCCTGGACGCGCTGCCCGGCGTGGAGGCAGGCGAGGAAGCCGTGCTCATCGGCCGGCAGGACGCGGAGGAAATCTCCGCCGCCGAACTCGCCGCCCGCGCGGGCACCATCGCCTGGGAAATCTTCACCGGCCTGACGCCGCGCGTGCAGCGGATTTATCGTGGCGGCACCGCCTGAAGGCGGCGGATTCGAGAATCTTTCCGCCTTGTATCTTCCTTGAAACTTGGTTTCTTGCATCCTGCGCCTTCCTGCGGCCTCCCCTCCGGGGGTTTCCCGATGTTCCAGATCATCTTCAACGAACTGAGTGCCGCCGAGTTGTCCGTGCTGCCCACGACGCTGCAACTCTCGCTGTTGAGCGAGTTCCAGATCCTGCCCGCAGACCTGGACCGGCTCCACGACCCGAAGTTCGGCCGCATCGTGCGTGACGGCAAAAAGCTCTACCGCTATCGCGCCAGTGACTACCGCATCTATTTCGAGCCCTGTCCGCAGGGCGTGACCGTGCACCGCATCCTGCACAAGAACACGATTTCCGACTTCCTCTTCCGCTCCAAGCTGCCGCTGGGCGAGGACGATCAGCTCGGGCGCACGAAGGCCTTCTGGCAATTGATCGACGAGGGGGCCAAGGCCCAGCGCAGCCCGTGAACGCGCCCCTCACCACCAAACCGGAGCGCCGCGCGGCCCGGCGGCGAATGCCAACGGCCGGGTGGATCGTGCTGGGGGTCGTGGCGTTTCACGCGGTGGCGTTCTGGGTGGTAGCGGACCGGCATTTCCTGCCGAAAGTTCCCCGCGTGCCGCCGCCCCAGCCCGCAAATTTTGGCGCGGGGCAGCGCACGAGCGTCGATCCGCAAACGGGCGAGGTGACGACCGAGACACAGTACGTGGTCAGCACGCGCTTGGCCTCGCCGGCACCAACGGCGACGCCGTAGGGAAGGCAGAAGGCAGAAGGCAGAAGGCAGAGTCACGCTGTTCCTGCTCGCCTTGGCGCATATCTTCTGCCTCCCTGCTTCTCCTCCGGGCTCTGTGTCCTCCGTGTTAAAGTGCTGCGTTCCTGGTCTGACTGCTCGCCCGCGCACTTGGCATTCTTCTGCCTCCCGCCTTTTCCATCACACGCAACCAGCCGCCGCCAATTCCGCGATTCCACTGTGTCCGTTTACAAACGGCCTCAAATTAACAGACATACCGCCCGTATTTTTATCCTTATGTTCAACGATTTCCTCGCCTCGTCCCTTCTTCCCGTGAATCTCGCCGTGCAGGGCGCGGTCGGCGGCGGCCTCATCTGGACCGTCCTCATCGGTCTGGTCATCGGTATCGTTGCCAAGGTCATCACCCCGGGCAATGAGCCCGTGGGCTGCATCATCACCTCCATCATCGGCATCCTGGGCTCCGTCATCGCGCTCTACATCGGCCGTGCCATCGGCCACTACCAGCCGGGTGAGACCCCCGGCTTCATCGCCTCGGTCATTGGCGCGGTGATCCTGTTGGTCATCTATCACCTCATCATCGGCAAGAACCGCCCGGGCGGTCCGACGAACCTCTGAGGCAAGCTACCGTCAACATTGACGCTTGCGCGGCCGGTCGTGGGCGGGCTAATTTCGCGGCCCTGCCATGTCCACGGAGACCACGACCGCTGCCCCTGCCGCCTCGCCCTATTCCCGCAAGAATCCTTTCCCGGGCCGGTTGCTGGTCAACCGGTTGCTGAGCCGGGAGGGGTCGGGCAAAGAGATCCGGCACCTGGAAATCTCGCTGGCCGGCTCCGGCCTGGCCTACGAGACAGGCGATTCCCTGGGCGTTTACCCGGACAACGATCCCGCGCTGGTCGATGAAACCCTCGCCGCGCTCGGCGCGACGGGCACCGAAACCGTCCCCGGCAACGACGGCCAGCCCGTGCCATTGCGCGAAGCTTTGCTGCGGCACTACCAGATCACGCAGCCCGGCAAACAGCTCCTCGAAGCCATCGCCGCGCGCACGGAAGGCAACAGCGTCATCAAGGAACTCCTCGCCGATCCGCTGCGCAAGGATGATCTCACCAAGTACACCTACGGCATGGAGGTCATCGACTTCCTGCTCACACACCCCTCGATCCGGTTCACGCCGGAGGAGTTCGTCAAGCTGCTGCGCAAATTGCAGCCCCGGCTGTACTCGATCTCCAGCAGCCAGCGGGTGCACCACGACGCGGTGCACCTGACCGTCGCCGCCGTGCGCTACGAGAGCCACGGCCGCCAGCGCAAGGGCGTGGCGAGCGTGTTCCTATCCGAGCGCGTGGAGGACCATGTGCCCGTGCCGCTGTTTTTCCACAGCGCGAAGCATTTCCGGCTGCCGGAGGATGGGTCGCTGCCGGTCATCATGGTGGGCCCGGGCACGGGCATCGCGCCGTTCCGGGCGTTCCTCCAGGAACGCAAGGCTACGGGCGCGCCCGGCAAGAACTGGCTGTTCTTCGGCGACCAGAAAGCGGAGTATGATTACCTCTACCGCGAGGAGTTGGAAGAGATGCGTGACAGTGGTGTGCTGACGCGCCTGGACACGGCGTTCTCGCGCGATCAGGACGCAAAAATCTACGTGCAGCAACGCATGTTGGAGAACGCGGACGAGGTGTACCAGTGGCTGGAGGCAGGCGCATATTTTTATGTCTGCGGCGACGCCAGCCGCATGGCCAAGGACGTGGACGCCGCGCTGCACCGGATCGTCGAGACCGCCGGCCACAAGACGCCCGAGGAGGCCGCGCTCTACATCGAGGCGCTCAAGAAGGCGAAGCGGTACAAGCGGGACGTGTATTGACTTGACGGCTTGTTCTCCGTTATCACTGATCCTCAGCAATACGATGAGAACCAGCCTGTTAACGATATTTCGGGTGCTGGCAGTGGTGGCAACCGGGTTGATCGCGGGTGTGTTCGTCGGTCATTACGCGGGAGTGCAGCACGCCTCGCGGGAGCTTGATGCGGCGAGCTTCGTGCAACTCCAACAGGTGATCCATGTACATTTCGTCCGGTTCATGCCGTTGCTGACTTTGGCGGCGCTTCTGGCAAGCATCGCTTGGCTTGTGCTAGCCTCGCCACGTTGGCGCGGCGCGGAGTTCTGGTGCGTAGCTGCGTCCGTGGGCGCACTCGTTGTGATTGCTGCTGTCACGCGGTTTATCAGCGTACCGATCAACCAGCAACTGATGGCCTGGAGCACAACCGCCCCTCCAGAAAATCTGCGTGAAATCTGGGCTCCTTGGGATCGCGCCAACACGTTACGCAGTGTCCTCGCTCCGGCTGCTCTAATCCTCGAAACAATTGCGCTGGCTCTGAGGGCGGCGGATCGATAAGGAAACGCCGTTAGGCCGCTGGTAGAATCTGGAACTTCCCTGTGCTTTCCAGGCCGGGAATCTCCCGGAATTTGACAATCGTCTGCCACACGATAAATGTAAGTAAGCACTTGCATGGAACCAGCCACTTTTAGACCCGTCTCCAATAACGGCACGCACCAGCGCCTGCTCGCCGCCGCTGCCCGCGTGTTTGCAAAGGATGGCCTCGAAGGCGCGACCACCCGCGCCATCGCCCGCGAGGCCGGGGTCAACGAGGTCACGCTCTTTCGCCACTTCCAAACCAAGGAAAAACTCCTCGCCGCCGTTCTCCAGAATACCCTTGACCAACAGGATGCCACACTCGCCGCGCATCCGTCTGCCGTGCCCGAATCGTGCCAGCGCACCAGCCGCGACACCGCCCCGGACCTGCGCGCCGTGCTTCTCGACATTGCCCGGCGCTACGAGCAGATGCTGAGCGTCAACATGCCGCTCATCCGCACGCTTATCGGCGAGATTCACCGTCACTCCGAACATGAGTTGCGCGTGCGGAAATCCATCTTCGTGCCGCTCAAGGAGGAACTCCTGGCGACGGTCCAGGCCGCTCAGCGAGCGGGCAAGCTGCGCCCGGAGGTGGATGCGACGGTGGCCGCCGACCTCTTCGGCGGCATGGTGTTCATGGAAGCCCTGCGCCGCTGCGGACCCGCCGCGCCGGAGTACACTACCGCCGAGTATCAGGCCGCCTGCGTCGATCTGTTCGTGCGCGGCATCGAGCAATGATATGAGCGGCCCCAACCAGTCTCCGGCACTTTACGGCAGCAACCCCGCGCTGCTCGGGCCACTCGCGCTAAAACTGCTCCAGCGCGACAAACTCAAGTGGATCATCGCGCTGGCGGCCTCGCTCGGCGCGATTCTGGAGGTCATCGACACGAGCATCACTAACGTCGCCCTGCCCGACATCCGCGGCAATCTCGGCGCGACCTTGTCGGAAGCCGGTTGGATTTCCACGGCTTACGCCTGCGCGAACGTCGTCATCATCCCCCTTTCCGCGTGGCTGGGCGACCGGTTCGGGCGCAAGAACTACTTCGTGTTCTCGCTGGTGGGCTTCACGGTGTCGAGCGTGCTCTGCGGGCTCGCGCCGAACCTGTCCATGCTCATCATGGCGCGCGTGTTGCAGGGGCTGGCGGGCGGCGGCCTGCTGGCCAAGGCGCAATCGCTGGTCTTCGAGTCCTTCGCCCCGGCGGAACGCGGGGCCGCGCAGGCTATTTTCGGGTTGGGCGTGATCGCTGGCCCGGCGCTGGGTCCGGTGTTGGGCGGTTGGCTGACCGATCACATGGGCTGGCGCTGGATTTTCTTCATCAACATCCCCTTCGGCGTGCTGGCCGTGCTCGCCTGCACGACGTTCCTGCCCGCTGACGAGCCCGACAAACTCGACAAGAACGGCCGCGTCGATTGGACCGGCATCGGCCTGCTCGCCGTGGGATTGGCCAGCTTTCAGACGATGCTCGAAGAAGGCCAGCAGGACGACTGGTTTGGCTCGAAGTTCATCACCACGATGGCGATTCTCGCCGTCACGGGCATCGGCACGTTCATCTGGTGGGAACTCACGGTGGACCATCCCGCCGTGGACCTGCGTGTGTTGCGCCACCGCTCGATGATCGGCGGCAGCCTGTACTCGGGCATCCTGGGCATGGGCATCTACGGCATCATGTTCGCCATCCCGGTGTTCGTGCAGGATTACCTGCATTACACCGCCACGCAGAGTGGCGTGTTGCAGGTGCCGGGCGCGCTGATGTCCGCGGTGACGATGTTCGCGTATGGCCGCTTCCTGTCGAAGTACGATCCGCGCCTGATGGTCGGCATCGGTGCGCTGATGACGGCATTCACAGGCTATCTGCTCATGGGACTCAACCCGGACACGGGTGCCCAGACGATTTTCTGGCCGCTGATTTTCCGCGCGGTGGGCTCGGTGATGATGTTCATGCCGCTGAGTCTGGCCGCCCTGGGGCCGCTGCCCCGCAACGAGGTCGCCGCCGGGAGTGGCATCTACAGCCTGAGCCGTCAGATGGGCAGCTCCATCGGCATCGCGCTGATCACGACGATGGTGACGCGCCGCATGGCCGAGCACCGCGCCGTGCTGGTCAGCCACGTCACGGTGTACCGCCAGCCCGTGTTGGACCGGCTCGACGCCATGACCGCCGGTTTCTCGAAGCTGAACGGCGACTACGAGGCCGCGCGCCACCGCGCGATGGGGATGATCGACAACATCGTCAACGGCAACTCGGCGCTCATCGCCTACTCGGACATTTTCTTTTATGTGGCGGTGATGTTCGTCCTGTCGCTGCCGCTCTTGTTCCTGCTCGGTGGCCGGGCGAATAAGGCCGCGCAGGAAGCCGCCTCCTCGGCGCACTGAGATCATGCACGCGCGACTAACCCCGCCTACGGCGGGATCGTGCGCGACACCCTCTCACATCCTTCTCACTTTCTCCTAACATCATGCCCGATTCCCCTTCCAACGCCGCCGTGGCCGCCGCGCCGCCCGCGCCGCCCAACAAACCCGCCGTTGTCCCGCCGCCCGCCGCCAAAAAACGCCGCGGGCCGGTGTTCTGGCTCGTGATGACCGTGCTGATCGCCGGAGCCGTGTTCTGGGCGGCGCGCTTCGTCTGGCACTCCATCAATTTCGAGGAAACCGACGATGCCTACGTCAGCGGCCACGTCCACCAGGTCGCCCCACGCATCGCCGGGGCCGTCACGGAAGTGCTCGTGGACGAGAACCGCGCCGTCAAAGCCGGGCAGCCGCTCGTGCGTATCGACGCCCTGGAATACGAAATCGCGCTGCACCGCGCGCAGGCCAATCTCGCGCAATCCCGCGCCGAGGAATCGCGCGCGCACGCCGCCGTGGACCAGGCGCAAGCGGGCATTGCGCAGGCCCAGGCACAGGTCGGCCAGACCCAGGCGCAACTCACCCGCTCGTCGGCTCAACTCGACACCGCCAACACGGACTTCACCCGCAACAACCGCCTCTACAACAACGACCAGCGCGCCATCGCCAAGAGCGAGGTTGACACGACCAAGGGTGGTTTCGACGCCGCCCAGGCCGCCGTGGAAGCGGCGAAGGCAAACGTCACGGGTGCCAAGTCCAACGTGTCCGCCGCCGAGGCTCAAGCCGAGAGCGCCAAGGCCATGCTCGAAGCCGCCGGGGCCACGGTCGCCGCGAACGACGCCGCCGTGCGCGACGCCGAGCGCGAGCTTTCCTACGCCACGGTCACTGCTCCCGTGGACGGCCGGGTGGGCAACAAGAACGTCGAGTTGGGCAACCGCGTGCAGGTCGGCCAGGCGCTCTACGCGTTGATCCAGCCCGATCTGTGGGTCAGCGCGAACTTCAAGGAAACTCAACTGACCCGGATGCGTCCGGGGCAGGCGGTGGAGCTGACCGTGGACGCCGTCGGGGGCAAGACGTTCACCGGCAAGGTGGACAGCATCTCACCCGCGACAGGAGCACAGTTTGCGCTGCTCCCGCCGGACAACGCCACAGGCAATTTCACCAAAGTGGTCCAGCGCGTGCCGGTCAAGATCGTCTTCGACGCCGACAGCGTGAGGGGTTACGAGGACCGCATCCACCCCGGCCTGTCGGCGGTGGTCAACGTGCGCGTGCGATGATGAAAACGGGATACAGAATACAGGTTGCGGGTTGCGGGTTGCGGGTTGCGGGTTGCGGGATCGTCGGCGGGCTGGCGGCTTTCCTGCTTACTGCGGTGCCGCATCCCGCGCGCGCCGAACCGCCGCCGCCGCATCCGCCCCAGGTGGCTGCGCCCGCGCAGTTCAAGAACACGGCCCCGGCATCGCCGGGTCACCCGGCCGTGCCTGGTGCTTCCGCCGACGCGTGGTGGGGTGTGTTCCACGACCCGGCGCTCGACACACTGGAGCGTCAGGCCACCGCGTCCAACCTGGACCTGCGCCAGGCCATCGCGCGCATCGATCAGGCCCGCCAGGGCAGCCGCCAGGCGGCGGCCGACCTGTACCCGACCGTCGAATCCAACCTGAGCTTCAACCGCCAGCGCACGACCAACACCGGCCCTATCGGCCGTGCGCAGATCATTGGCAATCCGGCGTCGTTCGCGAGCCTGTTCGGTGGCACGGCCAACCCGGCGGCGGGCACCGTGACCGTGCCCGCCGCGGGCGGTGGGAAGGTCCCGGCGTTCTCCAGCCAGCCGCTCTCAATCACGTACAACGATTTTCGCGTACCGCTGACCGTCTCCTACGAGATCGACGTGTTCGGCCGCATTCGCCACACGCTCAACGGGGCCAAGGCCGAGGCCCAGGCCGCCGAGGCGGATCGCCGCGCCGTCGCGCTGGGTCTGAGCGCCGAGGTCGCCACGGCGTACTACGGCCTGCGCGCGCTGGATTCCGAGGCCGCCGTGCTGCGGCGCAACCTGGGCCTGCGCAGCGACGCTGTCCGCCTGAGCCAAGAGCGGCTCAACGCCGGAGTGTCCGGCCCGCTCGACCTTGCCCGCGCACGGGTTGAACTCGACAACACCCAGGCCGATTACGAGGAGGTTCTGCGGCAGCGCGCGGAGTTGGAAAACAACCTTGCTGCCCTGTGCGGACAACCCGCCAGCGGGTTCCGCGTGCCCACGCGTCCGCTGGAGCAGACTGCCCCGCCCGCGATCCCGCCCGGCGTACCGATGCAACTCCTCGCGCGGCGGCCCGACCTGGCGGAAGCCGAGCGCCGGCTCACGTCCGCCGATGAGCGCATCGGCGCGGCCAAAGCGCAGTTCCTGCCCCGCTTCAACATCGAGGGTAGCGCCGGGCTGGAGAGCGCGGATGACAATCGCCTGTTCGACGCGCAAAGCCGCGCGCTGTCCGTGCTGGGCACGGTTCACGTGCCGATCTTCGAGGGGGGCCGCAACCTCGCGGACCTGCGGGTTGCCCGGGCACGGCGTGACGAGGCGGAGGCGAGCTACCGTTCGACGGCGATCACGGCGTACAAAGAGGTGGAGACGGCGCTATCCGATCTGCGCCGCCGTGCCGCGCAGGCCGAGGCGCGCGCCCGGGCCGTGACGGATGCGGGGCAGGTACTTGGCCTCTCGCAGAAGCGGTATCTGGAAGGCGCGACAAATTACTTTGATGTAGTGGACGCACAGCGCCTGCAACTCGGCGCGGAGATCAACGCGGTACAAACGCTTGGCGCACGGTTTTCCGCAACGGTGGAGTTGGTGCGTGCCCTCGGCGGCGCATGGAGCGCGCCGCCTGAAGACAGCAAGAAGTGAGACAAAGGCCGTTGGGGTAACCGCTGGAAACGGCCGCCCGGAATCAGACCAACCCGTCGTCACTGCCGCCGCTGGAGTTGTCATCACCACCGCCGCTGAACAAATCTCCGC
Organism: uncultured Chthoniobacterales bacterium; assembly: GCA_964247665.1. Classification (GTDB taxonomy): domain Bacteria; phylum Verrucomicrobiota; class Verrucomicrobiia; order Chthoniobacterales; family SZAS-18; genus CAHJWO01. Next base: position 11,344 of record CAXTVY010000027.1, on the reverse strand, counting down.
CGCCCGCGTCCGTGTTGTCCGCGTCGTAGTTGTTGTCCATCGCGCTGTTGTCGGACTGCAAATCTCCCTGGCCGGTTTGGAAATCGGTGCTGTTGTCAGCCTGTAGATCGTCCTGGCCAGTTTGGAAATTAGTATCCGCCGTAGGTCCCTGATTCGGGTCGCGGTCGTAGTAGTTATTGACGACCTCGTTGTTCTCGATGATCTCTCGACCCCCGCCGAGAAAACCACCGCCACCGCCGCCGCCAAATCCACCGAACAGTCCGCCACCACCACCGCCGAACGGACCTGCGTTGTGTCCGAGCAAGTTCTGGACGCCCTCGAACAACAGCGCGCCACCCGCCACGCCTGCCGCCGTGCCGAGCGCCCCTTTGAGGAACCCACCACCCGCACTCGGGGCCATGTTCGCCGTCGTGGGAAAGGGCGGTGCACTGGGCTGCTGTGCATATCCTCCGGCTGGCGTACCCTGCGCGGGCATCTGTCTCTGTTGCACCCCGGCGGACGGACCCGGCGCGGGTTGCGAGCTGTGGCCGAACAGGCCAGATAGAAAACCACCCGACGCCGTAGGCTTTTGTGCGGTTTGCTGGGCCTGCTGGACCTGTTGCTCCAATTGTTTGATCCGCGTCGTGGCGTTGCTGAGCGCGTGCTCCTGCACGAGCAGCGTTTGCACGAGCAAGTACGGCGCGCTGGGTTGCTGGCCGGTCAGTTGGCCGATGAGTTGTGACGCTTCCTGGTCCTTGGGCGTCTGGTTGCTGGTGTCCGCCGTTTGCAGACGATTGAACAGGCCGGTAATGAGATCGTGTTCCTCGGAGGTCATGAGATGTGGAATTGGTAACTTATCCTTTTCCTAAATCGCGTGCCGGTCCCTCACCGCGCCTGCCACTCCCCATGCCGCGCGCTACTTCTGCGTGACAAGTTTGGCAATTTCCTCGTCCAGGTTGGCGTCAAGCGCCAGCGGGTGTGCATGACCCTGGCGATCCAGCAGCCACGCCGCCGGGATGGCCTCAATGCCAAATTTCGCGGGGATCTCGCCCTCAAAACCCTTGGGATCGTTGATTTCGGGCCAATTCATGCCCTTTTGCTTGGTCACCTTGGCCAGGGCGGCTGCATCCTGGTCGAGCGAAACGCCGATGATCTGGAAGTCTTTCGCGTCATACTTCTTATCGGCGGCGAGCACATCCGGCAGCTTCATCATGCAGGGCACGCACCATGTCGCCCAGAAGTCCAGCAGCACGACCTTGCCGCGCAGCTTGGCCAAGTCGATCTCCTGGCCGTCCGTGGCCTTGAGCTTAAGGTCCAGCGGCTCGGTGCGCAGGGCGAGCTGGGTCTTGGCGGCGTCTGCTGTAGCGTGATTTGGGCTCGCAGCCAGGGTTTTGAGCAGCGCCAAGGTTTTCTCCGGCGGCCCGTCGCCCAGGAAATGCATCCGCAAGGGCACGAAGCGCGCGCCGTTGGAATCATCGGGGAAATCTTTCTCGTATGAGGAAATCTCTTTCTCGAGCGAGTCGGTCAATCCGGCGGTGGGATCAGCTTCCTGCACGGCGTTTTCCAGCAACACGCCGCGCGCTTGCTGGCGGGCATCCATCGGGGCCTCCTTGGAGTCGGCCACCTCGTGCAGTCCGGCGGTGACATCTTTTTCGGAGAGATTTTCCGGGTCACGCAGGAAAAACAAGCGCATCAGCTTGGCGTCCCACCAGTGCGGGTCCTTGGGGTAGTCCTTGAGAAACGCGGGCAGGGCCACTTGCAAGTGGCTGATCTTGACGGCGATGGCCGCACGCGCCTGGGCCATCTGGGCGTCCTGGGGCTGGGTGGCGTCGGGCTGGATGTCGTCGAGGTTGCTGTACTTTTTGATGTAGTCCCACAAGCTGTCGGCGGTTTTCAGGTCCACGACTTCCTTGTTGATGGCGGGGTCCGGGGTGGGGGCGGCGGGGGCAGCCGCTTTGGAGTCGTCGAGCGTCTCCACGCCAACCTCGGGCATCTTCGCACCCGGTGACGCGGAAGCAGCGGGGGCAGCAGGGGCAGGGGTAGGCGTCGGTTCGGCGGCGCGGACGACGAGTGCACCGGCGACGGTCAGGAGGGCGCAGGCGAGCAGCGGGCGCGGCGGAAGGAGGTTCATCGGCGGGACCATGCTCCGGGAAAGCCGTGGGTGCAAATGGAAGGCGGAAGGATGAAGGCAGAAGGCTGCCAGGAGCGAGGGCGGGCGGTCAGGCCAGGAACGCGGAACTTTAACACGGAGGACACAGAGGACACAGAGCCCGGAGGAGAAGCAGTAGGGGGAGAAACACAGGAGCTAAGACAAGCAGGAACAGCGTGGCTCTGCCTTCATCCTTCTGCCTTCTGCCTTCCGCCTTCCGCCTTCCGCTCACACTTTCCCCAGCACCAGGCACGAATTGATCCCGCCGAAGCCGAACGAATTGCTCAACACGTACCGCACGTTCACGTCGCGGCCCTCGTTGGGCACCACGTCCAGATCGCACGCCGGGTCGGGTTCCTCGTAATGCAAGGTAGGCGGCATCCAGTCCCGGTCCAGGGTCAGGGCAGCCACGGCCGTTTCAATCGCCCCCGTCGCGCCCAGCGGATGCGCGTGGTACGCCTTCGTGCCGCTCACGGGAATTCGGTATGCATGGTCGCCGAACACCGCTTTGATGGCCATCGTTTCCGTCGAATCGTTGACCTGCGTGCTGCTGGCGTGCGCGTTAACGGCGTCGATCTGCCCTGGTTCCAGCCGCGCATCCAACAGCGCCGCGCGCATCGCCGCAATCGCCCCCGCGCCGTCGGGCAGCGGGCTCGTCATGTGGAAGGCGTCGTTGTTCAGGCTGTACCCGAGCACCTCCGCGTAGATGTGCGCCCCGCGCGCCTTCGCGTGCTCGTACTCCTCCACGACCAGCGCCGCCGCGCCCTCGCCCATCACGAATCCATCCCGCGTGCGGTCGAACGGCCGGCACGCGCGCGCCGCCGGTTCGCCCTCCCACTGGCTCATGGTCTTGATGATGGCAAACGCGCTGAACGTCAACGGACTCAGCGGGGCCTCGGCCGCGCCCGCCACGATGACATCCGCCCAGCCGTCGCGGATGTAGCGCAGCGCCTCGCCGACGCCGACCGTGCCGCTGGCACACGAGTTCGAGTTCGTTGTGCCGACCCCACGCAGGCCGTATTCGATGGCGATGTTCGTGTGCGCCGACCCACCGAAGACCTGGAGCGCGAGCGTCTGGTTGACGCCGCGCGTGCCCTTCTTCAGGAAATGCGCGTGTTGCCCCTCGGCGTTGGCGATGCCGCCGAGCGCCGTGCCGTAGCTTACCCCCACGCGGGCCTGCGGGTCCTCGGGCGAATACGACAACCCTGCGTCGCGCAACGCCAGGGCCGCGCTCGCCACGGAAAATTGCGCGTAGCGGTCCAGCCGCTTCAACCGGTGCGGCGGGAAAAACTCGGCTGGGTTCCAGTCGAGGATCTCGCCCGCGTGGTGCGCGTTGTACTCGCTGGAATCGAATGCTGCCAGCCGTTTGATGCCGCTGCGTTGCGCGCGCAGGCCGTCCCAGAACGCGTCCTTGCCGATGCCCACGCAGGTGATGGGCCCCAGGCCCGTGATGACAGCTCTTCTCATGGATGGAAAAATGCCCAAGGTTCAATGACCAATGAACAAGCCGAAAAAACGTTCCGCTTGTTTAACGGGCAGGTTCGCCAGACAGCCGTCAGCGCGTATTCCGGACTCAATCATATACTTTTTAGTCCCTGGTCCTTGGAACTTGGTCATTGAGCCTTGGTCATTTCCGCTTCGAGATGATTTTTCATGCAGCGCAGGGTCTGGTTGGCGATGTGGTCGATGAAGAACGTGCCGATGATCGGATCGGAAAGCCATTGCAGGGCCGGGACGCGGAACCGCAGGTCGTGGATGATTTCGACGCGGACACCCTCGGCGGTTTCACGAAACTGCCAGACGACGTGCATCCCCTTGGTGAATGCCTTGAGGTGGGTGAAGCGCACTTCCATCTTGTCGCGGTCGATGATTTCCTCGCTCGTCCAGGCAATGGGCAGCCCCGAGCGGGTGGCGGCCATCTTGACGATGTTGCGCTCGGGGCCCCGCTCGTAATAATGGATGTAGCGGTAATGGGGCAAGATTTTCGGCCAGCCGGAAAGATCGGCGGCGGTTTCAAAAATGCGCTCCAGCGGGGCACGCATGGTGATGGCGGTGGTAGTGTGCATCGGCGAAGGACGGCAAAGACAAGTTCGCCGACGAACAAGCAAAAGGCAAAACGCCTGCGGAACGCGGGTGGATGCGGCGGAAGGCGGAAGGATGAAGGTAGAAGGATGAAGGTAGAGCCACGCTGTTCCTGCTTGCCTTGGCTCGTGTCCTCTCCCTCCCTGCTGCTTCTCCTCCGGGCTCTGTGTTCTCTGTGTCCTCCGTGTTAAAGCTCCGCGTTCCTGGCCTGACCGCCCGCCCTCGCGCTTGGCATCCTTCTGCCCTCTGCCCTCCGCCTTCACTCCACCCGGTAGCGCAGCCGACACTCTCCGCCCCGCATCGCCACCCTCAATAACCGGCACGCGATTGATGCCGGGAACCACGCCGCCCCGGGCGGCCCGCTCAGCGTCGCGGCGTCGCGGCGGCCGTCCACGCGCGGCCCGACCGTCAATTCCAATTCGTCCACCACCCCGGCGTCGAGCAGCGCGCGGAACGTCGGGGCCGGTCCCAGGCAGATCACCCGCCGCACCGCCTTCGGCAAAGCCAGCAGTTGCCCGAGGGGATCGGCCGCCAGTTGACCGTCATGATCCTCCCATACGACCACCGTCAAACTGGCGTCCCGGGCGACCGGCGGCACGGCTTCGAGTTTGCCGTCTATCGTCAGCGCTGCTTCCAGGATGACCTTGGGCCGCTTTCGCCGACGGCGCTCAGACTTTGCCGCGGCGGGCATTGGACTTTGGGCCTTGGTTCTTGGCCTTGGTCATTCCGCTGCTCCGGCGGCTTTGATGATGTCGGGTAGGGCCGCTTCCTGCTCGCGTTCCTCCACGTCGTCCACATGCGGGGGCACCGCGCCCTCGGACGAGCGGAAGAACAGGTAGAACAGGCCGCCCAGCAGACCGTTGAAGACCACCGTGCACAGGAAGCCGATGATGGAAACCGTTGCCGCCAGCCCGGGTGGCACGCCGCAAAGCTTGCCCATGAGCGTGATGATGAGCGTCTCGCGCACACCCGCGCCGGACATGCTGATCGGCAGGGCTGCAAACGTGTTCACGATGGGCATGATCACGACCATGTCCGCGAAGCTCACCCCGGCCCGCAACGCATTGGAAACAAAGTAGAACACGGTGAACATCGACAGGTGCCCGACGAACGAGATGGCCACGCCCGTCAGGGTCGTCGGCCACGACCGCGTGTACGTCTGCACGGCGCTGGCGAGTTCGATGAATTTCGTCCGGCCCGGCATCTTCGCGGGCAGGCGGTCCACCAGGCGCAGTTGCACGGCCATGAACAGGAACGCAATCCCGCCGCCCGCCAGAAACAGCAGCACGGCAAAGCCACCGGCAATGTTCGCCGTCTCGCTGGTTCGGGTCAGCCAATCGTAGCGCAACGCCAGGAACACCGTGGCCAACAGGATGAGCGCCAGCAAACCGAGCAGGCGGTCCATAACAATCGAAAGGATGATGCGCGCGCGCCGTGCCGGCTCGGAGCCGCGCAGCGTGTAGTAGAACTTCACGGCGTCGCCGCCCGTGGACCCGGGCAGGAAGAGGTTGAACAACATGCCGACCATGACCAGTTGGAGAACGCGGCCGAGCCGCGCCGCCGGGTCCGCCACGCGCAGCAGCAGCCACCAGCGCACCGAGGCGGCCAGGGGCGCGACGACCGAGGCGGCGAGTGCTGCCAGCAGCCACGGGATGCTGGCCTCGTGCAGGGCTTTGACGAGGCCCGCCCGGGTTTCGGGCTTGTGGAACACCCAGAGGAGCGCGGAGACCGTGACGACGATCTGGAGGGTGACGAGGATGATTTTCTTCATGGTGCCAAGGCTGGCTCTAGCGGAGATAGCCGAAAGCGTGCCGGGCGTCCACTGGTTCCGCGTGGAGCCATCGCGGCGGCTGGGGAAAGCGGATGTCGGCCTTCTCCACGCGTGGTTGATCCGAACCACCACCATCCGTGAGGCCGTCCCCGGTTGGCGCGACAAGTTCGGGCAGCGCTAGCCGGTGGATCTGGCCGCTGCCACTGCCCGGAGCGGTGGTACGGCGTTCCGCGTGGATCGTTCGTCTGGACGAAGACCTTCCTCGCTTCGTCACCTGTTTCGTGTTGCCCGATGAATGCTCTGTCATGCCTGCCGTTGCACAGAAAGGGCGGCCGTTCCGCACGACGCCCAAAGCCGCCCGCGTTCACCCAGCCTGGCTGGTCACACCGTTCCCGGGAACCGCTCGGTCCACCGTGCCAGCCCGGCCTGGATTTCCCCGGCCGTCGCGCTCGGGCTCAGCTCCCAGGTGAACAGGCAGTTCTCCGGCAGCAGCGGGATCAGCCGGTCGTAGTCAATCGTCCCGCCGAAGGGCACCCGGTGGTCCCGGCTCGGCCACTGGCAGTCGTGCAGGTGGCAGCCGAACACGCGGTGGCGCATGGATTTGAGCCATTCGTAATGATCCAGGAAGCCAAGGTTTGCCTTGGTCTGGATGTGCCCGAAATCGTGCCAGTAGCCGACGTGCGGGGCGGCGAGTTCATCCAACAGCGCGGGCAATTCGCGCTCGCTGGGCACTTCCTCGTAGCCGAACCGGCCTTCGATGCCCAGGTTCACGTTCCGCTTCGCCGCGTGCTCGACGATAGGCCCGAGACAAGCCCGGACCCGTGCCAGGAACGCCGGGCCGCGCTTCTCGCGCTCCAGGACGGCCGCGATCTTGAGCCGCACGTATTCGCGCGAATGGATCTGGCCCCCGCGCGCCAGGTCGGCGAGGGCGCGCGTGACGGGCGTCATGGCCACGCGCCCCAGGTGCAGCACGACAAAGGGTGCGCCGAGCCGCTGGGCGAAGTCGATGGTTTGCAGCGAGAGCTTGACGGCGCGGCGCTGATCGAAGGGCCGGTGGCTGGTGAACTCGTAGCAATCCGGCGACGCGCCCTGGATCTCCAGCGGCAGCGGGCAAAAATTGTGCAGGCTGCTGATGCGCGCCTCGCCCGCCTTGGCGACCTCCTGGATGCCGCCGACGAGCGACACGCGCACACCGTGGGAGAGTTCGATGTTCCCGAACCCGAGAGCCAGGATTTCGCGCAGCATCCCCGCGCCCTCCTGATGGCGGGCGGAGTTCCAGCAAGTCGAGAAGGAAAGCACGGCAAATTTGGAAGGCGGAAGTCGGAAGTAGATAAGCAGGACCGGGGCCGCGTTGCTAGTATCCACCTTCTCCGGCCGACATTCCACCCCGGCCATTTCTCGATCTATTACCCTCTGCCGAATCTGCCTTTCGCGGCCAGCCGATATCCTGCTTTTGCATTCCGGCCTCTTACCTTCTACCTTCTGCCTTCCCTGGTTCCGCCTTCCGCCTTCCGCCTTCCGCCGTGCTCCACGATTCCCGCTACGCCCGCAAGCCGCCGCCCGCGGCGAGCCGCGACGCCATCCGCGCCGCGCTGGCCGAGGTGCGCGCCGTGTACGCGGAGCTGGACCGCCGCCCGGTCGAGCGTAATTGCACGCGGCTGACGCAGTGCTGCCAGTTCAAGCAGACGGGCCTGGTGCCCAGCGTGACACGCGGCGAGGCGCTCCTGGCCGCGCAGGCGATCCGGGCAACGGGCCGCAAGGCCACCCCGCCAAGCGTGGGCGGCGCGTGCCCGATGCTCGAAGCCCGCACGGGCAAGTGTCTCATTTACGCTGACCGTCCCTTCGGCTGCCGCACGCATTTCTGCCCGGCGGCCGGTGGTCCCTACGCCCGGCGCGACGTGCTCGACCTCATTCGCCGCTTGGAAACCGTGGACGAGGCCCTGGGTAACCACGACGGCCCCAAGGGCCTGCCCGCCGCGCTGGAAGCCGTGGGGGCGTGACACTTGTTCTCTTGAAGCTTTTCCTCGCCAGCCTCGCCACAATGCTCGTTGTGTCGATGGTTGGTGCGCTAGAACCTGTTCCTGAAACGATGGACGGGTACGAAAAACTTCTTGCTGTTCTGCCGGAAACCTCGCGCCACCATTTTGCAGCGGTGAATCCTGCATGGAGGCAGGAGGTCCTGTTCATGCGTCTGCGTCCTGACGCCTTTGTCTCCGTCGACAATCCATCCGACAAGGAAAAGCCGCGCTCTACAAATTCGTGCGTTACTTCGACGCTGCCGTCTCAGCTTCGGAAGCGGTGAAGATCTTTATGCATCGTCCCGGCGGGGGCCTGTACGAAGAAACCGACAACCTGGGTGAGGAAAACTTTTGCCGACACTTTTTCCCCGACAGTTCCGTTGCGAATTTTACCCACTGGCGTAAACAGAGATGGGTTGCCGGGATCGCCATCGATCCACAAACCAAGCAGGAAAACCATTTCTCTGGGGGCGACGGGTCATTGACCACTTATCCCGCAGCCCGCGATGTTCACACGGACTGGTATCACGACGGCAGAATCTTTTTCCAAGTGGACCGTGATGGCTCCCGGAGAACCACCGTCCGGCTAGACATCACGGATGACGGTAACGGGTGGGATTGCCTTGTTGCTAAACGCGCGGACGAGGAGTTGTCCCTCCACCCGGCGGGGGAAAACTGGACGCGGCAAGCTAGGGGTGAGGTGTCGTTCCAGGAGGTGTTCCAATCCGATGGCAAACCGTACAAAGGGGACGTGCCCCGTCGGCGGATGTTTGGAAGCGGACGGCCCAACGAGAAGATAGAAGACCAGCAAACATTGGCTGCTTGGAAAATGATCTACAACGACAAGCGACGACCCGATTTTATAAAACGGTACTCGGAAACCTTGGCGGCTGCCGGACAATGCTGGGAAAGCCTGCACATTGAGTTCATCCGCGACGGTGCGCCGTGGCCAGACCGTTGAACGCAACATCTGGAGCCGGAAATGCCGGGTGCGCGCGGATGAGCGCCAGCGCGCGGCGGGTCAGCGTCCGGCCCGGCTCAATGCGCGGCCAGGGCGATGCGCCGCTCGGGTGGGGCAGGGGGATCACGTCGCACGAGTGCCCGGCGTAGGTCCCCCGGAACGAGCGTCCGATGAGTTCGGTCAGGGGCGCGGGCGGCAGAAGCTGGACGATGGCCAGCCGCCCGACGGGGATCACGAGTTCGGGGCGCAGCAGCACGAATTCCGCGCCCAGCCAGCGGCTGCACTCGGCGACCTCCGCGCGGTCAGGCACGCGGTCGCCGCCCGTTGGCGTTTCGCCCGGGAAGCAGCGGCACACGGCGGCCATGTAGACCTCGCGCCGGAAGCGTTCCTCGTCCACGCCGCAGCCCTCCCGGAACCAGGCGAAGAGGGTCCGCCCGGCGGTCCACGCGAAGGGCCGGCCGACGACGGGCTCGTGCCGTCCGGGGGCTTGGCCGATGAGCAGCGTGCGGCTGACTATCGGGGAACCCGGGACCGCCGGACGCCGCATCCGCGGGCAACGCACGCAGGCCCGTACCGCCGCGACGTGTGCGGCCAGCCGGTCCGCCAATCCGGCGGCGAGAGGAGGCGGGGCCAAGGGCGGCGGGGGCGGCTTCACGCCCAAGCATCCGCCACGCCTCGCCATTCGCAACACCCTGACCGTCCTGAACAACGAGAACACAAAATTGACGTTTTCAGGGATTATTCCGGGAAATTACGCTGACTTTCCGGCAACCGTTCCACTGTTCATGCAAATGCAAGCAGGTTGCGATTTCCCGGGGGCTGGAGCCGCTTGCGGAAAGCCGTGGAATTGTGCTATGATTTGTTGCGTCCACCGCGCTCGCCATGTCCCGCAAATCCGCTCCCGACCACGTCCATCCGCACGGCCGCTCGGCTTTCCCCGGTCAGTTGACCTTGGAGAGCCTGGTTGCCGTGTTGCGCGGCCGTGGCTTGCGCATGACGGCCAACCGCCAGGCGCTCCTGCGCGCCCTGCTGGCCGCCGGGGTGCCGCAGAGCCTGGAACAGCTCCAGGCCACGGCGGCGAAATTCAGCCCGCAGGGGGAAGCGCCGGACTTCGCAACGGTGTTCCGTATGATGACCCTGCTGGAGGAATTGCGGCTGGCGCGCAAGGTCCACCTGGGTCGGCCGACGAGCCACTACGAGCTGACCGACAGCGAGCATCACCGCGACCACCTGGTCTGCACGGATTGCGGGCAAGTGACGCCGCTGGAGGGGAGCTGTCCGGTGGAGAAGCTGGAGCAGCGCATCGCCCGGGAGCACGGCTACACACAGGTGACGCACTCGCTGGAGTTCTTCGGCCGGTGTGGCGATTGCAGCGGGCAGACCAACTAGAGAAGTGGCGGCCACCGTTGCCGACAGAAGGCAGCAGGGTGCAAACAGGCTGTCCAGCCCGGTGCCGTGCGCTCTGGCCTGATGGTTATCCCTACCTTCCGCCTTTCAAATCCCCGCGTGGATCGCCGGGCGGCGCTCCAGGTTCGGCTCGGCCTGGCGCAGGATCTCACGCGTGATCGGTGCCACGTCACCTTGGCCGCTGAGCACGTAGCGGATGAGATACAGTAACGGGTTGCGCTCGCCCCAGTGGAAGTATGCGTGCGGCACCTGGCCCGTCTGGTCGCGCACATGCAGCAGGAACGCCGCGATGGCATTGGGCACCGCCGCGCTCTCGCCGCGCAACACGCGGTATGGTCCCACCTCCATCCCGGTCACGTTCAGGTCGGCGGAGAACTCGCTGGCGTCGCGCACGTAGATTTCCAGGAAAATCACCGGGTCATTCTCCGGCACGACCTCGTCGTCGCGCGCCTCTTTTTCCTCCTCGGCGTATTCGGCAACGTCGCAACGGTGGGGGTGGTTGGCGAGGATGCGGATTTCTCCGCTCTGGGCGGCCTCGTTTAGAAAGCGTTGTGCCGTCTCGTCGAGCGTGATCTCGCCCACGCGCAGTTCCGTCGTGCGCCACACCCGCGAGAGCAGCGACACGATCACGATGGCCCCGATGAAGAACGCGGCGATCTTGACGCCGTCGGGCCGCTCGATCACGTTGACCACCGTCGTGTACAGGAAGATCAACGCGATGAGCGCGGAGCATACCGTCCAGGGTGTCCAGTGTCCGCGCTCGCGCCGGATCGAGAGCGTTACCGCCACGGCCGCCGAGGTCATCAGCACGAGCACCCCCGTCGCGTAGGCCCCGCCTTGGGCATCCACGTCCGCGTGGAAGATCAACGTGACCGTGAACGCCATCGCCATGTAGATGAGCGTCAGCGGCCGGGTGGCGCTAGCCCATTCCGGAGCCATGCCGTAGCGCGGCAGGTAGCGCGGCACGAGGTTGAGCA
>CAXTVY010000026.1:13846-27060 GCA_964247665.1 uncultured Chthoniobacterales bacterium | reverse complement strand
AGTTCGTTGTTCACCCGCGCGGGAGCTACCTGCCTGGCCGGAGCTCGGGCGGCCGTGGTGGGCGGCGCGACATCGGCCGGAGGCGCTGTTCCTGCTGGAGCGAAGGGAGCGGGCGGTGTGGGATCAAAGGCGTAAGTAGGGGCCTGACGCCCTTCCTGTGAGGGCAGAGGTTTATCGCCCGTCGCGGGACCGTTGCTCGCTGCCACCGTATCCTTCGAGCCCTGGAATTTCGGATCTTTGACCGGATGCTCTGCATCCTTCATGTGGGAATTATCCAGCATGGAAGGTTCAGGCGTGGGCGTGGGCGTCGGTTCCGGCACGTCGGCCTTGACGAGTTGCAAACGGATCGGCTCAGGCGGTGCGACGACGGCTTTCCCGGCTGGATGCCGGGCCATGATGATCCCGGCGGCAAGCAGCATCACCGCGTGGAGAAACGCCGAACCTAGACCGGCCGCAAACAGCTTCTGGCGTTTCGTCAACATCAAGAACCGAGAATTTACCTCAGTTCTGCCTTGGTGCGAAGGAAGATACGGAACTCAAAAGCAAAAATTAATCGTTTTCCGATTCTTGCCCCGGCCGGGATGCTACGCGGAGGTGAGGCGCTCCAAGGCACCTTCCCTGAGCAAACCGACGCTATCCAGAACCGACACCCGCGCACAATACTCCACGTCCGCAGCCAGACCGATCTCCAGGAGCCGCCGGCCATTGCTGGATGATCGCAGCACACTAAGCGGGTGTTCACCGGCCGCACGGTGCAGCGTTTCGAGTAGCATCGACGCGTCTGCCAATGGTTCGCTGGCGCGGAGCCGGAAGAGCAGCGCCGCTGCCGCCAAGCCATCTTCCAGCGCGAACTCCGCGCCCGAACCGGCGCAGACCAGCAGCAAACGCTTTGGCCTTGGCATCTGCCGTTCGATGGCCGTTGCTTGGGCCTCCAGATTCAGTAGAGCACCCGCATAGACCACGCTGGCCGCCGCACAGGCTTGCAAGGCCACCGTTCCGTTGGTGGTCGTCATGATCACTTCCCGGTCCGACACCACCTCACGGGTATATTCTCGCGGCGAGTTACCCAGGTCGAGACCTTCGATCCTCACCCCACCCCGCTCACCGCCAAGCAACGCACCGGGTAGCCGGGTTCGCCGCAACTCCCGCGCCTCTGCCACCGTGGTCACCGGATAGATCCGCCGGGCCCCTTGCGCCAGCGCGGTCAGCATTGTCGAAGTGGCCCGCAGCACGTCGAAAACGACGCACGTCGCCTCGTGGAGGCGGCACCTTGGCAAGTTGGCGATTTCCGCCGGCGTCAACAAAATTTCGATCTGCATCGGAAGCTCAACCGAACGGTTTTAGAACCACGTTGTGACAATCGCTGGCTCCGGGCAAACATACCTAGCCTTCGCTTCACGCCCCGGTCAAGACGACAAATGTGCGCACCCGCTCGCGCACGATGGACAACAACACCGGCCGGTGTTCCGGCAACGCGCGTACCAGCTTGCCGTAGACCGGCAGAGAAACGATTGGCTGTTGGTTGATCTGCTCGATCACGTCGCCCGCCTGTAATTTATCGGCCGCCAACGTGTCCGGCTCGACTCGTTTTACAACCACCCCCCGAACATCCGGCGGCAGATCAAGCTTTTGCGCCGACGCCACGTCGAGTTCGGTCACCTGCACGCCACTGAGGCTGTCCGCATCCCCGCTGGGGTTCGTGCGGAGACCACCGCCGTGCGGATTCAGGAACGAAGGCGGTCCACCACGTCCCATCGCTGGCGGCAGAAACGGTGCCATCTGCGAAAGTTGTGCCCCGGGCGGGGGGCGTTCAGTGATCAAAGCACTCACGCTCATTTTCTTCCCGTTACGGAGCAGTTCAATCGATACGGTCGTATCCACGTTGATTTCCGCGACGCTGTGGCGCAGATCATGGAAATCGTTGATGGCCACGTCGTTGAACCTCTGGATGAAGTCACCCGGACGGATGTCTGCTTTTTCTGCGGGCGAACCGGGAGCCACAGTGTCAACCACCACGCCTTTTTGATTGCTAAGCCCACGCTGACGCAGGCCGCCGTCACCGACCGGTTCCTCGGAAACCCCCAGGTAGCCGTGGATCACCCGTCCCGTTTTCAGGATCGAGTCCATGGAGCCGCGCACCGTGTCGGCCGGAACCGCAAAGCCAACCCCTTGCCAACCGCCGGATTCGGAGAAAATTGCCTCGTTGATGCCGATCAACTCGCCGCGCACGTTCACCAGCGGGCCCCCCGAATTGCCGGGATTGATGGCGGAGTCGGTCTGGAACAGGTCACTGACGTTCTCGCTGCCCCGCCGCCCCTTGGCGCTGATGATTCCCTGCGTCACGCTCTCGTTCAGGCCGTAGGGATTGCCGATTGCCATCACCGTTTCTCCGACTTCGACCGCGTCGGAGTTGCCGAAGGGCAAAGGCTGGAGATCATCGGCCTCAATCTTCAACACCGCGATGTCCGTCATCGGGTCCGTCCCAATCAGCGTGGCCTGCTTAATTCGTCCATCGCTCAACTTGACCTCGATCTGGTCCATCTGGTCGATGACGTGGTTGTTCGTGACGATGTGCCCCTCACGGCTCACGATGGCACCCGAGCCGAGTGCCCCGCGCTGACGCATGTTGTGGTGGAAAAGCTGGAACAGCGGGTCGTTTCCAGCGCCGGAATTCTGGACGGTCTGGGAAGTGGTGATACTGACGACGGAGGGCACAACTGCCTTGGCCAACAGAACCCGTTGACGGCTCATGGCAGCCAACACGTCAACGTCGGCCACATTGATGCGAGGCCCCTCCGCCACCGTGTACTTCTCGGGACGACGGAACTCGGCGCTGCCGCGGTGAAAGAAATCGTTCACGGTGCGCCGGAGATTGTCCCCGCGGAATCCCCGCTCCTTCCAAATTTGCAGCGAGAGGACCGCCACGGCCAACAGCAGGATAAAAAGGAGAAAACTCAGGAAACGCTTCATGGCTCGTTCACAGTCACAGATATTCGGTACGCGGCAGGTCCTGGCCGGGTTTCATCCCACCTGCGCCAGCGTGAGCTTTTTACTTTCTTCGAGGTAGCCGCGGTACCGCTGGTTCTCGGCCCGCCGCAGCCCGGGGTCTGACTCGAAGAGTTCCTTGGCTGCCGCCCGCGCGGTCCGCATGAGATCGGCGTCGACCAGCAGGTCGCCGAGCTTGAGCGGCGGCAAGCCGCTCTGCGCGGTCCCCAGGATATCGCCTGCTCCCCGCAGACGCAGGTCAGCTTCCGCGATGGCAAACCCGTCGCTACTCTCTTCCAGAATTTTGAGCTTCGCCGCCGCTTCCACCCCGGCGCGGGCATCGAACATCAGCAGACAATAACTTTTATGGACGCCGCGGCCGATGCGCCCGCGCAACTGGTGCAATTGTGCCAGCCCGAAGCGCTCCGCGTTCTCGATGAGCATCAGGTTAGCGTTCCTCACGTCAATGCCCACCTCGATCACCGTGGTGGCGACCAGCGCATGGACTTCCCCATCGCGAAAGGCCTGCATGACCGCGTCTTTTTCGTCGGGCCGCAGTCGCCCGTGGAGCAGTTCACAACGGAACGGCTTGAGCGCTTCGGTCCAGTGCTCGAACCGCTCCGTGGCCGCTTTCGCGGTGAGCTTTTCACTTTCGTCGATCAAGGGATAGACGAGGTACGCCTGCCTTCCGGCGGTCAATTGGGCGCGGACGAACTCGGCTGCCTCAGGCAGCTTGCTGTCGGGGCGCACCGCCGTCACGATCTTCCCACGGTCGGCGGGCAGTTCATCCAGGACGGAAACATCCAGGTCACCGTAGACCGTGATTGCCAGCGTGCGCGGGATGGGCGTGGCAGTCATCACCAACACATCTGGGACGACCTTGTGCGCGGAGACAAGGCGCGCGCGCTGCATCACGCCGAACTTATGCTGCTCATCAATGACTGCCAATCCCAGCCGGGGAAGCGGCTTCTTATCGAAGAGCAAGGCGTGCGTGCCAATGAGGATGTCCGGTTCTCTCGGCCGCGGCGTGTCGAGCGCGAGTTCGTCCGGCTCCATGATAGTCTGACTGGCGGTGTGGAAGCCGCCGGACTCGCTTTCATCACGGCGGTTGCCGGTCCGCAAAGCAATCTTGAGCCCAAGCGGTTCCAGCCAACGCGTGAACACGATGTAATGCTGCTCCGCGAGAATCTGCGTGGGAGCCATCAGTGCCGCCTGATAACCAGCTTCCACCGCGAGGAGCATTGCCGAAATGGCCACGAGGGTCTTACCCGCACCGACATCGCCTTGCAGGAGCCGGTTCATCGGTCGGTCCACCGCCATGTCGCCTCGGATCTCGCCGATGGCCCGGTACTGCGCCCCCGTCAGCGGAAACGTCAGCGAATCATGAAACTGTTCAAGCAATTTACCCGGTCCGCAGTGGGAATGCCCCTGACGTGTCACCACCCGCGAGCGCCGTGCAGCGATCAACATTTGGAGGGCGAAAAACTCGGACAGCACCAGATGATGGCGAGCAGCTTCGCGTGCATCGTCGGAATCTGGGAAGTGGATACCGCGCAGGGCCTCTCCGCGCGAGAGAGCGTCCATCCCATTGGGCAGCGTACTGGGTATCGAGCCAGGATCGACCGCCTGTAGAGCTTGGTAGATCAGGGTACGGATCGTGCGCTGGCTCAAGCCTTCAGTGGTAGCGTAGACCGGGGTGATCCGCTTGAGGTGAATCAGGTTTTCCTCCTCATCCTCGGCCTCGATGACCTCGAACTCGGGATGATCGACGACGACCTGGGCACCCCGCGCCTTCGGTTTGCCGTAGATCACGACCTTCTGACCGACCGCAAAGATTTTCTGGACGTAGTACGCATTGAACCAACGCACCACCAAAAGCGAACTCAGCGCGTGACGCTCGGGCTCTTGCAAGGTCACTTCGAACATTTGCCGCCGGCCGCCAAGGCGCTTGTTGGCGGTTGAAACCACAGTGCCGCAGACGCACACGGATCGATCCTCGGGCACGGTCGGGAAGTGTTCGAACTGGCGCCGGTCTTCGTAGCGCCGTGGATAGTGACCGAGCAGGTCGCCAACCGTCAGCAAACCCAGTCTTTCGAGTGCCTTGGCGCGGCTCGGTCCCAGGCCGGGCAAGTCTGTCACAGGTTGCGACGGGTCGAGGAATTGCTGGACCATCTCCGTGAAGGTACCAGCAAACGACCGACTCCGCCGCTCGATTGTTTGCGTGAACCACAGGTTGTCGCTTGCGCGGACCACCCGTGCGCCGGATGATTGTAGCGCGTGGCGCTATCTACCCCCAAATTCCCAAGATGAAACTTCGCTCCTTGAGTCTGACCTTGCTCCTGACCAGTTTATTGCTCGGCGGCTGCGCGTTCATGAACGACGAAGACCGGGACTTCTATGGGAAGGGTTGGATTCACCCGACCGATCTAGACAAGCCTGCGAGCCACCACGAATACGCTGATCCGTCGCAAGCACCGCCTAGTACAGTCGCTAATCCTACCACTGCCCCGCGTGACCCGGAGCCGGAATGGCTTGTTCCGGAAACGTCGGATCATCCTCGGTAATAAACTCTCGCCGAACGAGTTACAAAATGAATTAACCCGTGGTTCTCAGGCCACTGGCAATGGCGTTGATCGAGAGGAGAAGTTCGGGCAGCATCCGTTTGGCAGCATCGTCGTCACCGGCGTTTTGCACCGCCCGCCAACGGGCGAGCAGGTCAATCTGTTGATGATGCAAGACTAACAGCGCGTCTGCCCGTAGAGCGAGGGTCTTCGCGGCCCGCGGACGCCGTGACATGGTGGATCGTCCGAAGCAATCCGTGAGCATGGCATGGGTCAGGTCGAATTCCGTCATGATCCGGCCAAGGTAATTCTGCCGCACCTGCTCGCTCCCAACGAGTGCTCCATACTGGGACATGATTGCGCGATCCGCACTGGCGAGGTTAGTCTCCACATTCATCAGCACATAGCGTAAGAACGGCCAAACCCCGCCGAGCGAGGCGCTTAGTTCCCGATACCCAGCTGCATCCGTGTTGCGGAGGTGATCCAACGCGCTGCCAACGCCGAACCAGCCTGGCAGGTAAAAGCGAGCTTGGTTCCAACTGAACACCCAGGGGATCGCGCGCAGGTCAGCCAAGGTGCGCTGACCCGTTCGCCGCGCGGGCCGCGAACCGATACTGCTTTGCTCCAGGGCATCAATGGGTGTTGCCTGACTGTAGAACTCCATGAAGCCAGGTTCCTTTAAGAACCGTTCGTAGACCTCGCGGCTCCGGGCCACGAGCACATTCACCGACGAGATGAGGCGCTCGGAAATCTGGCCATCAATATTTGCCGCTGGCCGGAGTGAGGTTCCGGCGGTTCCAGCCAGGAGCAATTCCAGATTGAAGTTAGCAGTGGCACCATTCGCGTATTTCTGGGCGATGGTTTCACCCTGCTCAGTCAGGCGCAAATCGCCGTTCACGGTGCCGGGTGGCAGCGCGTCCAGGAAACGATGCGTGGGTCCTGCCCCGCGGCTGATCGTCCCACCGCGTCCGTGGAAAAAGCGCACCCGAACACCGCTTTCCTGTCCCACGGCGGTCAACGCACTCTGGGCTCCGTGGAGCGCCCACTGGCTGGCCAGGATGCCGCTTTCCTTGTTGCTGTCGCTGTAGCCGATCATCACCTGCTGCACCAACTCCGTCACCTGATTGTCACGGGCAATCGCTTGGAGGCTGCGCTGGGTCACCGGATGGGATAGGAATGCCCGCATGATGTCGGGCGCCCCCTCCAAATCCTCAGCCGTCTCGAAAAGCGGCGCGACTGGCAGCACGCAAACCAGACCCTCGGGCGTGCTTACCGCCAACCCAGCCTCCCGGGCGAGGAGGTATACGACCAGCAGGTCACTGAGTTGGCGGGTCATGCTGACGATAAGCGCCCCCAGACCACCGGGCCCGTTCGCGCGATGGTTGGCCGCCAGCAAACGATAGCAGGAAAGCACCGCGTCGGCCTCCGCACCCGCCGATACCCCCGCGTAGAGAAATGGCCGGGGCGAAGCGAGTTCCACCTCAATGAACGCGAGCCGCCGTTCCTCATCCCACGCGGCAAAGTCGTCGCCCGAATGCCCAGCCAGCTTCAGGAGCTGGCCGAACGCGCGATCATGAAACGTCGAGTTTTGCCGAATATCGAGGGTGGCCAGGTGAAACCCGAAAGCCTCGACCGCGCGCAGCACGGGCTGCACGTCACGGTCGGCGATTCGTGCTGCGCCGATCTGGACCAGCGACGCCCGCAGATGCTCAAGATCGACCGAGAGTTCCGTGGGCCGGGCATAAACGTGGCCCGCCCGCGGCGTACCGTCCGCCAAAGGCAATTTGAGCATTAGCAGGCGGACGTATTGCTTCCACGGCTCCTCGGCGGCATCGTGCAAAATTCGTTGCCCCGCGTCACCCGCTTCCTCCATCAGACGCGCGAGGCGCGAGGAGAAGGCTGCCGGCGCCTTCTGAAAATGGTGCGAGAGACACAACCGGGTAGCCAGGCGGCTGAGGTGCTGACCGATGACGTGGAGGCCACCCGCGCGCAGTTCATCAAGCGTTTCGCGGGTGGTCTGCGCCGTGACGAGGGGATGACCGTCCCGATCTCCGCCGACCCAGGTGCCAAACCGCAGCCGCGGCAGCGTCCGGCCACGGCCAAGGAGTTCCGGGTCGAATCCGGCGTCTTCCCAGGCGAGGCAGAGTCGCCGGTCCAGGTCGATCAGCGCCCGGGGGAAAACCTCGCGGAAGTAGTACATCAGGTTCCGGCGCTCCGCGGCAACCTCTGGCTTGCGCAGGAGAATTTCGCCGGTGCGCCAGAGGCGCTCCAAGGTGACCTTGATCTCCTCGCGCAGGTCGATGAGTTCCAGTGGCGTGAGTCGAGGGTCCTCGCGCTTTTGCAGCAGGTCAAACAGACGCCGATGCTGCTCGAGCGTGGTGGCGCGCTTGGCTTCAGTTGGATGAGCGGTCAGCACCGGCTCGACGACGATTCCACTCAGGCCAGTGGCAATATCTTCAGCGTTCAAGCCAGCTCCTTTGAGCTTCAAGAAATTCGCCCCCCAGAGTCCAGGTTCCGAGGCAGGCCCAGCCACCTTTTCCCGGGCGCGGCGCACCTGGCCAGACACATTTTCCTCGATCAGATTGAGCAACTGAAAGGCGGTGGCGTACACCTGTCCCAACCGCGCCGGGAACGGGTCGGAAGGCGCGGGCTCCTCACTGGCGGGAACCTGTGATCGGTTCAGGCGGGAAGCCGTCCAGGGGACGAAGTGGGCCAGATGCTCCTCCCCGAGGCTGACGAGCACCTCACGCAGACAATCCATGAGGAAAGCGAGATCCGCATCAATTTTGGCCAATCCTGATTCCAGCAATTCGGCGGGCGGCACACTCATAGGGAGACAGGATGCCACGGCACAAGAGAAGTCAGTGGAGGCCCTGTCCGCCGGAATCTATACGGGAGAACCCAAAGAAGCTGCAACGGCTTTCTCGCGCGATTGCGTCCGGTGGACGCCGGAACGGTCAAAATGATCGAGCACAGCGCGGACAGCGTCGGGAAAAGTAGTCGCTTTCGGCTCCAGCGCTGCCTGTGAAGCGTACTCCCGCGGTGGCTGGGCCAGCGTCGCGGGCTCAAATTCCGGAGGCACGCGCCCCATCAAGCTCTCGAAGTACGTGACGGCCGCTTCGTCAAAGGGAAAATTGCGCCAGAGCGCGTACCCATTGAGCCCGTAGTTGAGAGCAACCCGGGAAACCGTCGATGACACGGAGTAGATCGCCTCAATGTGGCGCTGGTGCCGTAAAAAATAAAGCTCTGCGACCTGGCGGTCTTCCTCAATCACGAACCGGTCGAGCCGGAGACGCCCGCGCTCGCTGGTTTCTGCCGGGTGCGGCCGGTAAACCAGTTCATACTCGACGTCATGATAACGGCGCAGGTAGTCTAGGCAGGCGTTGAGGTGCTCGGCGTACAAATCAGGCGCGAGGTTGCGGACGAGAAGAAACGGGGTGCCGAAGAACACCACTTTCCTCGGCTGGCTGCGTCCAACCGGCGTGGAAACCGATGAGGACGAGGCCAGATCTTTGATGGAAGGAAAAGGCGCGGGAAAGACGTTCGGCCCGGCTCCCGGCGGCAGTTCTTCGCCATGGTTGCTCAGCAGCAGGATGGCTTCGAAGACTTCTTCCAGCGGCTGCTCGAGACGTTCCAAGCGGATACCGTCCCCCCCGCCCCACCACGGCTTGAGGTGCAGGGTGCGGCGCAGTCCTGCCCAGGGTTCCAGCAGGCGATATTGCAGCCAGCCGGATGTGGTGTGGCGGAAGCGTGACAAAGAATAGGGACGGTTGGCGTCCACATACTTCTTCACGGTGGTGCAGAGCAACTTGTTGACTGCTGGATACGCGGAAGCCAGCGCGTTGCTCAACGACGTGATCCCGGACAACGTGATGATGGTATCCTGCGGAGCGATCCGCAATTCTACGAGCTGGTGCTGGCGGTCGCGCAGACTACGGTAAAAACGTGGCAGGTCGCGCAGCCCGCGGCAGGTGGTCACGCGCTCTACGGAGCGGATCTTGTCGAAGACACTCTGGAACTCGTCCCAAACGGCGCTCTTCCACCACGGAGAATTCTCGTACAACAGGCAGCAACTGGCGAAGCGATCCCTTCCTGCCGCCGCCACGGCCAAGGCACTGACGAGATTGTCCGGACGCGTCAGGGCAATCCAGAGGCGGGCATTTTTCATGGGCAAATCTGACGGGCGGGCTCCGCAAACGTATTGCACATCTCGTCCGCGTCCAGTCCCCGACCTCTTTCCGAGGGGCTGACGCGGCCGAAGCACGACTTTACAAGCTCCGGGGGCTCGCGTAAATGGTGCCGGGCATGGGGGAACCTATCGATCCCGCGGCTTCGGACGAGGACGTTCCATCGGCTGCGGCCGGAGGGGGCCGGACAGAAAGCCTGTCGAACCCATCGTCGGCTGAGACCGGGAACCCGGATGCCGACACGCTCAAAAACATACCCTGGCCCCGGCTGGCGCGGGTGGACGACCTGCCGCAACCGGTTTTCTCAACGACGGTACGGCAGCCCCAGGGGAACTTGTACCAGACGCTGATGTGGGTCCTGGCCCAGGTCTGTGGGTTCGGGCTGCTGCTCGGAGGATACTTCTTAGGTCAGGCGTGGGCACCCGGTCCACGCCTCGGCGACGTGACGGCCAGGCCGCCGCGCGCGGGCAGTGAACGGGCGCTGGAGGAGGTGAACCGCGCGTTGGAGGCCGAGCGCGCCCATGACTTCAAGGGAGCGCGTGCCATCTACGAAGAAATGGTCACACGCCAGATGCCTTTGCCCGGGGTGGAATACCGGCTGGCGCTGCTTTCGCTGCACGAGGGCGATCTGCTGCAGACAGAGGCCCACCTGGATCGTTCCCTGCGTCTGGAGGAAGCCACGGCGGACTGTTATCTGCTGCGTGCGAGCCTCGCGGGGATGAGGAGCGACTACACCGAGGCTGCCACGCAACTGGCGGCAGCGGTCCGGTCGCAACCATTCAGCGCGCGATTCCTTTTCTGCCAGGGGGAAGCCTTGCGCCGTGATGGACGGTTGCCCCAGGCAGTGCAGTGCCTGACCCGGACGCTTGACCGCCCAGACAGTCCCGCCGCGCGCGCGTTGTACTTTTTCAAACTGCGGCTCGCGAAGGTCGAGGCGGGCAGCGATGAAACTTTCGACGCTGAAATGAAAGCACAGCTGACCGGACCCTCTCCGGGCGGCGATTGGCTCCTGCTGGCTGCCGCCAGGGAGATTGGCCGGAAAAATTATTCTGTTGCCGCCGAACAGCTGGAAGAAGCGGAAAAAGTGCTGCCGCGGGAGATCTTCAGCAACTACATGCAGGATTATCTCTTCCAATCCCAGCGTACCCGGCCCGAGTTGGCCGCCCGTGTGAACACGCCGCCTCCGGCCATCAACGCGCCCGGGAATGCCCCAATCGAGGACCCCGCTGCGTGGACCGCGGCGGAAGCTGACCCGGCGGGATGGCCGCCGTTTCCTACGGCAAAGTAACGGTTGGGGTGCCGGGCATGACCAGTTCGGGCGTGCCGCAGAGCCGTTTGGATAGATCGACGGGAGCATCCAGCGAGGCGTTATCTCCGCCGGGGTCAATCTGATAGCTCCAGACCTCGAACCGTTCCCATCGTGCTGCGCCGTAGATGGTCGAGAACGCGCCGTCCACCGCATCAAGGCCATGGGCAATTTTGACGCGTCCGACCCGCGGCTTGTTGAAACGCGCGTCAAACACATGCCATCCATCCGCTAGATAAACCTCGAAGTAGGCGTGAAAATCCATCGGCGTACCGCTGTCCTGCCACGCCACATCGGGCACGTAGCCGGAAACGTAACGGGCTGGGAGGTTGAACGTCCGGCACAGCGCGATGGCCGTGTGGGCGAAATCCCGGCAAACCCCGTAGCGTTGGTTGACGATATCGGACGCGGACGTGTTGGGCGAGCCGCTGAACTGCCGGTATTCGATGTTGGCGTGCACCCAATCGCAGATCACCTGCACGCGCTCGGCCCCGTGCGCCACCTGACCGAAATGTTGGAAACTGAAGTCGAGCAGCTTGTCGGAGTCGCAGTACCGGCTCGGAAGCGTGTAACGCAGGACGCTGTCCGGTAACTGCTCGACCGGCACGGGCGGTCCGAACGCGGTGGAGTTTTCCCGTTCAGACGGTACCCAGATCAACGAATCGTAGCGGATGGTGTTGACTCCCGCGTGCATCTTGAAACGATGAATGAGGTTGCCGTGGGAATCCTCGTATTCAAGCATTCCCTGGCGCGGCTCCACGGTGAAGCGCTCGCTCTGGATCTGCTGCGTCAACCCTTGGCGGGGTTTGAGGCTCAGAATGATCGGCGCGGGAATCTGTGCGCGGTAAGTAATCTGGCACCCGCAGCGCAGAAGCAGATCGAGGGGCGGCGCATCCAGCGTGAGGATGCGGGCTGGGTCGGCATTCAGGTTGTTCATCATGGTGGTTCCGGCCACTAACGGCGGGCGGTTTGCTCGAAAAACTCTCGGAACAGCGGCGCGTATTGCTCGTGGCGCTCCGGGTGGTATTGCACCCCAAAACAGTAGGGATCATTCGCACGGCGCACCTGTTCGACGATGCCGTCGCCCGGCGACCATCCCTCCACCACGAGGCCATCACCCAAGCGGTCGAGCGCCTGGTGATGCGAACTGTTGACGAGGTCGAACCGCGTGCTGGCCGGGGCATTGCTGCCGTACTCGATCTTTTGCAGGTTGTGCAGGCGCAAGGCGGGGGCATTGTGTCCCGGGACATCCAGAAACAGCGTGCCGCCCAGCGCAACGTTGAGCACCTGCACGCCCTTGCAGATGGCAAAAATCGGCAAGCCGCGTTCCAGGGCTTCGGTTGCGGCGGCGAACTCCCAGCGGTCGCGCTCGGGCTGCGCTTCTTCAATCACCGAAGGGTCCGGCACCGGTTGATGCAGAAATTCCGCCGCGATGTCCGGACCACCCGTTAGCAGCAAGCCGGTCGTGCCGTCCGGCAACGCTGGCTGTCCGGCCAAAGCGGTCTCCGCGTAGCGCGCGTTGCGGACCAGGAGGCCGGGCTCGTCGAGAAACCAGCGGGAGAAAAAAGGTTCATCCACCTCCCGAATCCATGTTGCGATCTTTGCCATGCCGTATCATTCAATCTTTTTCACCGCCGAGACAATCTGCGACTGACCGGACCCCCTGCCGCCGCCCACAAGGTTTGATTCCCTGCAGACCGCCCGGAGCGGATTCTTGCCACAATCAACGTGGAAATCCAACAGGAAAGCCTGTTTCGATCCAAGGACCGGCCACGTTCCAATGCTCGGGCGCAGCGAGAAACTGCCCGTGAGACAGAGACGATCATCCCCATGAGGGGCAGTGACCCGGAGATCGGGCCGTCTGGTTTGCGCGACGCATTTTCCTCGGAGCGCGCTGTGGGGAAACAACCCCAGAGAGAGGTAGGGCACAGACCCCAAGATGGCTGGGGGAAACACGGCATAAACCTTGTTCTATTAGGGAACTGAAAGACCTTAAAATCCATGAAAATACGCAACCGTATCGTGATCGTTGATGACCATAGCGTGATGAGAGAACTTATACGTTTCCAGCTTGGACGGAGCGAGCCCGACCGATACGAAATTGTCGGCGAGGGCAGCACGGGCCAGGAAGCAGTTGACGTTTGCCTGCACAGCTATCCGGACATGGTCCTGCTC